>JACQIO010000015.1 GCA_016198415.1 Candidatus Berkelbacteria bacterium | reverse complement strand
TGCTCATGGGCCTGATCTGGCATCGACGGAAGGGTACAGAGAGTGTTGAGCTCGAGCCGAGGAACGACAGTTTCCTCGTAAATCTTTCTGTCGGCACACTACATGCCAAAGTAGCTAAGAACGTTTGGGACACGGTCGCTTCGGCGTTCCGTCTTCCAGCGCTCGCAGTCGCTTAAACGACTGCCGCGACCAGAGCGTCCACCTGACGCGTTCTGGATCCGCGTCCACCCGTCAAGTGTAGGTGGCGCGAGAGCGCTCCGGGTAGCGTCACCGAAGTAACGCGGAGCAACCTTACGCTCGTCAACCACGCAGTCTCTCCTTTCGGACGGCGGTTCGATTCCGCCCAGGTCCACCACACTTCGCCCCTCCGGGGCTTCGCGTGGCGCGCCAGCGCTCGAGAAGCTATGGAGGGGTGAAGTGTGCCCAGCGAAGCCAACAGGCGAAGTTGGGCTACAATAGATTCATGCACTACGTCTACATTCTAAAACTTGAAAATGGCCAATACTACACGGGTTACTCAAGTGATCTAAAGACAAGAGTCGCCCGTCATTATCAATCTTCGACTGTCACCACAAAACGAATCAAGCCAGATGAGTTAGTGTTTTATTGTGCGTTCGACTCAAAAGCGAGGGCTCTTGGGTTTGAGCGCTATCTCAAATCATCCTCCGGCAAGGCCTTCCGCAACAAACGCCTGATTGCAGTCGAGGTCTCCAGCTAAAAAACTCCACGCGCGTGGAGTTTTTTGATCAAGTCATAGTGTCTTGTCGCTTGATGAACCGCCGCATCACGGACGGAACGCTGGCCGTGGATCTTCCGCACCCCTGCCTTGCCGCCTGCCTGCCGGTAGGCAGGGCAGGCAGGCGCACTCTCAAGAATCCCACCCTAGGGTGGGATTCTTGTATGGAGTGGTTCGGTATACTGGATCCTATGGAAGTCGCAACCCTGATGTTCTTTGCCCTGGTGACACTGGTTCTGCTGTTTCTGGCACTCTCAGCCCTCGTCTCGGTGTTGGGTGGGGCTCAGTTTGTTCGGACACCCGTTGAGCTCTGCTTCCCGCTCATTCTGGAACTGGCCGACCTGTCCCCTGGGGACCGGTTCGTTGAGTTGGGGAGCGGCACCGGCAATCTGTTGCGCTATATCCAGGAGCAGACTGGCTGCCACGTCCACGGCGTTGAACTCTCTCCTCTGCTGGCGGTACGATCCTGGTGGAAGAATCGGCGGAACCCGTACGTGACCACTGAGCTCAACCATATTCTCCGAATTGATCTGGGCAATGCAGACGTCGTCTACTGCTACCTCCTCCCTAAGTTCATGGCCAAGCTGGAGCACAAGCTCGTGCGTGAGGCGAAGGCGGGGTTACGGGTCATTTCCTATGCGTTCCCACTCCCTCATCAGGCGCCAGCCAGAGTCATCCCCGCCACGTCCCGACGAGCGGCCCTCTACCTCTATATCTTCGAGGGTCGGTCCGCTTGACAGCACCTCTGGGAAGCGTACGGTGAGAAAGTACCTTCACCCAGCGTCGTAGGGTCTCAGTCACCCATTGGGGAAGTCCGGTGAGATTCCGGCACTGTGCCGCAACTGTGATGTCCGTTCGGCTCGCTCGCGCCAGCTGATCAGGAACAAGTCAGGCTACCAGCCCTACACAGCCATAGTCAGCCTTCCGAAGCAGAAGGTGATGGGTGTGTCCCTTCTCTTCGGTGGAGGGATTTTTGATGGAAACGGAACTTGAGGTCCAGGGAGCGTTCGGCACAACCGAACCTGTCTCGCCCCTCGTGTCCGAGCCAGTGCGCTCGACCGAGGCCGAGCTGCTCTGGGCCGTTGAGAGTGACCCCCAATCCGAGATAGTGGGATGTGACCGGTCGCCTGAACACAGCCCAACGCTGCCGGGCGAGGTGATTGCCTACCAACAGCATCTCCTGGTGCATCGTGACGCCCAGTCTCAGCTCCTCCGGTTCTCGGCACTCCCTGAGCCTGACCGCGTCTCCCTGTTGGCACTCTGCCCGATTCTGGAAACCAACGCCCATCCTGGCCACGAACTCCTGCAACCGATCTTTGTCACCCCACCTTCCCCAGACAGGGAGCGGCGCGAGCGAAGCGCCTTAGAGCAACTGGTGCGTGAGGGAAGCACCTTAGTTGATCAAGAGAGCGGCCGGACCGCCTACCTCGCCTTAGATACGCAGGACCGGCGTCTTGTCCACCACTTCACGCTCGTTCGTCCCACGCTGCCCGGTTCGGAAGTCGCACAAGGGGTGAGCGAGCACACCCCCTCGCTCTTTGAGGGCACGATGCTCCTCCTCCCACTGGAACATGACTGGCAGCTTTTCTTCCGCGAGCCAGACCCTCTGACGCCGAACGATCTCGAGGAGATCGAGGAGCGATATCGCGCTGGCGAAGATGCCAGGCTCCTTATCGAGGAGTATCGACTGACGAGCCTAACCGAGCAGGTCCGCAGCCACAACGAACCTGAGGAGATCCTTCGCCACGAGTCACTCGTACGCGACCTCGTTTCGTCCGGTCAGGGGACCCTCCCTTGGGATAACCAAGGGACACCGAGTCAAACGGACTACCAACGAACCGGGCAGCTGGCAGTGTCCTTCACCGGACGGGGACTGACGCCCGAGGTGCTGCCCCTCCTCCCAGAAGCGGCTACGGCCGACAGCGCGGACGACGACTCAGTCATCGCAGCGCCATCAACCCCCACTCCTCCCGATCGACCAGACCCAGCGAACCCCCCACCAAGTTTCCACGAGTCCTGGGATATCCTGTCCTTGCTTGGACTCGATCATCCGAAGGCGTTGAGACACGAGCCGGACGATCTCGGTACCCCGGATCTGGGCACGAGTGACGAGGAGTCGGTTCGTCCATATACATCCAACGACCGTGAATCTCAAAAGATCAGGCGTTTGGTACCCCGGTCCGTCCCCGATCCAAGTCCACAGAAATCTACACCCCGCGCCGTGATTCTTGGAGATGTCCGTGTCCCGACTAGGGCGGTACCCACTAAACAGAATCCCTTTGAACACCTGGCCGCGCTGCCCCCACGATCTTTGCATGAGCCTGTTCTGACTCACGCCGGTCCCGGCTCACCAGGAATCAACACGGTGATGCTGCCTCTTTCCCCCCATCCGAGCCTCACCACTGCGCCGGAGGCCACGGCCTTCGAAGTTGCGGTAGATCTGACTGAACCTCCGCCGTTCCAGCCCCACGCGCCTCTCCCCCACCGACCCGCAGAAGTTCATGACCTCCCCGGCGATCGCTCGCCGGGATCTGCTCCTCCACAGCCAGTGCCGTTCTTGCCAATGAACCCGAGACCCTTGGTCTTTTCCACCTCCGTTACCAACCGCCCCCCCGTCCCACAAACCAAGGAGCAGCGGCCGGCCCCTGATCGTCGTGTCCCGCTCCCTCAATCCCCAAAGCGGATACTCGTTGGCAACCCACGGATGACGACGGCAGTTGCGCCTGAACCAACCCAGGAAATCGGTACGCAATCGATCGAGCGAACGGCGGTGTCTCAGGTCCAGATAGTCCACGGTCGTGCCGAGCGTAGGCGAGCAATCACCGAACAAGGCCGGGCAGATAAGCTCCGGCAATCGGCGGGACACAGCGGAGACACGCACGTCTCAGGCCGCACAGCAGAGCGAGAACAAGCACCCACCACCGAACAGCGAGAGTCTGCCGGGCACCCATCGGCGGCGATCAGCGGCTCTACTCGGGTGCCTGTTGAATTCCGGAAGAAGGCTGCGGTCGAGGAGCGTCCGGCTTCAGTGCAGGTGGCGACAGATCCGGGCGCGATGGGCACCCGATCAGCCGAGCGCCATACCAGAGATCACCGGGTTGACTCACGATCAAGTACGCCCTCGGCAGTGAAGCAGGATCGATTGCCCCTTACTCATCCTCAGCTGAGCATGTCTCCAGCTCCAACTCAGACCCGACGCGCAGTCAACCTGTCTCGCCGCGCTCAGCCCCTCACTCGCACCAGTCACCAATCACGCGAGCTGACTGTGACGACCCGGGGAGCTACGGAGGAGCTCGAATCAGTCATTCAGCGACTGTCTGGGCCTCACACACCGTCTATTACCATCCGGGCCACGGAAGCGCATCTCGCTCTTCGGGGCGTCGAGGCCTACCGGCTTCATCAGCTCGTCAGGAGGCTGACACTGGGGACGCCTGGTCCTCTGCGCCTTTCTTTGGAGCCCAAGCAACTCGTCATTGCGCCTGAGAGTGCTCAGCCGATGACCCTGGCCCTGACCGCGCACTACCTCGCTGGCCTCAAGCTCAGGCCAATCCCTGGCTCTCTGGCGGTGGCGCTCCAGTTCATTGCGCCACTGGGCACTCGAGGATCAGCGCATGTTTGAGCGACGTGATGCCCAACGCAAACTGCTGCCATTGAGTGCTACACAGGTAGCGGTCGTTGACCGTATACTCAGAGCCTTTGAGCAAACCAACCCGACGCACGTCCTCTTGTCCGGAAAACACGGCGTGGGCAAGCACGTCCTGGCCGATCACCTGGGTCGACTGGGCCAACGCATGGGGCGACGAAGCACCTTCTGGCTCTCCAGTGCCACCTGTGCCACCGCGCTCTTTGAGCCCGCGGCTGCCACCGACTTTTTCCACGAGCTTGAGCGCCAAAAGGGAAAGATTAGCCAGTCGATCATTGTGATCGATCAACTCGGCTTCCTGATCGACGGTGCCGACCGCACCGAGGTCCGGCGCCTCTCCCGATTTCTCCACGAGCTCCTCACAGTCTACAGCGCGCGCTGTCTCCTGATTGGCAGCACTGATGAGGCAGCCCTACTCCTCAACCTGAGTCCGGTCTTACGCTCACTCCTCACGAGCGTCTACCTGCCAGAGATGACACTCGAAGAGACGAAGCACACGCTCCAGGGCGAAGGTATCACCGGAGATATCCAGGAACTCACTCGTTTGGCCGAGGAACATTTCCCTAAGGAGGGTCGGCCGGGAATTGCCCAGCGCCTTTGGCAGGCTGGTGCAGACCTTGCACGCCAGCGCGGTGCCTCGCCCAGCCTCGATGCCGTCCACGAGTACATCAGCGAACAGCGATCGATCCCCAAGCACGCGCTGTCTGGAGATGTCAGTCAGCGAGTGCTCCGCTTGTCAGAGGAGCTTCGTAAGCGGATCCTCGGGCAGGATCATGCCGTTGGGATGGTCGCTCGAACGCTCCAACGAGCCAGCGTGGGACTGAGAGATACCACCCGCCCGATTGCCAGCTTTCTCTTCTTGGGACCGTCTGGGGTGGGAAAAACGGAGTTGGCCAAGACCGTCAGTAGCGTCCTGTACCAGCACAACCGAGCCTTCATCCGCCTGGATATGTCTGAATTCTCTGAGGGGCACACCGTCCACCGCCTGATCGGCGCCCCACCGGGCTACGTTGGGTACGAGGAGGGCGGCCAGCTCACCAAGCCCGTTCGTGAACAGCCCTACTCACTCGTTCTCCTCGATGAGATTGAGAAAGCACACCCCAAAGTCTTTGATGTCTTCCTCCAGCTGCTCGATGATGGGCGCCTGACCGATGGCCAAGGCCAGACCGCCGATTTCCGTCAGACCGTGGTGATTGCCACGAGTAACATCGGACTCCATGAGATTGTCGCTGCGTCAGAAAATGGCGAGCTGCTCAAAGAAGAAACGTTTCTCCGAACGCGTCTCCTCCCCCTCTTGGTTGAGTTTTTCCGCCCAGAGCTCCTCAACCGGTTTGATGCGATTATTGCCTTCCAGCCACTCAGCCCAGCCAGCCTCGAACAGATCGCAGCCCGAGAGCTGGGCACACTCAAGCAGCGTCTGGAGCGGCGGGGCTTTTCACTCCACGTCAAACCCGAAACGCTCGCCAAGGTGCTCCAGGATGCCCACCAGCCGATCTTTGGTGCCCGTCCTCTCCGGCGCCTCATCCAGCAGCGGATTGAGAACGCCATTGCCGAGCAACTGATTCAGGATCACGGAGCCGGGGCGAGGCTACTGACCGTATAACATAGTCCGACGTTCAACTTCCCCGCGCTCGGCGAGCCACCGCTCGGCATCCATGGCTGCCTTGCAGCCAGCACCAGCAGCGGTAATCGCCTGGCGGTAGCGAGCGTCTTCGACGTCACCGGCCACAAAGACGCCATCGACGTTCGTTGTTGTGTGATGTGTACCAGCGTGCGTGGCAACAATGTACCCCTTCGCATCCAACTCAATCCGACCAGCAAAGAGTTCGGTGTTCGGCTTGTGGCCAATCGCAACAAAGAGTCCGTCGGTCTCAATGGTCTCCTCTTCACCGCTCGTGGTATCCCTGAGCCGGACACCGGTCACACGATCTTCACCGAGGACTTCGACAACCTGACGGTTCCACTTGAATGAGATCGCGTCGTTCTGCTCGGCTCTCCGCTGGAGCGGCTTTGACGCCCGGAGGACATCTCGACGATGAACGATCGTGACCTGTGTAGCGAACTTCGTCAAAAAAGTTGCATCCTCGAGTGCAGTGTCGCCACCTCCCACCACGATCACCCGCTTTCCCTTGAAGAAGAACCCGTCGCAGGTGGCGCAACTCGAGACACCATGGCCTCGCAGTCGCGTTTCCGACTCAAGACCGAGCCACTGGGCTGACGCACCCGTGGCAATGATGACCGACTTGGCCTGGTACGACTCCTCGCCTGACCAGATCTTGAATGGGCGGGCACCAAAATCAATCCTGGTTGCGTTCTTCCGGATCACCTCGGCCCCAAACTTCTGTGCGTGGGCCGTCAGCTTCTGCATCAGCTCAGGCCCCTGAATACTCTCGAATCCTGGGAAATTCTCAACGGCCGTCGTCAGCATGAGTTGCCCACCAGCCTCGACTCCGCCCAGAACCAGGGGCTTGAGCTCCGCCCGAGCGGCGTAGAGAGCAGCGGTCAGTCCGGCTGGCCCCGAACCAATAATGATGACATTCCAAACACTCATCGCACCTCCAGGCTGTCTTGTCGGCAGTATCCAGTCTTGCTCAGTATGGTCAATGTGACCTCGGATTGTCTACACTGAATTCGCCATGCTCACCAAGTCACAGCTTCGGATCAATCTCCGAGCGTCCCGGGATCGTCTGCGGGCCAGTGAGGTGAACCGGCGATCAGCCAAGATCCAACACCAGCTCCTCAAGCTTCCTGAGATCCGCAACAGCCGCACTCTCCATGTCTACGTGGCGGTGCGTCAGGAGGTTGAAACTCGGGCACTGATTGAGTCACTCTGGAGCCAGGGAAAAACGGTCCTGGTCCCCGTCCTCTCAGGAGCGAACGAGCTCGAGTCCTTCCCGCTGGCCGATTGGTCAGAGATTGAGATCAACGGCTATGGCCGCTGCTCACCCATCGGAGGGGGACGATACACCGGACCGATTGATGCGATCATTGTTCCGGGCCTAGCGTACACCGAACGCGGCGATCGCCTTGGTTCGGGCTACGGTCACTACGACCGATTCTTGACCGCTCATTCAGGAGCGGTATCGATCGCCCCCGCCTATCAGATCCAACTCCTGTCCGAGATCCCCAACGAGGCGCACGACCAGCAGATGGATGTGATTGTGACGGAAGACCGAGTCATTCGGACACAACACAACGACGCTCCATAGCGTCGTCCGCAGTCACGTGGTGGGCTCGTGCAGACTCGAACTGCAGACCTCTACCATGTCAAGGTAGCGCTCTAACCAACTGAGCTACGAGCCCGCATTGTTACGATCCATGCAGCTAGATCCAGGAAGTCGGACGTCAGTATATCCCACGAATCCTACGCCGACAAGCGGACGTTCTGAGAGTCGACTCACGGTCGGGCTAGGGGCTAGAGTGTGTCAGGCGAGGCCACTCTCGGAGCAGGACGGCTAGCGTGGCAGCCAAGGGGACTGCCAGGACCGCCCCAACGACCCCCGCGAGCTTGGCGCCGATCGCCAGCGCAATAATGACAAGAATGGGCGAGAGTCCAACGGCACTCTCCATCACCTTGGGCACGAGCAGATGACCCTCAAGCTGCTGTAAGACGATGAAGAAAATCAGGACGGCAACCGCCAATTGCCACGAGCCACTCGCGTAGGCCACCAGGACGGCAGCACCACCCGCGACCACGGGACCAACGACCGGGACGATCTCGGCAATCCCAGCCAGGACGGCAAGGGTCAAGGCGTATTGGACATTGAGGATGGCCAGACCAATGAAGGTCAGGATGCCCATAATGACGCTCAGTGACATTTGCCCTCGGAGCCAGCGACCGAGTGTATCGCCAATCCGATCCAAGAGCCGAACAACCGGTTTTACCTTGTCCGAAGGCAAGAGCAGAATCAGTGAGTCCCGAGTCTTCTTCTCTTCAACCAACATGTAGAAACTGAGGACGAACACCGTCAGCGTTGAGATGGCGCCACCAAAGAGCTGGGCAGCAGCTGAGAAGACACCTTGGGTGAAGCTACTCAGACCCGAACTCAGGGACTGAAGCAGCTCCTGGGCGTTCGTTTCAAGGACAAACTCATAGAGTGGGCTGATCGACCCAACCAGAGCGGGGAAGGTAGAGGCGAGTGCTTTGATCTGCTCAATGAGCGGTGGGAGGAGCAGCGTGACAAGGAAGGCAAAGAGGAAGAAGAGGACCACGTAGATGAGGAGGACGGCAAGGGTTCGCGGGATCTGGTTCCTGGCCATCCAGCCAGCAATCGGACTGAGAGCCGCCACCAGAATGACCGTCACGAACAAGAGCGCAATGATGTCGAGAATCTTCCACAGGAGGAGAACAAGGAAGAGCAGGCCAAAGACCTTGACGATGCTCCAGGTGCTCAGCTCCACAAGTTGCTTGGATGGTGACATCGTGTCTCCAGTATACCAGAGTGGTACAGAGGCGTGGCTGCGCCACGCGAAGCCCTCAGAGCGGAGTGGTCGGGGTGCCGGGACTCGAACCCGGGACCTCAGCGTCCCGAACGCTGCGCGCTACCAACTGCGCTACACCCCGAAGCCGCGTTGATTCTATCAGGAGGTGTCGGTACAATCTACTCTTCTTGCCCTTGTAGCTCAACGGACAGAGCAGTCCCGTCCTAAGGGAAAGGTTGGGGGTTCGACTCCCTCCAAGGGCACCACACTACTCAACCACTCGCTGGATCCGCTCGATCCCGCTC
>JACQIO010000013.1 GCA_016198415.1 Candidatus Berkelbacteria bacterium | reverse complement strand
TTGGTGGACCTGCGGGGATTCGAACCCCGTACCTCTTCCATGCCATGGAAGCGCTCTACCAAGTGAGCTACAGGCCCGGATGGCCGAGATTGTACCCTTCCCAAACGACTCCGACAAGGGAGTCACTTTGCTAGACTGAGTCTATGACCGACGCACCAAAGAACATCGTCATTCTGGGGGCTGGGTTTGCGGGGGTTCGGGCGGCCCTCGATCTGGCGGCCCGGCAGGACGAGTTGGCTGACCACCGGATTGTCCTCGTCGACCGGAACACGTACCACCTCTTCACCCCATGGCTCTACGAGCGGGCGAGTACTGGATCGCCAGTCCATGGATTAAAAATCCCGCTTGCCTCGATCTTCCACGGCTGGCCCGTTGACTTGGTGCATGGCGAGGTCCAAACGATTGATCGAACCAGACACCAGATCCGCCTGACGAACCGAGTGAACCTTACCTACGCCTACCTCGTGGTGGCGCTTGGCAGCGTCTCGAATGACTGCGGAATCCCGGGGATCGCTGCGCATGCGCTCCCACTCAAAACCTACGCGGATGCGGAGCGAATCCGGGCCGAAACTGAGGCGCAGTACCGTGACTTCCTGGCCAGCGCTCAGCCCACCGCACTGTTTCAGGTGGTGATTGGAGGGGCGGGGACGACTGGGGTTGAGCTGACTGGGGAGGTCCACCGTCACCTCAAGCACCTCGCCCAGCGCTTGGGCGATGGGGAGGGTCGCTTTGTGGTGAAACTGGTCGAGGCAGAGGACCGTCTCCTCCCCGGTTTCCCAGACTGGGTCTCCCGGGCGGCACACGTCCGGCTTGGTCAGTACCGACGGATTGAAATCTTGCTTCAGAGCCGGATTGCATCCGTCACCGCCCACACCGTGACCCTCACGAGCGGCGACACTCACCAGTCTCCTGTCTTCATCTGGACCGGTGGCGTGCGTACGAACCCCAGGGTTGGAGCCGATCTGCTCGGAGACGGTGGGCGCATCCCGGTCAATCGGATGCTCCAGCTACCCAACGATCCGGACGTGTTTGCGATTGGCGACAACGCCGGGCCAAGCGGAGGACGATCCAAGACAGAGTGTCCTCTGACTATCCAGAATGCCTACGCCCAGGGTTCGGCAGCAGCAGCGAACCTTATCCGTCACATTCGCGGGCAGCCACTCGTGCCATTGGTGATTGATCATCCTGGCTTCATTGTGCCGGTCCGCGGTCACTGGGCCGTTTCTACGATTGGCCGACCACTCGTTGGCCACCTCGCCTACTGGCTCCTCCGACTCGTTCACCTTCGCTACTTCCTCTGGATCCTCCCCTTCTCAGAGGCAGTTCGCCGGTGGTACCGTAGAGACGAAGAAAGGCATGCATGACGATCGCTATCATTCTGCACGTGATTGGGACGGTGCTCGGAGCTGGGGCCGTGACGATCAACGATCTGACGCTCGTACGGGCCATTGGCGATGGGGACATCGGGGTCGCCTACCAAAAGAGCGCTCGGGCCTACACGCTCCTCGTCTGGTTGGGACTGGTGCTCATTCTTGGCTCCGCTCTCTATATGGCCCTGAGTACCAGTTGGGTGATGCAGAGTGAGAAGGTCCTCACAAAGCTGTTCCTCGTAGCCGTTCTGACGATCAACGGGGTGCTGATGGGGCGCTTCCTGCTGCCACGCATTGACGCCCTGACCAAAGCTGACTGGCAGGATCGGACGCCCAAGTTACGGACGCTGGTCTTGGCTGGTGTCTTCCCGGGGGCGCTCTCAGTCACCAGCTGGTACACCACACTCATCCTGGGGGCGGCCGGGCGGCAAGCCTGGACACCAGAGCAGATGCTGGGGTGGTACCTCATTGCACTGGGGCTTGTGTGGGCAGTGGCCTCTCTGACGGTCAAGTGGCGGTTACGCCCTAGGTCTTGACTTCAATATCCACACCCGCAGGCAGGTCCAAACTCATGAGCGCATCGATCGTCTTGGGGGTGGGGCTAAGGACGTCGATCAGTCGCTTGTGAATCCGCTGCTCAAACTGCTCCCGGGCGTCCTTGTGCTTGAACGTGGAGCGGAGGACGGTCACCTTCTTGATCTCCGTTGGGAGCGGAATCGGTCCGTTGACCGTTGCCCCGGTCCGCTTTGTGGTCTCAAGAATCCGACGCGCCGACTGATCGATGACACGGTAGTCGTAGGCCTTCAGTCGGATGCGAATCCGCTGGCCCGGTTGCTCGTCAGTCGTGGTCTTCTTAGCCATGGTGGGAAGGTGCGGGAGCAGGCTTACTTCTGGATCTCAGTCACGACGCCAGCGCCGACGGTCTTCCCGCCCTCGCGGATGGCAAAGCGCATCCCTTGCTCGACGGCAACGGGGACGAGGAGTTTGACTTTAAAGGTAATCGTGTCGCCGGGCATGACCATCTCGGTGCCCTCTGGTAGTTCGACTTCGCCGGTCACGTCGGTCGTCCGAATGTAGAACTGCGGCTTGTAGCCTTTGAAGAAAGGTGTGTGTCGGCCACCCTCTTCCTTGGTCAGAATGTAGACCTCGGCCGAAAACTCGGTGTGGGGGGTCATCGAACCTGGCTTGGCCAGGACTTGGCCGCGCTCGATATCCTCGCGCTCAATGCCACGCAGGAGGATCCCAACGTTGTCACCGGCTTGACCTTGGTCGAGTTCCTTGCGGAACATCTCGACGCCCGTCACCACGACCTTCTTGGTTGGTCGAATGCCCACGATCTCAATCTCGTCGTTGACCTTGACCACGCCCCGCTCGACGCGTCCCGTGGCAACGGTCCCACGACCCTTAATGGAGAAGACGTCCTCGACTGGCATGAGGAAGGGTTTGTCGGTCTCTCGGGCTGGCTCAGGGATCGAGTCGTCCAGTGCGGCCACGAGCTCCATGATCTTGGTCTGGGCGTCCGCATCCCCTTCCAGGGCCTTGAGCGAGGAGCCGCGGATGATCTTCACCTTCTCGCCGTCGTACTCGTACTTGGTCAGGAGTTCGCGAATTTCCATCTCAACCAGATCAAGCAGCTCTGGATCGTCAACTTGATCGCACTTGTTGAGGTAGACGACAATCTCCGGCACGCCCACTTGATGGGCCAAGAGAATGTGCTCGCGGGTCTGCGGCATCGGGCCATCGGCCGCTGAGACCACGAGAATGGCGCCGTCCATCTGGGCCGCCCCGGTGATCATGTTCTTGACGTAGTCGGCATGTCCCGGACAGTCGACGTGGGCGTAGTGGCGCTTCTCGCTCTCGTACTCGACGTGCGCCACCGAGATCGTGATCCCGCGCTCCTTCTCTTCCGGTGCGTTGTCGATCTGATCAACCGCCTTGTTGTCCGCCGTGAAGCCCTTGGCGGCCAAGGTCTTCAGGATCGCGGCCGTGGTGGTGGTTTTGCCGTGGTCAACGTGACCAATCGTCCCAACGTTGACGTGTGGCTTGGTCCGTGCAAACTTTTCAGCCATGGCACTCCTTCATGCTTACTCGCGCCCCTTAGTAGTCGGGCGTGATGCTATCGAACTTCGTTCACTCTGTCAAACCGGGAGTGAAGATTGAGTATAGCCGACCAGCTCCCTGGGAACAACCGGTCCGTTCACGGGGCGAGCTACTTCGTCCGGCCAGCGACGATCTCTTCTTGGACGTTCCGCGGCACTTCCTCGTACCGGTCAAACTCCATCGAGTAGCTGGCGCGGCCCTGCGTCATGCTCCGAAGCTGGGTGGCGTAGCCGAACATGGTGGCGAGCGGCACCTTAGACCGGATCACCTTGGCATTGCCGCGATCGTCTGATCCCTCGATGCGCCCTCGTTTGCTATTGAGATCACCCATGACGTCCCCGAGGAACTCCTCCGGCGTGACGACCTCAACCAGCATGACGGGCTCCAGGAGCACGGGATCGGCTTTCTTGGCGGCGGCCTGAAAGGCCATCGATCCGGCAACTTGGAACGCCATCTCCGAGGAGTCCACGTCGTGGTAGGAGCCGTCGTAGAGCTTGGCCTTGAGGTCAATGACTGGGTAGCCAGCCACGATGCCTCGCGTCATGGCCTCCTTGATTCCCTTCTCAACCGGCGCAATGTACTCCTTGGGGATGACGCCACCAACAATCCCATTCTCAAAGAGGAAGTGCTCGCCGGGATGCTCTGTTCGATCCTCTTCCGTCAGCGGTTCAATGTCGACGACGGCGTGGCCGTACTGGCCTCGACCACCGGTCTGGCGAATAAACTTCCCCTCGCCCGTTGCTGGGCGGCGGATGGTCTCTCGATAGGCGACCTGAGGCTGGCCAACGGTCGCCTCCACCTTGAACTCCCGCTTCATCCGATCGACGATGATCTCCAGGTGGAGCTCGCCCATGCCCGCAATGATCGTCTGGCTCGTTTCCTCATCCGTTCGGACTCGGAAGGTTGGATCCTCATCCGCCAGGCGAGAGAGCGCCATGCCCATTTTCTCCTGGTCTGCCTTGGACTTTGGCTCAACGGCCACGGAGATGACCGGCTCAGGGAAGGTAATGTTCTCCAGCAGGACTGGGTGGTCGAGGTCAGCGAGCGTGTCGCCGGTTTTGCCGCTCAACCCAACCACCGCAGCGATGTCACCGGCTGAGAGCTCCTTGACCTCTTCGCGCTGGTTGGCGTGCATCCGGAGGATCCGGCCAATCCGCTCCTTAGAACCCGTTGTGGCATTGAGCACGTAGGACCCCGCAGTGAGTGTGCCCGAGTAGACTCGAATGAAGGCGAGCTTGCCCACAAAGGGGTCAGCAGCGATCTTGAAGAGCAACGCAGCGAACGGCTCGGCATCGCTCGCGGTTCGCTCAATCGACTCATCGGGATTCTTGGGATTCACCCCACTGACCGGTGGGACGTCGAGCGGACTCGGCAGGAAGTCAACCACGGCATTCAAGAGAAGCTGGACGCCCTTATTCTTGAGCGCCGAGCCAGTCAGGACCGGGATGATTCGATTCGTCACCGTTCCGGCCCGGAGGGCGGCGATAATCTCCTCGACGCTGAGCGGTGTCCCGGCCAGGTACTTTTCAAGGAGCGCGTCATCGAGCTCCGCAACCTTCTCCATGAGCTTCTCGCGCCAAGTCGCCACTTGGTCAACCAGTTCCGCTGGGACATCCCCCTCCTCAATATCGGTCCCGAGTTCATTGGTAAAGCGATACGATCGCTCCCGGATGAGATCGATGAGGCCCATGAACTCGCCCTCGGTCCCGATGGGGAGTTGGATTGGGATGGCATTGGCACCGAGTCGATCCAGGATTGACTGGTAGGAGCGGAAGAAGTCGGCACCGGTCCGATCAAGCTTATTGATGAAGCAGATCCTCGGCACCTGGTACTTATCAGCCTGTCTCCAGACCGTCTCTGACTGGGGTTCTACCCCAGCCACGCCGTCAAAGACCACGACGGCACCGTCGAGTACCCGCAGTGATCGCTCCACCTCCACGGTGAAGTCGACGTGGCCAGGGGTGTCGATGATGTTGATGCGGTGCTTGTTGGCAGGATCGGTGGTGGGGGCCCAGAACGCGGTCGTGGCGGCTGAGGTGATGGTGATGCCCCGCTCACGCTCTTGTTCCATCCAGTCCATCTCGGCCTCGCCCTCGTGGACTTCGCCGATCTTGTGCTTCTTGCCGGTATAGAAAAGGATCCGTTCGGTGACGGTGGTTTTGCCAGCATCGATGTGGGCCGCAATCCCGATGTTCCGGGTTTTCTCGAGTGGGTATTCTCGGGGCATAGAGGTCCTATCGGTCATATAGGTCCTCGAGGACCTATGGCGCGCTGCTAGAAACGCGCGTAGTGCGCAAACGCCTTGTTGGCTTCTGCCATTCGGTGCATCGCATCCCGCTGACCGATGGCCGCGCCTTGACTCTCACTGGCGAGTTTCAGCTCCGCGGCCAGACGGTGTTCCATCGTGTTGCCCCGAGCGTTCCGGGCCGCTCCAATGATCCAGCGCATCGCCAGGGCAACTTTACGCTCCGTCCGGACCTCGGTTGGCACCTGGTAGGTAGCACCACCAATGCGCTTGGATCGGACTTCAACCAAGGGCGACACGTTCTTGATGGCGAGCTCGAAGACCTCGAGGGCTGGTTTCTTGAGCTCCTGCTCGGCCAGGCCGAACGCCCGGTAGACGATCTGCTCAGCGGTCCGCTTCTGGCCACCATGCATGATGGTGTTGATAAACTTGGCCACCACCACCGAGCCGTAGCGCTGGTCAGGCTTCAGGATTCGTCGGGTTGTTGAACGGGTGCCGCGCATTCGTCCTACTTGCCGCTCTTGGCGCCGTACTTTGACCGAGACTGCTTGCGTCCGTCGACACTACTCGTGTCGAGGACGCCCCGGACCACGTGATAGCGGACGCCAGGCAGATCTTTGACTCGACCACCACGAATGAGCACCACCGAGTGCTCCTGGAGGTTGTGTCCTTCACCGGGGATGTAGGCGGTCACTTCCTGACCACTCGTCAAGCGGACGCGGGCAATCTTCCGGAGTGCCGAGTTTGGTTTCTTAGGCGTCATCGTCTTGACTGCCACACAGACCCCACGCTTGAGCGGGGCGCCCTTGTCAGAGTGGATGGGCCGGTTCTTGATGAAGTTGAAGCTCCGGTGGAGGGCCGGGGACTTTGACTTTCTCGTCTTCTGGCGGCGGCCGGCCCGGATGAGTTGATTGGCGGTTGGCATAGGTGACAGTGTAGCGGGCAAATCGCTGGAGGTCAAACCTGGTGCGAGCGTGACTTGAAGCCGGTCCCGGCGGGGATGAGGCGACCGATGATGACGTTCTCCTTGAGTCCTCGGAGCGGATCAACGGCACCGCGAATCGCCGCATCAATGAGGACGCTCGTCGTCTCCTGGAATGAGGCGGCGGAGAGGAAGCTCTCGGTCGTGAGGGCCACGCGTGTCACACCCATAATGACGGGATCGGCGACGGCTGGTTGCTTCCCACTCTTGAGGCGGTCGTTGGCCCGCTGGACGCGTCGCCGGTGGAGAATCTGGCCGCCCAGGAGCTCAGTATCGCCGCCGTCCAGGACGTGGACTCGAGACAGCTGCTGACTGACGATGATCTCGATGTGCTTGTCGTTCAAGGTCTGTCCCTGGGAGGTGTAGATCTCCTGGACCTCGTTGATGATGTAGCGCTGCGTCTCATCGGGACCACGGAACTTGAGGATCTTCCCAAGCTCGAGGTGGCCCTCGGTGAGTGGCGTGCCCCGGGTGACTCGTTCACCATCCTTGACCCGGAGCGTCTGGCTGGCGCTGATGGGATACTCAATCGTCACCGGCTCAAGGGCGGACACCCGGACCGTCCGGCCGCGGAGACCGACCTTCCCACCAATGCTGGTGCGAATCGCCTTCCGGCCAGGAGTCGCTGCGAGGGCCTGCTTTGGCTTGACCACCTCGCCAGTCTTGACGAGAATCTCGTACCCTTCAGGGATCTCAACCGTGGTGTCCTCGGACTGATCGGCCACCACCTCGATGACCCGACCCGTTTTCCGATCTCGGATCCTCGCCGTGCCGTCAATCTCGGCCATGACGGCCGGTGTCTTGGGTGAGCGGGCCTCAAAGAGCTCCTCAACCCGAGGCAGACCGGAGGTGACGTCCACGCCAGCCACACCACCGGCGTGGAAGGTGTTCAGGGTCAACTGGGTGGCAGGCTCACCAATGGCTTGGGCCGCCGTAATGCCGACGACTTCGCCAATCTCAACGAGCTGACCGGTGGCAAGATCTCGTCCGTAGCAGAGCTGGCACATGCCCCACTCTGCCTGGCACGTCAGCGGCGAACGAACTTCCACATGATCAATGTCATCGGCGGCCTCGATGGCAGCAGCGATCTCAACGCTGATCTCCTGGTTGCGTCGGACCAGTTGCTTGCCATGACTCTTGACGACCTTGGCGGCCACTCTCCCATCGAGACGCTCGGCCAGCGAGGTCTCTCGGGCCTCCGTGTCCGCGCGGGTAATCGGCATGGCTTGGGTGGACTGACAGTCCGCCAGGGCAATGATGACGTCTTGGGCAACGTCCACGAGTCGGCGCGTCAGATACCCGGCATCCGAGGTACGCAGGGCGGTGTCTGTCTTTCCCTTGCGGGCTGCGTGGGTGGAGGTGAAGTACTCGAGCTCGCTCAAGCCCTCTTTGAAGTTGGAGGTGATGGCCGTTTCAATGATGTCGCCAGCGGGGTTGACCACGAGCCCCTTGAGTCCGGCCATCTGGTTGAGCTGCGTTGGAGAGCCGCGAGAGCCAGAACTGACCGCGATGTAGACGGGGCTGTTCTGGTCAAAATGCGCCAGCATCTCCTGACTGATCTCATCTCGGGCCTGCTCCCAGCGACGGATGGTCTGGAGGCGGCGCTCTTCGTCACTCGCCAGGCCCTGGCGGTACCGCTCCTGGATGGCCTCAACCTCAGCGCTCGTTTGCGAGATGATCTCGTACTTGGCCGCTGGAATGTGGACGTCACTGGCCGCAAAGCTCATCCCGGAGCGAAGGGCGTGCTCAAATCCAATCCGCTTGATCCGGTCGACGGTCTCGGCGGTGGCCGCCTGACCAAGGCGGGTGAAGGCCTCGTGGACGATCCGCTTGAGCGCCTTGGCATCCATTGGGGCATTCTTGAAGCGCAGCTCCTTGGGAAGGATGTTGTTGAAGAGAATCCGTCCCACGCACGTCTCAACCAGCTCGGGCGCACTCTCCTCACGGAGACTCATCTTGACCCGAATCTTGGCCCGAGGGTGCAGATACCCCATCTGGTAGGCTAAGATTGCCTCGTTTTTCCCGGAGAAGTTCTTGCCCTCACCTTTGGTGCCGTCCTGGAAGCTCGTCAGGTAGTACGCGCCGTAGACCATGTCGAGACGGGGTGACACGACTGGTTCACCCGATGACGGTTTCAAGAGGTTCTTCGAGGACTGCATGATCTCTTGAGACTCCCAGAGCGCCTGGGTCGAGAGCGGGACGTGGACGGCCATCTGGTCACCGTCAAAGTCGGCGTTGTAGGATTAGCAGACGAGGGGGTGGAGCTTGATCGCCTTCCCTTCAATCAGGATCGGCCGGAAGGCCTGGATGCCGAGTCGATGGAGGGTTGGCGCCCGATTGAGGAGGACAAACTTCTCGGCCGTCACCCGCTCCAGCGCATCCCACACCTCCGGCGCCCCCTTCTCAATGAGACGCGAGGCGTTCTTGACGTTCTGGATGAACCCTTCCGCCACCAGGCGGCTGATCACGAATGGCTTGAACAACTCGAGGGCCATCGTCTTGGGAATGCCGCACTCGTTCAGTTTGAGCTCCGGACCGACGACGATCACGGAGCGGCCTGAGTAGTCAACCCGTTTCCCAAGGAGGTTTTGTCGGAATCGACCCTGCTTCCCCCGCAGCATATCTGAGAGTGAGCGGAGTCGGCGCTGGCTGGCCCCGGCACTGACGGCCCGACCACGGCGGGCCGAGTTGTCGATCAGCGCATCGACGGCTTCTTGGAGCATTCGCTTCTCGTTCCGGCAGATCACCTCCGGCGCCCCTTGGGCGAGGAGTTTCTTCAGGCGGTTGTTGCGGTTCAAGACTCGCCGGTAGAGATCGTTGAGATCTGAGGCCGCAAACCGTCCTCCGTCGAGCTGGACCATAGGCCGAAGGTCGGGTGGGATCACCGGCAGACGCTGCAGCACCAGCCAGACCGGATCAATGGATGCCGACTCCATGACGGAGAGGAGTTGCAGCCGCTTCAGGAGCTTGCGCTTGGCGGCATCGCCAGCCTGATCAATTTTGGCCTCGAGCTCAGCCTTGCTCTCCTTGATGTTGATCTCCTTGAGGAGCTCCAGGATGGCCTCGGCCCCAATCCCAACGCGGATGACGTTGCCGTACCGGAGTGAGATCTGCTGGTAGCGGGCCTCGGACAGGATCATCTTGTCTTTGAGACCGGTCAATTCCTGCTTGGTCTCCTTGTAGGCCACTTCGAGATCTTTGCTGGCCTGAGGCGTGGACTCGGCAGCCGACAGCTCGGCGTACTCTTGCTCGAGCTGCCCAAGGAGTTCAGCTTGGAGTTCCTCGTCAATGGAGAGCACGATGAAGCCAGCAAAGTAGATGACCTTTTCTAGATCTGAGACCGAGAGATCCAGGAGTTGGGAGAGAACCGATGGGATGCCACGGACGAACCAAATGTGGGCCACCGAGGCGGCTAGCTCAATGTGACCCATTCGCTCACGGCGGACTGAGGAACGGGTGACCTCAACCCCACACTTATCACAGACGACCCCACGGTAGCGGATCTTTTTGTACTTCCCGCAGTAACACTCCCAGTCCTTGGTTGGGCCAAAGATGCGCTCGTCAAAGAGGCCGTCTCGCTCGGGCTTCTGCGTCCGGTAGTTGATGGTCTCGGGCTTGAGGACTTCTCCGTAGGACCACTGGAGGATCTTCTCAGGACTGGCCACGCTGATCCGGACCGACTCAAAGTCTGTCAGACGGAGTGTCCGTTGATCAGTTCGCCTAGGGGTGAGTCGGGTGCCGTGCATAGATCACTCCTTTACGCGTCCGGGGCGACTTCGTCCGGCTCAGCCTTGGGCGGATTCTTCTCCTGTCCGGCGAGGATCTCAGTGACGGCCTCGTCTTCGACTTCCCCGGTCTCACCGGCAATCTCGGTCTTGGCCGGGACAGCGCTGGGAGCCAGCGCGGGTGCGTCACCGCGGGGCGGACGTCCGTTCGAGCTCGGGTCGACGCGGTTGCCGTCGGCCGCCAGGAGCTCGATGTCCAGTCCCAGACTCTGCAGCTCGCGGATCAGGACGTAGAACGAAGCCGGGATGGAGGGTTTCTGAATCTCTTCGTTTCGGATAATCGACTCGTACGCCTTGCTCCGACCAACGACGTCGTCTGATTTGATGGTCAGGAGCTCCTGGAGGGTGTGAGCAGCCCCGTACGCCTCAAGAGCCCAGACTTCCATCTCACCAAAGCGCTGACCACCGAACTGCGCCTTTCCACCGAGAGGTTGCTGGGTGACCATGGAGTACGGCCCAATCGAGCGGGCGTGCAGCTTGTCGTCAACCAGGTGGATCAGCTTGAGAATGTAGGTGTAGCCGACGGTGGTTTCTTGATCAAAGACCTCACCGGTTCGGCCATCGCGCAGCCGAATCTTGCCGGTTGGTGGCAAGCCGGCATCACGCAGGAGGGCTTCCACCTCCTGGGACTTCACGCCTTGGAAGACGGGTGAGACCATCCGGGTGCCAAGCGTGCTCGCCGCCCAGCCCAGGTGGGTCTCGAGAATCTGCCCAAGGTTCATACGCGAGACGACGCCGAGTGGGTTCAGGATAATGTCGACGGGGCGACCGTCAGGGAGGTACGGCATCTCGGCTTCCGGCAGGATGGCAGCGATGACACCCTTGTTCCCGTGCCGGCCAGCCAGCTTATCACCCACCGAGATCTTGCGGAGCTGGGCAATCGAGACCTCAACCACCTGGTAGACGCCAGTTGAGAGCTCGTCACCGGCATCTTTGGAGAAAATCTTGATGTCGACCACCTTGCCGCGTTCCCCGTGTGGGAGGCGGAGTGAGGTGTCTTTGACGTCCTTGGCTTTCTCACCAAAGATCGCCCGGAGCAGCTTCTCTTCCGCCGAGAGTTCGGTCTCA
This sequence comes from Candidatus Berkelbacteria bacterium, assembly GCA_016198415.1. Lineage (GTDB taxonomy): Bacteria > Patescibacteriota > UBA1384 > JACPKC01 > JACPKC01 > JACQIO01. The sequence goes on along the minus strand of JACQIO010000013.1, from coordinate 47,214 downwards.
CCCTTGGGTGTGATCTTCCCAACCAGGATGTCACCAGCGCTGACCTCGGCGCCGACGCGGACAATCCCCTGCTCATCAAGGCTGGACAGGGCATCCTCACCGACGTTTGGGATATCGCGGGTAATCACCTCGGGTCCAAGCTTGGTGTCGCGGACCTCGATGGCGTACTTCTCAATGTGGATGGACGTCAGTCGGTCTTCGCGAACCAATCGATCCGAGATCACGACCGCGTCTTCGTAGTTGAGTCCATTGTAGGACATGTATGCCACCAGCAGGTTCTGACCCAGGGCCAGTTCACCGTGATCCGTGGCCGGACCGTCCGCCAGGATGGAGTCCCGGGTCACCCGATCACCCAGCGCGACGACTGGCCGTTGGTTGATGGCGGTTGCTTGATTGGAACGAATGAACTTGTGGAGGGGATACCGATCCTGCATCACCTTGCCACCGTCTTTGACGTCCACGACGACTTCACTGGCGTCCACCGCCGAGACGGTCCCAGCCCGACGGGCAATCGTGATCGATCCGGAGTGGCGGGCCGCTGACTCCTCCATCCCGGTCCCAACGAGCGGCGCCTGCGGCCGAACCAGCGGGACGGCTTGGCGCTGCATATTGGAACCCATCAGGGCGCGGACGACGTCATCGTTCTCAACGAATGGGATGAGTGATGGGGAGATGGCCGCGATCTGCTGCGGCGAGACGGCCACGTAGTCAATCTGATCGACGTGCTCGAGGACCGGCTTGCCACCGCGCCGGACGAGGAACCGGTCTTGGGTGAAGGCGCGATCCTGGTCCAGCGGCGAGGTGGCCGGCGCGATCGCGACCCGCTCTTCGGCAGACGCATCCAAGTGAACGATCTCCTCGCTGACCACCCGGCGCTTCCCCTTGGTGATCACCTTGAAGTAGGGCGTCTCAATGAACCCGTACTCGTTGATCCGGCCGTACGAGGCGAGGTAGCCCACCAACCCAATATTTGGTCCCTCCGGCGTCTCAATGGGGCAGATCCGGCCGTAGTGCGAGGCGTGAACGTCGCGAACCTCGAAGCCGGCCCGTTCCCGAGACAGTCCGCCCGGCCCAGTGGCGTTGAGGGTGCGCTTGTGCTCGAGCTCAGCCAGGGGATTGGTTTGGTTCATGAACTGAGAGAGCTGTGAGCTGGCAAAGAACTCTTGGAGGATGGCCTGGACCGGCCGGTTGTTGATGAGCGAAGCCGGTGTGACCGTGGCCGGATCAGCCACGCTCATTCGGTCCTTGACGATCCGCTCCATGCGGAGCAAGCCAACCCGGAGCCGCCCCTGGATGAGCTCGCCGACTGCTCGGACCCGGCGATTTTTCAGGTGATCGACGTCGTCTGGCTTGGCCGCCGGGTCAGTGTTGAGCCGGATGATTTCCCTGACCACTTCCAGGACGTCATCGAGGCGGAGGACCCGAAACTCAGGCGTCTCTGGATGATCCAAGCCGAGTCGCTGGTTCATCTTGTAGCGACCAACCCGACCGAGGTCGTAGCGCTTGGGCGTAAACAGGAGCGTCTCGAGGAAGCTCTTGGCGGTCTCGGGAGTGACTAGGTCACCCGGCCGAATCCGCTTGTAGACCTCGATGAGTGCCTCTTCGGGATTGCTGGCGGGATCGCGCTCAAGCGTCCGCTCGATGTACTGGTGCTCTTCGTCGAGATTGACGTCGGTGAGTGCTTGACGGATTTGCTCCGTGGTCAGGTTACCAATGGCGCGGAGGAAGGTGGTGATGGGAATCTTCCGCTTGCGATCAATCTTGACGGAGATGACATCGCGAGACGAGGTCTCGAGTTCGAGCCAAGCACCGCGGGATGGGATGATCTTGGCGCCAAAGAGTTGTCGATCGGCCGATTGGTCGGACACAAAGAGGACGCCGTAGGAGCGGACAATCTGAGAAACCACGACGCGCTCCACACCATTGATCACAAAGGTACCCCGATCGGTCATGACCGGGAAGTCGCCCAGGTAGACCTCGGCGCGCTTGGTCCGTTTGGCCACTTTGTTCTCAAGCTCAACCTTGCAGTAGACCGGCGCCTTGTAGGTGAGATTCCGCTCTCGGGCCGTCAACTCGGTGATCTTGGGTTGACCGAGAGAGTACTCCCCCAGAGTGAGGGTGTAGTTCTCACCGGTAAAGTCTTCAATCGGTGAGATCTCATCGAGGAGCTCACGCAGTCCCTCCCGGAAGAACCAGTCGTACGAGGAGGTCTGAATTTCCGTGAGATCCGGGAGTGGGACCTGAAATGGGGTCGTCGCGACCGCTCGACGATCCATGCTGCTCCTCTCGCTACGAGCTGGCTACTCTACGCAAAAAACGCCCGTACAGGCTTGGCTGCCCAGTTACAAATTGCTGGACACGGGTGTGACCACTGCCTCTTTCCGTCCCTTGCTCGGTGTGTACAGTTGTAAGCGTACCAACCGGCCCCGAGCCTGTCAAGAGCTCGTGCTTCCGCCCGTGGTGACGAGAGAGGCCAGGGCCGTCAGGAGGTCCGACACACCGCGACCGGTCGCGGCAGACAGAAAGATGGGCTTGAGATCGCGGACGGTCTGCCAGAGTCGTCGCTGGGCACGCTCATCGAGCGTGTCCACCCGCGAAATGGCGACGAGCTCGGGACGATTCAAGAGCTCGGGGTCAAAGGCCGCGAGCTCGGCCCGGACCGTCTGGTAATCGGCCAACGGGTCTTGGCTCTGCGCGTCAATCAGGTGGAGCAGAGCGCTGGTCCGCACAATGTGCTTGAGGAATTGGTGACCGAGCCCCTTGCCCTCCGCCGCTCCCCGGATAAGGCCAGGGATGTCGGCCATCACAAAACGAGCGCCGGCGTGTTCGACCACCCCGAGGTTTGGCTCCAGGGTGGTGAAGGGGTAGTTGGCCACCTTGGGCCGGGCATCCGAGACGCGGGCCAGGAAGGTTGACTTGCCCACGTTCGGCAGGCCGATGATGCCAATGTCGGCAATGTGCTGGACCACGAGTGCCAGGCGCAACTGCTCCCCGGGCTTGCCGGGTGTGGCCTCCCGCGGGGTCTGGTTGGTGGCTGAGGCAAAGTGGACGTTGCCCAGGCCGCCACGGCCGCCACGGGCAATCCGGATGGCTGCGTCACGGTGCGCTGCCATGTCTAGGAGGAGCTGACGCTCCGTATCGGCAACTCGGTAGACGAGCGTGCCCGGTGCCAGATCGATCGTCACGTCACGCCCGTTCCGGCCGTGCTGCTGCTTGCCGCGCCCAGGCTGACCATCCTCGGCTCGGTACGTCCGCGTTGCCACCAGGCCAGCGAGGCCGTGAATATTCTCCTTGACCCGGAGGAAGACGTGACCGCCATCGCCGCCATCGCCGCCATCGGGACCACCCTTGGGGACAAACTTCTCGCGCCGGAACGAGACGACCCCGTCGCCACCCTTGCCTGCCGTCACCACAATCTCAGCCTCGTCAATAAACATCGGGAGACAGTGTAGCAGGATCCCTACGGGAGCACGAGGCGGTCTTCACCGCTTAGAACGGATTGACGGCCCGGCCATTCTTGCGTGTTTCAAAGTGAAGGTGCGGTCCCGTTGAGTAGCCGGTGTTGCCAGAGTAGCCAATCGTCTGTCCCTGACCGACGGTCTCACCGGGCTCGACGGCAATGCGTGATAAGTGCGCGTAACGCGTCGTCAGCCCGCCGCCATGGTCGACGAGAATGGAGACCCCAAACCCTCCGGCCCAACCGTGGGTTGTCTCGATGACGCGTCCGTCCTGGGCCGCCCGGACGCCGGTGCCGGTGTCGGCACGATAGTCGATGCCCATGTGGTAGGAAGACAAACCGCGCGAGATCCCCTTGTGACTAATGGGCACTACCAAGCTCGTCCCAACCGAGCCGGAAAATCCCCCGGACGCCCGCTGGGTGGTGGTGCGAGCCAGCTTGGTCCGCTGAGCCGCCGCAGCCGCGAGGGCTTTCTGGCGCTCGGTCTCCTTCTTCTCGTTCAACTGGGCCAGCCACTCAGTTGAGTCAGACGTGTCAACCGGCGGAATCATCAGTTCTTGGCCAGGCTTGAGATGCTCGATGGCATCAACACCAATCTCGTTCCGCTGGGCAATCGTGGCCACGTGCAGTCCAAACTGATCCGCAATCCCGGTGATCGTGTCACCCTCCTTCACCGTGTAGGCCACCTCCAGCTTGGTGGCCTCGGTCAGGAACCGATCATCAGCGGCGTAGGCCGTTAGGAAACCAGCGTTCTCCTCGCGCGCCAGTGCCAGCTCCAGATCAACGGCGCTCTCATGCAGGATCGGGGTGTAGCCATCGATGGCCGCTAGAACGGCATTCGCCCGACTCGGGTCAACCGCCACAAACTGGGGCTGGGTGGTGGCGGCGAACACAAAGCGATGCTGATCGGCTTGCACAACGTTCCAACCGACCACGAGCGCGCTGAGTCCTAGGAGCGCAACATACCGATCAGCTACGAGCACGCGTCCATCGGCCCGCGTCAACAGGTGGCTACGCTGCACCACGCGGCGCAGCCAATCAACGAGGCGTTGAATAGGTCCTCCTTTATCAGTCACAGCGTAGTCTACGCCTTTCGGCAGGGCGGTCAACTTCCAGGGCAGAGTGCGTGGTTGTCCACATCATGACGATCCCAGTCGAACCGTCACGGTGCCGGGGGTGATGGCCAAGACCTCAATCCCTCCGGGCACGCGGACGAGACTCGGTTCAAGATGGAAGGTGTGGGTGCCGGTGGCCTTAAGGGTGGTCGCGGAGAGCGTGATGGCAAGCTCGAGTTCCGTGAGCGCAGCAACCTGACGCGCCGGACCAGCCACCCGCACCTCAGCCACGAGGGGCGAGAGCTCCTCGAGGACGAGCCCCGGGGTCAGACTCGTCAGTGTCAGTGGCACGCGGAACGCGCGTTGGGTTGAGAGCTCCGTGAGCTCAAGCGACACCGTCACCCTCGCCTCAGGCAGATCAACCAGCCGCACTCCGTCCGGCACTGAGAGCGGGGCGGTCAGATCTTGGGAGCTCGTGAGGCTGCCGAGCTCAATGGGTTCGGTCGCGATCGAGCCAAGCGAGGCGAGGACCTGGGGAAGTCCTGTGACCGCCACCACCGAGGGTGTCAGCTGCACCTTGCTGAGACTGAATCCGGGCGGGGTGGCCCCTGTGGTCTTGAGGAGGACTCCCAGCGATTTGACGTTGCTGGCCCGGACAATCGGCACCCGGACTGCCACCTCGGCTGGCTCCGTCCGGAGTGACTGAGCTTGGCCACGACCATCCAGAATGATGGGGTTGAGACGCTGCGTCAGCTCGTCCCGCTCACCGGCCAACGTCACCCGGACGGTCGCCTCAGTCACCAGATCCAGTTGGCTGGACGATCCCTGGATCGTCACCTCACTCGGGTCCAGCGCAGGATCGCCCGGGACAAACCCTTCGGCGGCCTGGCCATCTAACTGAACCCGGATGGGAACGCGCTTGGAGGCGACGGCCTCAAACCGAACCAAAACTCGGTTGGGAACGACCCGGGTGATCTGGACCTCTGGCAGGCTCGAGCGCACCTGCACATCGAGATCACTCACCCCCTGGGTCGCCCCGCTGGCATCCACCACCGCCGTAAAGGACTCGACGCTGAGTCGCTGCCAAACGGCCCGCTCGGCTACGAGACTAACCCGGACCTCGCCTTCATCCAGGATCGCCACGAGGCCGGCGGGAACGTTCTCAACCACAATCGGCACACCACCGGGGAAGGTCCCCACCCGCTGCTCACTCGCAATGAGAAATCCCCACAAGCCAATGGCGAGGATCATCGAGAGGAGCTTAGCGGGCCCGTGACTGAGGAAGAGCGAACGAATCATGACCCGTTCCGTTTCCGTAAGAGTTGCTCAAGTCGGCGACCCAGCTTGGCTGGAGGCAGCTGCTCGAGTTTACCCCGATGGGCCACCGACACCCGGCCCGACTCCTCTGAGACCACAATGACCACGGCGTCTGAGTCGCGGGTCACGCCAATTGCCGCCCGGTGGCGAGTGCCCAGTGAGATGTCATGGGTGTCGTCGGAGAGCGGGAGAAAGACACTCGCCGCTACGATCCGATTGTCCCGAATGATGACCGCCCCGTCGTGGAGTGGCGTCCGCGGCGTAAAGATCGTCAGGAGCGTCTCTGGAGTCAGGATGGCATTGAGCGGGACGCCGGACGAGGCCAGATCCTTCAAGCCGGTTTCGCGCTCAATGACCATGAGCGCGCCCACTCGCCGCTCGGTGAGGAGTCCAACCACCCGGACGAGGTGGTCGATGGTTTCGTCGGCTGGATTATCGTTCCGGTGGAGCACGGTGGAGACTAACTCGCCGCGGCCAATCCGCTCGAGCGCCGCCCGGAGTTCTGGTTGAAAGACAATTGGGATCGCCACCAGGGTGACGGTGAAGACGGAACTCAGGAGGAAGGTCAGTGCCGTTAAGTTCATGAGCTGGGCCACGACGTAGACGAGGACGAGGAACAGGATGCCGTAGAGGATCCGCAGCGCCCGAGTTTCTCGAATGAGGATGTAGACCGCGTAGAAGATGGCAGCGACCAAGAGGACGTCGAGGAAATCGGTCCAACCAATCGGCTGGAACGCTCCCGCCAGCGCATCCACCTGCGCCTGCAGCCCAGCCAATACCTGATGAGAACTCACCGCCCCTCCCTGAGGCCCTCGACACCGTTACTCTGCGTGCCGTTCAGGACATCCTCTACTGCAGCTCTTGGACAGTATCTATAATGACGTCTCCCTCGAGAATCTCAAGGTCAGTGGCCAGCGCCAGGCCACACTCTTCCCCTTGTCCCACCTCGCCGACTTCGGTTGGGCCCTGCTGAACGGTCACGAGCGGGGCCTCGCCAATGGGAGTGCCGTCTCGCTGGATGCGGGCCTGGCTGCCCCGGCGCATCACCCCGGATTCAATGCGGCCACCAACCACCACCCGATCCTTCTTCTTGAGAAACACCTTGAGCACCTTGAGTCGTCCCAACTCCACCTCCACCGCGCGTCGCTCTCGCATCGCCTGAGCAACCTCTTTGACGTGGTCGAGGAGTTCATAGATCACCGCGAAGGTGCGAATCTCGATGCCGTGGAGCTTGGCCAAATTCTTGGCCGCGGCGGTCACGTTGGTCCGGAATGCCAGGAGGAGTGGGTGCGCCGACGCAATGGCGAGGTGGACATCAGACTCCGTTAAGTCCCCCACGCCGTCGTGAATGACCGTCACCGCCACGCCTTCCACCTCAATCCCCTCCACGGAGGTGGTGATCGCCTTGAGTGACCCGCCCACGTCACCCTTCACAATCAACGAGAGCTGACGCTGGCCGCCCTCCTCGCTGCCCGATGCAGCGCGCGGCGCGCGTCCGCCTGAGGCATGGCGAGCCGTTTCTCTGGCTACCTTCTCACTGGCCACGGCCACGAGGTGTGTGCCAAAGAGGGCCGGCCCGGACAAACCAGCAATTCGGATTGGGGTCGACGGCCCGGCCACCTCGAGTCGACGGCGTGCGTCGTCCTCCATGAAGCGGACCCGACCATAGACCTCACCAGCCACGAGCGCGTCACCGAGACTGAGCTGACCCTGTTGGATGAGGACGGTCGCCAAGGGGCCGGCGCCCGGCTCCATGTGTGACTCAATCACCACGCCCTGGGCCGGGCCCACCGGCCTGGCGGTCAGGCCTGCTAGGTCGGCGACCAGAAGCACGGTCTCGAGGAGGTCGCTCAAGCCCTGGCCGGTCTTGGCCGAAACCGGTACGACCGGCGTCTTCCCACCCCAGTCTTCTGGATTGAGACCAAGCTCGGCCAGCTCGCCCTTGACTCGATCAAGCTGGGCCTCGGGCTTGTCCACTTTGGTCAGGGCGACAATGACCGGGACGTCCGCTGCCCGAGCGTGTGAGAGTGCTTCCTTGGTCTGCGGTTTGACGCCGTCATCGGCGGCCACCACCAGGATCGCGATGTCGGTAATGGTGGCGCCGTGGGCCCGAAGCGCCGAGAAGGCCTCGTGGCCCGGGGTGTCAATGAAGGTGATTCTTCGACCAGGGGTCGGAGAATCAGCCTGAGCTTGCGCGCCACCCCGAAGCCGCTTGGCAGAGGGTGGTCGAGGGGTCTTCGCTGGTCGATGGGCTTTCGATGGTTTCGCAGCGTCCGGGCGGACCTCCACCTGATAGGCCCCGATGTGTTGGGTAATGCCACCCGACTCACCGCCGGCGACATTCGTCTGCCGAATCGCATCCAGGAGCGTGGTCTTCCCGTGAGCAACGTGGCCCATGATCGTCACCACGGGTGGCCGAGGTGCCTGCTCAGCCTCGTCGAGCTCGTCAACGTGAGCGGCCGCCACGGCCTCTTCAGCGTTGACGCTGATCTCCAGTTCGTCAGCAATGATTTCAATCGTCGTCCGGTCGACTGAGTCGTTGACGGTGGCGATGACGCCATTCTGGAGGAGCGCTCCCACAATCTCAGCGGCCGAGCGGCCCGAGCGCTTGGCTAGCTCCGCAACCGTCACTGTCTCACCCAAGGCAACCGGCACCACCTCGCGCGCCTTGACGCGGCTGGCTTCCTCGGTGGCTTTGAGCTCGGCGGCCTCGTCAACCTTGGACTTGGCCTTGAGCTCTTTCTTGCTCAGTTTGCGCTTGCGTGAGTGTCGTGCCATATAGGCCGAGAGTATAGCAGCTTTCTCGGGTTCAATCAAAGCCGAGGTGGTGAGTCCTGCACTCTAGAGCCAGTGCACCTGAGGGTTTGTCTGAGCCCGTACAGGACATTGCGAAGCTCACCTGGCCACCGTATACTTCCCCCGAAGAGGAGCCGCATGCCAGCAGTGAAGGCACGGGTCAGACGGTACACGGTCTTTGTCGAACCTGAGACTGGCGGGTACGTGGCAACTGTACCCGCTCTCCCTGGCTGTGTCACGCAGGGCGAGTCTCTTGATGACGCGCTCCTACAGGCCAAGGACGCCATCGAAGGCTACCTTGCCGTTCTCAAGGCAGACGGCGACCCAATTCCCAGCGAGTCCCCCAAGCGAACGATTACCGATGTTGAGGTGAGGGTGTAGTGCCTCGGCTCCCAGTCGTGTCGCCCACGCGCGTGGTCACCATCCTTAAGCGACTCGGCTTCGAGGAGCGACGACAGACTGGTAGCCATCTCATTCTTCGTCACCCTGTGACCCGGAAGATTGTACCGGTGCCCATGCACCGGGGCGACCTCAAGCCCGGCACTTTGCGCTCAATCCTTCGGATGGCCGAGCTGACGCTCGCGGAGTTCTCAGCACTCCTCAAGCGCCGGTAAGGCGCTGGAGATCAATCGCTTACAGGAAGCAGGTCTTTTAGAAGTTAGGGGCATGAGCAACGGGAGAAAGTCGATCTGAGTACCTGACAGTCTAAGCTTCCTTAGCCTTACCTGGCTTCTTGGGCGCTGGTGGCGGTTCGACTGGGGCCTCGTCCGCCTCGTCCTTCCGGAAGACCGTCATCGACGCGACACGATCGCCGGGATCCTTGAACCGCATTAGGGTCACGCCTTGGGTATCGCGACCGAGGCGCTTGACGGATTTGAGCGGCAGACGAATCGTTTGCCCTTGCTCGGAGATCATGACCACGTCACCGTCATCCCCCTCCACGATCTGGGCCGCAATCACCTCACCCGTCCGACTCGTCACCTTGGCGGTCCGGACCCCAATCCCACCGCGCTTCTGAATCCCAAAGTGTTCGGACTTGGTCCGCTTGCCAAAGCCTTTGCCCAACACCACGAGGAGATCGGCCTCGGGACTTGGGATGACATCCATCGCCATGACGTGATCGCCGGCCCGGAGACGCATCCCGCGGACGCCGGCGGCACTCCGGCCCATTGGCCGGACATCGGTTTCAAGAAACTGAATCGCTTGGCCATTTTTTGAGACCATCATCAGGGTGTCGTTGCCGGAGGTCGGCTTGACCCAGTGGAGGGCGTCATCGTCCTTAAGGCCAATCGCGATGATGCCGGAGCTCCGGACGTTCTGGTACTTCTCGATCTCGGTCTTCTTGACGACTCCCTGCCGCGTGCCCATGAAAAAGTACGTGCGCCCGTCTCGGTGCTTGGCAGCCAGGGTGATCATCTCGGTGACGGCTTCCTCGGGAGCGAGCTGAATGATGTTGACCACCGGCGTGCCCTTGGCTTGGCGCGAGGCCGCCGGGAGTTCGTAGACCTTAGACTTGAAGAGTCGTCCCTTTGACGTGAAGAAGAGGATGTCGTCATGGGTGCTGGCGACGCGGAGCAACTCGACCGTGTCCTCTTCCTTGGTCGTCATGCCGACGATGCCCTTGCCGCCACGTTGCTGCGCTTTGTAGGCAGAGACGGGGACACGCTTGATATAGTTCCCGCTCGTGAGCGTAATCGCCACCTGCTCGTCTGGGATGAGATCCTCGGCGCTGAACGAGCCGAGCGCCGTTGGGATAATCTGGGTCCGCCGATCATCACCGTGCTGCTCGGCCACTTCGTCGAGCTCGGTCTTGATGATCGCTTGGACTTTCTCGGGTGAGGCTAAAATCCCCTTGAGCTCGGCAATGAGCGCCTCTTTCTCAGTCATTTCATCGAGCACCTTCTTGCGCTCCAGGCCGGCCAGCGCGGAGAGTCGCATCTCGAGGATGGCCGAGGCCTGAAGATCGGACAGGGAGTACGCGCTACAGAGTCCAGCGTGGGCTTCTTCTCGGGTCTCTGAGCCACGGATGAGCGTGATGATCGCATCGATGTGGTCCAGAGCGGTCCGGAGCCCCTCGAGGATATGGAGTCTGGCCTCGGCGCGGGCCAGGTCATAGGTGGTCCTGCGCCGGACGACCTCGACCCGATGCCGAATGAACTCACCGAGGACGTCGTGGATGGACAGAATCCGGGGCTGAATGCCATCGACGATCGCCAGCATGTTGACGTGGAACGAGGTCTGCATCGCCGTCAGCTCAAAGAGCCGATTGAGCACCTTCTTGGGATACGCCGTTGGCTTGAGCTCAATCACAATCCGGACGGCGTCGCTCCGGTCCGATTCATCGCGCAGATCGCTAATCCCTTCGAGCCTTTTTGCCTTGACGAGGTCGGCGATCTTGGCCACCAGATCCGCCTTGTTCACTTGATACGGGATCGCGGTCACGACAATCTGGTGACTGCCCGTCTTCTTTTCTTCGATGGTCGCCACGGCCCGCATGACGATGCTGCCCTTGCCAGTGGCGTAGGCGACTTTGATGTCCTCGGTGTTGTAGATGATGGCGCCGGTTGGGAAGTCTGGCCCAGGCAGGTGGGTCATCAGCTCATCCACCGTGATATCGGGATTGTCGATCTGAGCCTTGGTGGCAGCCACGACTTCCCGCAGGTTGTGCGGCGGGATGCTCGTGGCCATGCCAACCGCAATCCCGAGCGCGCCGTTCAGCAGGAGGTTGGGCACTTTGGCCGGGAGGTACTTGGGCTCCACGGTGCTCGTGTCGTAGTTGGGCATGAACTCGACGGTCTCTTTTTCAATATCGGCAAGGAGCTCTTCGGCCAGCGCCGTCGGGCGCGCCTCGGTGTAGCGCATCGCCGCTGGCGCGTCGCCGTCCATCGAGCCAAAGTTCCCCTGGCCGTCAACGAGCAGGTAGCGCATCGAGAAGTCCTGGGCCATCCGCGCCAACGTATCGTAGGCCGCCTGGTCGCTGTGCGGGTGGAACTTCCCGAGCACTTCACCGACGATCTTGGCCGACTTCACGTGCTTGGATCGCGAGCGCATGCCCATCTGGTGCATGGCATACAGGACGCGCCGGTGCACCGGCTTCAGGCCATCCCGGATGTCCGGAAGCGCTCGCGAGATGATCACCGTCATGGCGTAGTTGAGATAGCTTTCGCTCATCTCCTCGCTAATGGAACGCGGCTCGATGTGGCCGATGTTGGCGTCAGTGGCTGGTTGCGGGGTGGTATCGTCTGGCATAAGTCCTCTTGGTCGAATAGGTCAGATATCCAAGTTCTTCACCATCTTCGCTCGACTCTGAATGAAGCGCTTGCGCGGGGCGACCTCGTCCCCCATGAGCATCGAAAAGACCTGGTCGGCCTTCTCGGCGTCGTCGATGGAGACCTGCAGGAGGACCCGATGCGCCGGATCCATCGTGGTCTCCCAGAGCTGCTCGGGATTCATCTCTCCTAAACCCTTGTAACGCTGGATCGATGCCTTGGTGGCCCGCGGTCCGCCCGCTGCCTCCGGCGTCTCAGCCGCCGGGACTTCACTGGGGTCATTCTCGCCCGCCTCGGTGGCCTCGGCCACTGCACTGTCAACACCGAGCTCTGCCAGAATCTTCTCACGTTCGTGATCTGAGTAGGCGTAGTGGATCGACTTGCCTTTGGCAATCTTGTAGAGCGGTGGCTGGGCAATGTAGAGGTAGCCCTTGTCAATGGCATCCCGGAAGTGGCGGAAAAAGAGCGTCAGCAAGAGCGTCCGGATGTGCTCACCGTCCACGTCTGCGTCCGTCATGATAATGACACGATGGTAGCGGAGACGTTCAAGATCGAGCGACTCACCGATCCCTGCCCCAAGGGCCACAATCAGTTCCTTAATGTGGTCCGTCTGGAGCATGCGGTCGAGTCGGGCCCGCTCGACGTTGAGAATCTTGCCTCGGAGCGGCAAGATGGCCTGAAACTTCCGGTCACGGCCCTGCTTGGCGGAGCCTCCGGCCGAGTCTCCCTCCACAATATAGAGTTCCGACTTGGCTGGGTCCTTCTCAGAGCAGTCGGCGAGCTTCCCAGGGAGGGTCATGCCCTCAAGCGCACCTTTGCGGATGACGGTCTCGCGCGCCGCCTTGGCGGCCAGCCGGGCTCGTGCCGAGAGTGTGGTTTTGGCGATGATCCGCTTGGCGTCACTCGGGTGCTCTTGCAGATAGTACCCGAGTCCTTCCGCCACCACCTGCTCGACGATTGACCGGACCTCCGGGTTCCCCAGCTTGGCCTTGGTCTGGCCCTCAAACTGCGGATCGGCAAGCTTGACGCTGACAATTGCCGTCAGACCCTCACGGACGTCCTCGCCAGCAAACGGGGGCTCGGTGTCTTTGATGAGCTTATTGGTCTTGGCGTAGTCGTTGATGACGCGGGTCAGCGCGGTCCGAAACCCCGTCAGGTGGGTCCCGCCCTCTGGGTTATTGACGGTGTTGGCAAAGGTGAAGATACGCTCGTTGTAGTCATCGGCGTACTGGAGCGCTACCTCCACGTTGACGTGCTCGATGGCTTTCTCAAGGTAGATGGGCTCGTGAAGGGTCTCGCGCAGGCGGTTCAAGTAGCGGACGTGCGAGGCAATCCCGCCTTCAAAGTGAAACCCGTAGAACCGGTGGGGTTCGCTGCGCGCGTCCGTGGCCTCAACCCAAATCCCCTTGGTGAGGTACGACTGCTGACGCAGTCGTTCAAGCACCGTTTCCCAGCTGAACTCGATGCTCTCAAAGACCGAGGCATCGGGCCGGAACTCAATCTCTGTGCCGGTCGGCTCATCGGGAGCAGGCTGCTCGCTGAGTCCTCCCGCTGGTTCGCCCCGACGATACGTCTGCGAGTACTGGGTGCCGTTCCGCCAGACGCGCGCCGTCAGCTCCTCTGAGAGCGCGTTGACCACCGAGACGCCCACGCCGTGGAGTCCGGCCGAGACCTTGTAGCCCTCGCCCCCAAACTTACCACCCGCGTGTAGGACGGTCATGACCGTCTCCAGCGTTGACTTGCCGGTGGCCCGGTGCGTTTCCACAGGAATCCCTCGGCCGTTGTCTCGGACCCGAACCACATTGCCGGGGAGGAGGATCAGGGTGATGCGGTTCGCGTAACCCGCCATGGCCTCGTCGATGGCGTTATCGACGACCTCCCAAATGAGGTAGTGGAGGCCGGTGATCCCGGTCCCACCAATATACATCCCGGGCCGTTTCCGGACGGCTTCGAGGCCCTCGAGAACGGTAATGTCCTCAGCGCCGTAGCGCGCCGCTTTCTTTTCAGCCACACAACTCCTTTAGGGGTGGTGACCCCCATCGTTCCTCTGAGTTTACCAGGGTTGACGGCCTCCTGGGAAGGGGAAAAGCGACGAGCCAACTAGTCTGGGAGCGACAGTCTGAGGTCGGTTGCCGCCGAGCCTTGGAACACGACGTCGCCATTCCAAGAGACCAGCACCTGGTCGGCCAGGACTCCCGGTTGCTTCCAGTACGTCACCGTGGATGGATCGCCCAACTGGTCTGCGGCGATTCGGTACGAGAGGACGGCGCGGCTCACACCCTGGACCGGCGTCGTCAGCCAAAAGCCCAGGCTCGCGAGGCCACGCTCGTCCGTTCGGTCAACGTCCTCGGTAATCTCCCGGCCGTCTCGTTCGATGCTCACGATCGTCGCTCCGGTTGGCAGAAGGACACGGAGGTAGTTCCGGTTGGTGTCGTCCGGCCAGACGCCAGTCCCCGTGTGTGTCCGCGTCACGTCCAGACGATAGGTGCGCTCCTCACCCGCCTGATTGATCTCCAAAGCCACGGCCTGCTCCACAAAGAGGCTGCTCTTCTGACCACCGAGATTCGCGTTGACCAGGCCGATGCCGTCACTGCCAATTGGCCCGATCACCCCACCCCAGCCGAGCGACTCAATGGTGGCCTGGACGGCGGGATCCGTATGAAAGAGCAGGAGGTGTTTCTCCGTCAGTTCCTGCTGCAACAGCACGGGGACCCGGATCAACGTCCGAGGGTGGAGGGCAGCCGTGGCCAATCTTGGCCAGAGCGTTTGGAGCACTGCTTTGGGCTCATTCTTCCGGCGATTCTCGGCGTTCAGGAAGTAGCCGCGTTCAATCATGGAGTGGAGGGTGTCAAAGACGTTGTCGTCACGCAGGCGTGTGCCATCGGGCAGTGTCACGGGCCCGTGGATAGAGAGGAAGTCACGCACGACACTCGCTGTGACCGCCACCACGCCATCGACTGGCTCACCCCCCTCACGTTCGTAGAACCACATCGCCTGAGCTGCCGCGTCCCGAAAATCAGCCGCCCAGTTACTGTCCCGGAGGGCCCAGTGATCCGTCAGAACCGCCAGTGGCGCCGGGGGCGTAATCTTGGTGTGCTCTGTGAAGGCGTTGTCCCGTTTGTAGATGTTCGTATCAATCGCAACGTTCGCGATGCCCCAGCCCGTGACATCAAGGGTGGCAAAGCTGCCAATGAAGCCACCGCTTGGTCGGAGTTCGGCGTTGTTCTCAAAGAGGACGAGGTAGTGACCGGGTGGCACCACGGCTCGGAGCTGCTGGATGAGCTCCCAGTTCGGCTTCAGGCTCGTCAGGAAAAAACCGACCCCGAGGACCAGGAGACCACAGGCCAGTCCAACCGCGCGGGCCCGGTTGACGACCCGTGGCGTAGGCACCAGCGGGCGAGGACTCCGTGCGGCGGATCGGATCCCATCAACCTCGAGCATTGTTAGTCACGAGACGAGGGCAGGCCGAGTGAGAGCACGAGCAGGACCGCAAAGCCCAGGACGGCGCCGGCGACCAGCCCGAAGAGCGCACTGGCGACCACGCCAGACGGGTTGGCTCGAGCGACCGCCGAACCAGCGACCAGTCGAAAGTCCTGGTAGAGCCCTTGATCGTGGAGGCTGGTCAGTCTGGTTTGGGCAGCCCGACTGGCTTCCTCGAGCACCGCCCGGACGACCGATGGGTCTTCGTGCTTGAACTCAATGAGTAGGTTGACCCGCCCGCGTGACTCAACGGACAGGGCCCGTTTGAGTTGACTGAGCGAGAGCTGGCTCGTCTTTGCCCCGCCGGCGGTGAGGATGTTGTCAGCCGCTGCCGGATCGTGGAACCAACCCGCCACAAAGTCCGCCACAAACCCACTCCCCTGGATGGTGTAGAAACTCCCAAAGTCATCGGTGGTGGGCGTTGGCGCGAGCACAGGCTCCGGCTGCGCAATCGCGAGCGTCGTCGCGCCGGTCCAGGTGATGGGTCGGGCCATGGCCATCACCAAAGCCAAACCACCGACCACCAGGGTGATCGAGGCGAACACGAGCCAGTAGCGGCGGAACAGCTGTTGGTAGAGTTCAAGGTCCATAGTGCTCCTTCCTTCATTCACGTTGGTGGAACTCGTCGAGCAGCGTCTCAATCTCCTGCTCGATCCGGCCGGTGAAGTGGCCGAGGTCGAACCGTTCGGCGTGCCGGCGAATCTCAGCGCTAGTATAGCGCATCCAGTCATGACCCGTGAGAGCCGCCTTGAGCGCGACTGGCGTCTGCTCGGTGAAGAACTCGCCGGTCACACCTGGTTTGACCGACTCAAGGGCGCCACCCTGGCCGTAGGCCAAGACCGGCCGGCCACTCGCCATGGCCTCGAGCGGCGTCATGCCCGCGTCCTCTTCCTGCGGAAAGATGAAGGCCCGGCAGTGCGCGTAGAGGCCCGGCAGTGCCTCATCCGAGACACGGCCCAGAAACTCAATATTCGGGTCCTTGGCAAACCGCTCACGAAACTCGGCCAGCTTCGACCCGCCCCCAGCCACCTTGAGGGGCCAGCCAAGCTCAGCAAAAACCTCGGCGACGAGATCAACCTTCTTGTACGGCTCAATGCGGACCAACATCAGGAAGTAATCCCCAACCTCCGCCTGTGCCACGGGAACGAACCGCTTTGTATTGACGAACGGAAAGATGACTGCCTGAGGCTCGCGGTCATAGTAGCGTTTGGCCTGAATTGCGGTGTTTTTGGAGTTGGCAATCAGCCGATCGGGTCGTTGGGCTGCGAGGTAGTCCCAACGCTTGAGCGCGTCGAGCACTGGGCCAACGAACGGTCGGATGAGCGCTGGGATGGGAGCCGACTCGACGTACTCGTCCCGGACCGACCAGAGGTATCGGGTTGGCGTGTGCAGGTAACACAGGTGTGGAATGTGCGCGGGCACGCGCACCCCTTTGGCGTAGGCCGAGGCGTCCGTGAGGACAAGATCAACGTCCTGAGGAATCTCAAGTTGCTCCACGGCCCAGGCCAGCGCCGGTAAGTACCACTTGTAGTGGCGCTTGAATGGCAGTAGCTGGAGCGGCGAGGTTCGGATTCGCTCCTTAGGAAAGATCGTTCCCACCCTAATCTCGTCGTAGACAAGGGTGTAGACGAGCGCGTCCGGGAACAGTGCCATGAAGGCCTCGAGGACACGCTCCGCTCCCCCGTACTGGGTGAGGAACTCGTGGACCAAGGCCACCTTGAGCGGTCGAGCGGTCACGCCGCCTTCCTTGAACGGAGCAGGACGAGCGGGGTTCTGAGGAGAATCTTGAGATCCTGCCAGAGCGACCAGTTCTCAATGTAGCTAATGTCCAGGCGCGCCTCGTCATCAAAGTTGAGGTCGGACCGGCCTGAGATCTGGGCGAGGCCAGTAATGCCCGGTTTGATGGTGAAGAGCTTCTCCTGCCACGGTTCGTAGCGCGCCACCTCGCGGGGTTGGTGCGGGCGCGGTCCCACCAGGCTCATGTGGCCAAAGAGGACGTTGAAGAACTGCGGGAACTCATCCAGGCTAAACTTCCGGAGCAGATCGCCAATCGGCGTCAGTCGGGGATCGTTCCCCACCTTGTAGATCGCCCCGCGGCGCGTGTTCTGCTTGGCAATCAGCTGCTCCTCATACTTGAGCGCTTGCGCCCCACCGTACTGCCCGCCGGTACAGTACTCAGCCCGCATACTCCGAAACTTGTAGGTGAAAAAAAGCCGCTGATCCTGCCCGACGCGCTCGTTGAGGTAGAGCATCGGACCGGGGGAGGTCAGCTTGACGGCCAGGGCGGTCGCCAGCATGACCGGGGAGAAGAGGACGATGCCAGTGATCGCCCCCAGGACGTCCATGGTTCGCTTGACGACTCGCCCCCACCCCTCCAACTTGGTCCGCTGGACCTCAATGAGTGGGATGCCAGCCATGGCGTGAAAACGAACATGACTGGTCTGTAGCCCAACCCGATTGGCTGAGAGCTTCAGATCGATCCGTTTCCGGTTGGACAGACTGAGGAGCTCCAGAAGATCGCGATCCGGCAACTTGGTTTCAGCCACAATGATCTCGTCCGGTGTCTGCTGCTCGATGATGCGCTCGATATCCTTGAGCGATCCCAGCCGCCGACCCAAACTCGACTCGGCACCTGTGGCGTCAGCTTGACTGACGTACCCAAGGTAGCGGAACTCCTGGACGTGGCTCCCGGACATGGCTCGCGCCAGTTGGGTGGCCTGCTCACTCTCGCCAACGAGGATGACTCGCCGGACACCAATCCCGTAGTGGAACAATTTGCGCTGGAGCTGCCGGAGGAGCCAACGACCAATCACGACCAACACAAAGGAGAAGACGTAGGCGTAGAGGAGGACAATCCGTGAACCGATGCTCGTGTTCGTCAAGAAGACCGCCGCCATAAAGAGGAGCACTCCTAAGGAGACCCCCACAAAGATACCCGAGAGCTCCTCGATGAGGCCGCGGCGAGTTGACCGCACCTCGTAGAGTCCTTCCAGGGCAAAGGTCAGCAGCCAGAGGGGCAAGACGCCCAGGACAAACCGCAGGTAGTCGCCCAGAGGCAGGATGTAGATAACCGGTTCAGCGGTCCGGAGCTGGTAGGCCAGCAGGAAGCCCAGGAACACCGCCAGGGCGTCCATCGGCACCAGGAGCACCGTGAAGAGGAGTTCCGAACGCTTCATCCGTTGCATGTAGCTGGTCATACGGCTCAGAATGCTACCATAAGGAAGTGGGTCCGTCAGCACCAAACACCCGCCGAGCGGGCGGGTGTTTGATTCCTCACGCTGAGAGGAGGGTTACTGCGAACGCTTCAGCATTGGGAGACCGGTCCGGGAGTTCTCCATGGTCTCGTACCCATCTGGAATCTCCGGAACTGGTGTTCCCTTGGGATTCTGAGGATCTCGGGAGAAGTAGAAGATCTGCTGCTTCCGTCCCCCCCGGAGCGTCACCTCTTTGGTGAATAGGTAGTACGTGTCACCTGTCTTCTTCGACTGGACTGCGTATGGCATGACGTTCACCTCCTCTCCTACTCGCTACTGCGTCAACTCTAACACGGTGCTCAGGTGTGTCAATCGAGTGATCAGGAGACTTTTCCACACAACAGGTTCAGTGACGATCGTTGGGCCCGTACCACCACTCGTCAATCTGCGCCAAGTCATCGAGCAGACTCAGAAAGCGGCGCTGGGCGGTCTGACGCAGGATCGGATGGTCTGGAATCGAATCGAGATACTCTGCGATCACCAACCGAGCCGACTCTTTTGGGGAGAGAAGATCACCGGGTTCTGGGTAGAGCCGGAGGGACCGGCCAAAGTAGGTCAGCAGATCAAAGGCGAGCTGCCCTTGCCACCGGCCGCTGGCCGGAAGCGTGTTCGGTGCTCGATCCAAGAGTGTCTTTCCCTTGAGAGTTCCGATCACGCCATCGGCCAACTCAAGGCGCTGGTACGGAGGCAGGCTGTCGAGGATGTGCTCCGTCAGCTGAGGTTCACCGAGCTGAGCTCGTTCCAGGAACCGAGCCTGACGGATGGCCGGGTCCGTCTGGGCCCCGATCAAAGACCGGACGAAGGCTCCGTACTCACTGGGCTCACCCGGCTCAGTCTCATCCGATGGTTCAGGATGGAGGGACGGCGCTGGCAACGTTTCCATTAAGCGTGAGTATACAAGAGAGCAGGCCCGGCGTGACGCCAGGCCTGCGGGTGCGGTCGACTATTGGAGAGGATACCACCCGGCACCCTTGTTCATACTCATCACTTACTGGGCTGTTCGCTCCACTCACGCAAAGTGAACGGACCATACGTCTCTTGCCTACTCCTGTCAACCTGCGTTCATGAGAGGGGCTGTGTCTCGAGGATCTGGACCGGGGCCGGCCAGAAGACCTTGAGGACGGTGAGCTGACCGGTCGGTCGCGGCGCGTGCTGGCTGCCCGGGTCGTACCAGACCTCACTCCCGGCTTCGTACCGAGTTCCACCCTCGTCCTGGTACGCACCCTTGATCACCCAGCACAGTTCCCCACCCGGGTGACGGTGCGGCCGGAAGACATCGTGTGGGGCGTCCTCGGCAATCGAGTAGAGAACCATCTTCGCGCCGGCGGGGGTCTTCCAGAGGGTCAGCATCGTGAGCCCCTTGCCCACCTCCCGCCAGGGCTCAGTACCAGCGCGCTCTGGCACGAGGACCGAGCATCGCGCTCCATTGATTTCCAGCCGATCGAACGCAGCGTGCACACCGCTCATTTGCGTTCCTCCTGAAACCTCTTTGTAAAGAGGAGATTATCCTGGCGAACCAAGACCAGCTGATCCTACCGAGCACCCTCCGCACCGTCAACCTTGCGATGCCCGATACGGACACTTCCCATCAGACACTTGTCAAGTGTCCAGTAGGAGACGAGTGGCGAACGTCCGGAGTCGTGGAACGGTTGACGCCGACCATCCAAACGAGTATATTCCTCTGTTCCTTTCTATAACCCTCAAAGGGAGAAGCGTGCGTCGCTCGCAGGCTCCTCCCTTTGAGGAGAGAATTGGAGGGCTACGAGATGAGTGGAAAGTTTGAGACTGGGGACTTCCTGGGTGCGCTCGGCTTCCTCAGCCTCTACGCAAGCGTCATCGGGATCTGGGCGGCAGTTTCCGGCCCGATCTCCGAGGAGGAGATCATTCACTCCAGGCAGCTCGTTGAGCGGGCCCGGATCGTCGAGGTGCTTTATCAGCCGGAGAGCACCGACACGGATCTGATTCCCCGGGGCTTCGGTGGCGTCCCGGTCGGCGGTGGGCTGGCCGTTGAGTGCGATACGATCCCGGCCAGCTACCAGGTGGCTGTTCGGACCGCGAGCGGTCGGATGGCGCGGTCTACCGATCAAGCCATCTACCACCAGTGCGACGGGCGCAGGGGGAAGTCGGTCCTGGCCGACTACCGAGCGGTCCTGCGCGTCACCTACCAGGACGACAAGGAGGTGTCGCGCCAGTTCCTCGGCTATGAGGTCGTCAAGATCTCGTTCTGAGGAACCAAGAACGGGTGCAAGGGACGGGGTCAGCTGACCCCGTCCCTTCCCATATTCAGGGGGTTCCAGGGTCTCTCTTCCTTTTGCTAGAATTGAGCGGTGGAGTATCTGCCTGAGTTTCTGACCGTCGCCCTCGTCCACCTTCTGGCCGTCATCAGTCCGGGGCCAGACTTTGCGTTCGTGACACGTCAGAGTCTCAGCTACTCGCGCCCAACGGCTGTCTACTCCGCCCTGGGCGTTGGGTTGGGGATCCTGGTCCACGTCACGTACTCGATGGTTGGGATCGGCTGGCTCATCTCTCAGTCCATCCTGCTCTTCACCGCCCTCAGGTGGCTAGGTGCCGCCTACCTCATTTGGATTGGCTGGCAGGCGCTCCGGGCTCAGCCGCACAACCTGAATACGCGTTCGGGGAGTAGGCCCCAAGATCTCTCACCAGCTCGAGCCATCTGGCTAGGCTTCCTGACGAATGCCCTCAATCCCAAGGCGACGCTCTTCTTCCTAGCGCTCTTCACTCAGGTCATTCGTCCTACCACCCCCCTCTTCATCCAGGGACTCTACGGGGTTGAGATGAGCCTGGCCACCTTTGCCTGGTTTGCCTGCTTGGCCGTCCTCCTCACGCACCGTGCGATCCAAACTCGGATCGCACGGGTTCAACACTGGGCAGAGCGCGTGATGGGTGCCGTCTTGATTGCCCTCGGCCTCAAGATCGCGTTGAGTCGCGAGTAGCTCGTCCGCTGAACGCTCGGCGCGTCGCCCTCACTGATGGTCTTCTCGCTGCTCGCTGTGCTCAAGTTCACGACATGAACCACTCACGGATTACTTCGGAACCATAGCAAGCCACTGCATGAGCTAGCTTGCTATGAACCCGAGCATCAGTGAGTGGTTCATGGCTCCGGGGCAGGGACTCGAACCCCGATTCACGGCTTCAAAGGCCGCTGTCCTGCCATTAGACGACCCCGGATTACCTGGATATGGTACCAAAAACCCCGATGCGATCGGGGCGATTGGTGCAAACACGCTCATAAGCCGGGTTCTGTCCCACCTCTTCGGCGGGTGCAGGTATCTATCTACGCGTCCAGATCCGGGGACGTCTCCGTGAGGAACGGACTGACGACGATCGGACCCACTGGACTTGCACCACGCAGGGTTTCGCACCTCCACACCTTTCAGTGGGGAGTCGTGGGCTCTTACCCCACACTTTTCACCATCGCCACCAGTGCAAGCACCGGTTCGGCAGTTTTGTCTCTGTGCCACTGTCCCGACCCCGCGGTTGCCCGCGAGATGTCCGCCTTTCGACGGATGCGCTCCTCTATGGTGCCCGGACTTTCCTCTGCTGTGAAGCAGCACCTACAACGGCGTGTTTGCGCGAGGACTGTACCAGATGCCAACCAGGGCGTCAATCACTCTTGATTGGCGGCTCCGGCGCCAGTGCCCCGCGAGGGCGGTAATGCATTCGACTCGGCAGGAGCGGGTGTCACCCTCGGCTTTGCCTGGGCGTCGGCCGGCGGCGGTGCCTCTGAACTTGACGCCGGACTGGTTTGGGTGCTGCTCGGCGACCCGCTGGCGTTGAGCGCATCCAGGATGAAGGGGATGAGCAGGAGGAGGAGCGTCCCCAGGACGGCGCCAAGGAGCCACTCCTTAGCCTCGTTGACCTTATCGGGACTCCCAAAGGACGTGATGTAGAGATAGCCGGCGTAAATGACCACGAGGAAGGCAAGCAAGAACATCAGGCTGACCGACTTCTTATAAACACAGCTCAGGTTCTCGTTGATAGGCTTGGTGGGATCGATGACCTGATCGCCGCAGGCAGCACTGGTGGCAGTGGTCGGTAGCCGATCGGCGGCGGCGGCGTTCGGCGTGGCTGACGGAGTGGCATTGGTGCCCCGTCCGGTCGACTGAGTGGTCTCCTGCTGGGGATTGGCCTCGCTCGTCAACCATGGATTGCCTGGCCAGAGGGCTAGGGCGACGAGGACCAAACCGATGAGAGCCAGGCCAACCACCACGGACTGTCGAACCTGGACAGGATGCGAGCTCGATCTGCGTGACGGTACCATCTCCCTCCTCGAATGTCCTCAGTATATCAGCTAGTGCGTGGGGGTGAGTTGGCGGGGTGTTGAGGCCTGAACTTTGGCACGAGGACGCGCGGAAGCCAGGAGTGGCTGAAGATACTGGCCGGTGAGCGACTCGGGCTCGCGAGCGACCTGTTCGGGCGTTCCTTCGGCCACAATCCGCCCCCCGCCCTCGCCACCCTCTGGACCGAGGTCGACAATCCAGTCCGCCGACTTGATGACATCGAGATTGTGCTCAATGACGAGGACAGTGTTGCCCTTGGCAACCAAGGCTTGGAGGACCTCCAGAAGGTGTCGAATGTCTTCAAAGTGGAGTCCGGTGGTTGGCTCATCGAGGATGTAGAAGGTACGGCCGGTCGACTGGCGAGCCAGCTCGGTCGCAAGCTTGACTCGTTGCGCCTCACCACCAGAGAGCGTCGTGGCTGGCTGTCCCATCTCGAGGTAGCCCAGCCCCACGGCCACCAGGACTTCGAGTTTCCCAGCAATGCCAGGCTGGTCTTTGAAGAACGCGTGGGCCTGTCCGATCGACATCGCCAGGACGTCGGCGATAGTTTTTCCACGGTAGGTGACCTCAAGGATTTCGTCTTTGTAGCGTGTGCCGTTACAGGTCTCGCAGGTGACAGTCACGTCTGGAAGGAAGTGCATCTCGTGCCGAAGCACTCCGTCACCACGGCAGACTTCACAGCGGCCACCCTTGACGTTGAAGCTGAAGTGGCCAGCATCGTACGTGCGGGTCATCGCCAGATCGGTGGCAGCAAACAGATCTCGAATCAGTCCAAAGACGTTCGTGTACGTGGCTGGGTTTGACCGTGGCGTCCTGCCAATCGGCGACTGATCCACGTTGATCACCTTGTCGATATACTCTACGCCCGTGATTCGTTGAAAGGCTCCTGGGGCCGACTTGGCTCGGTAGAAGTGTTTGGCCAGGGCTTTCGCAAGGATATTTCTCACGAGCGTGGACTTACCAGATCCGGACACGCCGGTGATGCAGGTCAGGGTCTCAAGGGGGATACGGACCGTCAGGTGCTGAAGGTTCCGATCATGCGCATCGTGGATCGTCAGCGCCTGTCGACCCGAGCGCCGCTCCTGCGGGAGGGCAATGACTCGATCGCCCCGCAGATACTGAGCGGTTAGGGACCGCGGGCTCGTCTGAACCTCGGCGGGCGTCCCCTGGGCGACAATCCGTCCGCCATCCACGCCGGCACCCGGCCCCACGTCAATCAGGTAGTCAGCGGCCTGAATCATCTGGGCATCGTGCTCTACCACAATCACCGTGTTCTCAAGATCGCGGAGCTCCACGATGGTCTCAATGAGACGATCGAGATCCCGTGGATGGAGACCAACTGATGGTTCGTCCAAGACGTAGAGGACGCCGGTCAGGCCCGAGCCCAGTTGGGTGGCCAAGCGAATCCGTTGCGCCTCACCACCCGCGAGCGTGTCGGCACTCCGGTCCAACGTCAGGTACTCCAGCCCAACTCGGATCAGGTAGGACAACCGGCCCGAGACATCACGAAGAATTGGGGCGGCGATGATCGCACCGTGGCCCGTCAGACGCGCCCCAACGGACCGAAAGAATGTCTGGGCCTCGGCCACGGTCATTGACGTGAGATCCGTGATCGACCGACCATCCACCAAGACCGCGAGCGAACTGGCCTTCAGTCGCTTTCCCTGGCAGATGTGACAGGTTTGTTCCACCATGTAGCGTTCAATCTCCGAACGAACGTAACTTGAATCGGTCGAGTCGTGGCGTCGCTCGAGGTATGCCGTCACGCCCTCGTATCTTTGGCCTGGGTCACCCTCAACGAGGAGTGAGCGCTCCGCCTCGGTCAGCCCACCCACTGGGACATCAATTCGGCCACCCGCAGCGACGTACTGTTCCAGGAGTTTCTGGACCGCTTGCCCTTGGTTCCCCAGCCGGGAGAGGGGTCGGATCGCTCCTTCAGCCAGGGTGAGACGCGGATTGGGGAGCAAGAGTGAGGCATCAACGACCTTCCTGGTTCCCAGACCGTGGCAGAGCTCGCAGGCTCCCTGGGGGCTGTTGAACGAGAAAGAACCGAGGGTTGGCTCTTCATACGGACCGTGCCCCTCTGGACAGCTCAGGAACTTCTGGCGGCGGCGCTGCTGAGATGCGCTTCTGGGTTTGGCGGTGGTCGCCTCAGCCTCACTGAGCGTCGCGTGGCAGATGGGACAGTGCGGGACACCCAAACGCGTGTAGAGCAGGCGAAGGTAGTCATAGATCTCGCTCATGGTGCCCACCGTCGAACGGGGTGACTGGGCGGCACTCTTCTGATCAATTGAGATTGAGGGCGCCAGCCCCTCGATGAGATCAACGTCCGGCTTCTGCAAGGTGCCAAAGAACTGGCGGGCGTAGGACGAGAGGGAGTCCACGTAGCGCCGCTGACCTTCCGCATAGATCGTATCGAAGGCGAGCGATGACTTGCCGGAACCAGACAAGCCGGTCACCACGGTGATCTTATTCCGCGGAATCTTCACGGAAACATTCTTGAGGTTGTGGACGCGAGCGCCCTCAACGCGAATGTGTGACTTGTGGGTGGGCATAGGCAATGTCCCTCGTAAGTGGCGAGAGTATAGCCAACTCATTCGCAGCTTGCAACCCCTCAATCCCTCTGTTACGCTCCGTTCGAGTAATGCGAGCAGCCGTGGAGGGCGGCGGCGATAGAGGAGGCAGTCTATGTTTGAAGGGTCAACGCAGGAAGCTACCGCCGGACCGGGGACCGTGGTTGGCGCCAACGTCAAGCTGACCGGCACAATCAGCGACGTCAATGACATTACGATCCACGGTGTGGTTGAGGGAGAGGTCGTCTCCGATAAGACCGTCACGATTACTGAAACTGCGACCGTGAAGGGTCCAATTACGGCCCAGTTGGTCAGCGTGTCCGGGCGAGTCAATGGGGCCGTCACCGCGAAGCAGAAGCTCGAGCTCCTCCCCTCAGCCCGCGTCAGCGGCTCTATCAACACCACGGAGCTCATCATTAAGTCTGGTGCTAAGTTGAATGGGAAGTGTGTCATGGCCGAGGGAGGAGACGAGGCATCGGCTCCGGCTGGTATGACCGAGAAAGCCACGTTCCCCGCTGCCAAGAAACGAGATAAGGCCGAGTCGGCTGATCAAGAAGAAGCACCAGCTCCCGAGAAACTCCCGGCCGAGCGCGAACCAATGGCGGTCGGTCAAGGTGTAGAACTGGAAGAGTAGTCGTTGGTCCCGGTCGGGCGGTGGTTGTCAAGGCGCTGGCCAGTCCGACCGCTGGCTTCCGACCTCTGAACGCCGAACCATGTACTACTACATTAGCGAGGCCCCTCGCTCTCGGGATGACCAGCGCGCGCTGGAGCACGTCAGAGGGCTCCTGACGAGCCTGGGCATTGCGGGCGAGTTTGTCAGCACCTCGCCAGCCCGAACTGTGGAGGAGTTGGCTGAGATTGGCGCTGCCAAGAAGTACTCCACGATTGTAGCGCTGGGATCAGACGATTTGATCAACCGCGTTGCCGCGCTGCTGGCTGGGACCTCCTACGTCTTTGGGGCCATTCCGCTCCAACATCCCCGGGCCCTGGAGCTCGTCAGCGGCATCACCAGCCTTGAGGAGGCGGCTGAGGCCTTGAAGTATCGGCGCGTGCGTCCCACGGCGATCACGCGGATTGAGCCGAACAAGTTTCTCCTGACTGAGGCGCGGATCCAGCTGGCTCGAGCGACGCCCCTCCGGCTGACCGTCGATGACTGCCTGGTGACTGGTGACTGCACCGACATCCGCTTTGCGGGCAACGGACGGATCGTGGTGAACAATCGGTACGCTACCGGTGGGCGTGTCACCCAGTTCTTCAACTGGTTCCGGGGTGCAGAACCTCAATCTGATCGGTTCACCTCCCACTTCAGCGTGCAGCGGGCCGTGATTGAGCTCGATGGTACCTACCCAGCCTATGTGGGACGGGAAGTCTTTGCTAAGACGCCCCTAGCGCTAACCGTCCTCCCCGGAGTCTTGAAAATGATTACTCGGCGTGATAGACTCGCCGCATCACAAACGGCACACTGAGTTTTGGGAGGCACCAATACGTACTGGTAAGCGGGTGAACGAGGCGATCGACGCCCCACAACTTCGCCTCATTGGTCACGATGGCACGCAGCTGGGCGTGGTCGTTCGAGAACAGGCGTTCTTCCTGGCCCACGATAGCGGTCTCGATCTGGTCCAACTGAGTGAGAGTGCCACGCCACCTGTGGTCAAGCTCATGGACTTCAAGAAGTACCAGTACGAGGAAGTGAAGCGAGTCCGCCACCAACGCGCCAAGCAACGGGGTGGTGACGTCAAGGAGATCAAGCTCTCCTACAAGATTGACGAGCACGACTTCCAGACGAAGCTCCGAAAAGCCCAGAAGATGCTGGCCGAAGGTGATCGAGTCAAGGTCTACATCCAGCTCCGAGGCCGAGAGAATATCTTTGCCGAACAAGCCAAAGGGCACATCCAGCGGTTTGTGGGTGGACTCGGTGGCCATATTGAGAGCATGAGTCAGCAGCGGAACCGCATCACCGCCATCCTCAAGTAGCGAGCACGGCAAGCTATCCTGAGTGAAGTCGAAGGATCTCAAGAGAAGGTTCTATGAAGCAAAAGACCCACAAGGCAGCGTCCAAGCGGATCCAAAAGCGCACCAAGCGCGGTCAGTTTTT
Source organism: Candidatus Berkelbacteria bacterium (assembly GCA_016198415.1). GTDB lineage: Bacteria > Patescibacteriota > UBA1384 > JACPKC01 > JACPKC01 > JACQIO01. The sequence continues at coordinate 19,617 of JACQIO010000013.1, read as the reverse complement.
GGCGCGAACGATGAGCGCTCAGCACCGAACGAGTGGGAAGTCAGCGCGGACGCTCCAGCGCTCTCGGAAACTCCAGTCCCTCTCAAGCGCCAATCGGCGGCGCCTGACTAAGCTTTTGCCGTATCAGTAACCAGACGGAGCCCCTATGCCTCGAGTCAAACGCGGTACCAGTAGTAAGAAACGACGCAAGAATCTTCTCAAGCGGACGAAGGGTTTTTTGCATGGCCGGAACAACCGGGTCCGGATGGCACGCCAGGCTCTTCTGCGGGCCATGCACAACGCGTTCCGAGACCGCCGCGCCAAGAAGCGAACCTTCCGCAGCCTCTGGATTATTCGGCTCAACGCTGCGCTCCGCGAACACGGCCTGACCTACTCCAAGTTCATCCCGCTCATGAAGAAGGCCGATATCCAGCTGAACCGTAAGATGCTCTCCGAACTGGCCGTTGAGCATCCAGCCGAGTTTGAGAAGGTGATCGAGAAGGCCAAGAAGGCGTAGGTACCGTGCCGACTGAATGAAACGCGACGCTCTCGTCGCGTTTCTACGTGTCTATCCGATGGCGCTACGAAGCGTTGAGGAGTGGCAGCACCTTGCCGAAGAGCACGCCGACGCTGCGCCACTCGTGCATCTGGCCCGCTGCAATTGCGTCACGAATCTCCTGCGTGCTCATCCACACTGTTTCGATATCTTCACCGTTCTCGAGCTGCTGACCATGCTCATTCTCCTCGTAGTCGCGGAAGAGGAAATAGTAGAGATCCCACTCGACCGTTGCGCCAGCGACGGCTTTCACGATCAGCTCGGGGGTACGGACCTCAAGGCCGGTTTCTTCCCGCGCTTCCTTGATGGCCGCTTGCTTGGCAGCCTCGACGATGTCCGCGCCAGATTCGAGGAGCGAGTGATACTCCTCGAGCGTGTCACAAACCTTCCCACCCGGCAGTCGCAGATCGTCCAATCTCGACTCGGTGCGAAACTCCTTGCTCATCAGGATTTTTTGGTCAGCCGAGACAATCACGAGTCGAACACCCGGCGACCGACGATAGCGCTCAAACACTCGCCCGTCAGGCTGAGCGGTCTGGACCACCTCACCTATCTTACCGGCAAAGGCAATCCGTTCTTCCTGGCTCTGGTCTCTTTTCATGCCCGGAGTATATCAGAGCAAGCCGACTCATTCAGACGCCCATGCCCTTGCGACTTTCCACTTGTCAAGTGGAGGAGGTCAAGTGGAAAGTTTGGGTCGAGTCGGAAACAGAAAGAGGATTAGACCAACGACGATGGCGCTGTCGGCAAGGTTGAAGTTGGGAAACCAGCTCCCCACGGAGAGTGGATCGACGACCGCCCCAATCACAATCCGGTCGACGAGGTTACTGACGAGCCCGGCGAGGACCATCGCCCAGGCCAGTTGGCCAACGCGCGTCTGGCGCAGCTCGGCCGAGCGGGCATACCAGATGAACAGCAGGATGAGAATCAGACCAAGCAGTCCCAGCACGAGCACCGGCTGCTCGGCCAGGAGGCCAAACGCCAGTCCGGTGTTGAGCGTGGCCTCCTGGAAGAGGAGTCGCTTGGTGAGCTGATCGAGTCCCAGAATGAAGAGGCCGACGAGGAGTTGCATCCTCCGTAGTCTACCAGTAGGATACGCAGCTAGCCTGGTCACTTAGCTCAGCTGGATAGAGCGCCGCGTTCACATCGCGGAGGTCGCTGGTTCGAGTCCAGCAGTGACCACCAGACTTGCCAAGCATGCTATGATGGAGCGTCATGCAGCCGAACGAAGCCCCAACACTCCCAACGCCCTACACCGGAAAGAACCCGGAGTCAGCCTACGAGACCCTCCGGACGATTGTCCTGGTGCTGATTGCGGCCCTGGCAGTCCGCGCCTTTGTGGCACAGCCCTTTGTGGTCCAAGGCCGAAGCATGGAGCCAAGTCTGCAGAATCAGGACTACCTGGTAGTCGATAAGCTCAGTTACCGGCTAGGGGAACCCAACCGCGGCGACATCGTGGTCTTCCGGTCTCCTGAAGATCCCTCGCAGAACTACATCAAGCGGGTGATTGGCCTGCCGGGCGAGACGGTCACCATCCAAGACGAGCAGGTCCTCATCAATGGGACGCCGATTCGCGAGGAGTACCTCTCGGCCGAGGATCGAGCCCGGCTCTTGGAACGATCCGGCACACTCTTTGTGGAGGAGACCTTGGGCGGGCAAGAGTACTTTGTGATGGGCGACAACCGTCAGCACTCCTCAGACTCACGCCGCTGGGGACCGTTGCCCCGCGCGAACATCCTCGGCAAGGCCTCCCTGAATGTCTTCCCCTTCTCTGACTTTGGGCTGATTCCCTCGCCACCGTACGAGACTTCTGAACCCGATCCCGCCGCCACCGACTGAGCGCGATCAGCTGCCATGGCGTACGCTGACGTGGTCCTCGACCATCCCTCGCCTGGCCCACTCACCTACCGACTGACTCCGGAAGTGGCCGGCACGGCCGTCCTCGGCAGCCTAGTGGAAGTCCCGCTCGGCCGGCGAACCGTTCCGGGCGTTATCTCGGGCTTTCGTCGTCGATCACCCGGAGCCGGCTTGCGCTTCCGCTCGATCACTCGCGTCCTCACAGACGCAGCCTGGGCACCACCGGCAACGCTCCGCCTGGCCAAGAAGGTGGCGGACTACAGTCTCCAGCCGCTCGGTTCCTGCCTCTTTCGGCTCTTGCCACCTGCCGGCAAGCGGTCGATGGCGGCTCCCGGATCCACACCGCCTAACCGGGGGCTCCGTCCCGAGCGGATTCACCTCTACGGCTCAGCCCGATCCCGTTGGGAGCAGTATGTCACCCTAGCCGCCCGGGCCCTAACCGCTGGCCAGCAGGTCCTCATCATTGCACCACACGCGTCCCACACCGAAATCCTCACCGGTCTGCGGTCCATCTCAGATCGGGCTTCGGTCCTCACCCCCGGAACGCCGCCTGGCCAGCAGCGCACCCTCGCCCAGGCCTTGGCCACCGGCACCTGTCCAGTCCTGATTGCCACCCGCCAGGCGGTTGGGTGGCCGGCCCACCACCTCGGCGTCACGATCGTTGATGACGTCATGCACCAGAGTCACACCGATGACCAACGTCCGTACCTGGATTCAGCCACGATTGCGCTCCTGCGAAGCCAGCTCGGTGAAGGGCACGTCATCTTGGGGAGCACACTCCCAACCTTCGGCATGGCACTCAGTGAACACCGAGGCTTGGCCAAGCGTCGGCTGGTGGGCCAGCGGGAGGCTCGGGTGACGCTGGTGGCTCCGTCGGGCAAAGATGGCCTGAGCGAACGAGCGAGGGCGCTTCTTGGGAGCGGGACCGCTGCTGCGCCGGTTGGCCTGATTGCCCCGACCCAAGGCCTGGGTGGCGATCTCACGTGCCTGGCCTGCGGACACGTGGTGCTCTGCACGGCCTGCGGTGGTCGGCTTGACCTCCGCCGAGGTGTGGCGAGCGCTCAGTGTCTCACGTGCCAGGCCAGTGAGATCCTTCCGGCTGCCTGCCCTCAGTGCCAGTCACACCAACTCTCTGTCCATGGCCGGGGCGTTCAATCCCTGACGGAGGCACTCACGCGACAGTCCGGCCCGCTGCCGAGCGTCGAGGTTGGAACGGAGCAACTGGTGGAAGCCCACCCACACTTCCGTGCCCTGATCTTTGTCTCCGGCGATAGTCCACTGGCCTCACCGGACTTGGACCGGGCCCTGCGCTTCCTCGGACGAGTCAAGGAGGCCAGTGCCCGTGCCGAGGAGCTCGTGATTCAAACCCACCAGCCGGATAATCCACACTGGGCACTCCTGAAATCCTCGCCGTGGGCCGCCCTTGATCACCTGCTGGCCGAACGAGCACGCCTCAACGTACCCCCATACCGCCGGACGCTTTTACTGTGGGGACCAGCCGACCGGGCGCCGGCCCTGCCACCCAGCCTTGGAGCGATCCAGCAGACACTCGACCACCAGGGGCGTGCTATGATAGAGCTTCTTGTCCCGCCCAGGCACTGGACCGCCACGTGGCAGACGGTCCAGTCACTCCTTCCCGCCACGTGGCGGTATCGGGTCGATTCACTACTAGACTGGAGTGCCTAGGACTGGCCTGAAAGGAGGAGTGTGCAGATCACACTGGTGAACGATGACGCCCCACTGGGCAAGAGCGAGGCGACGCGCGCCATCACTGCCTGGGCAGACAGCCTCCAGAGCCGCGGGCACGATGTCACGGTCATTCAGCCCGATCTCCAAGGCGTGCAGCTCGCCACCTCACCCGGGACCTATCTAGTCCCAGCCATCCCCCTCCCCGGCTCGGCCGGACGGCTCCTCAGCCTACCCACCCACACGCAGCTTGAGCCACTGGTGGCCCGGGCTGACGTTGTGCACACCTTCCAGCCCGGCCCACTCGGGCAGTGGGCCCACCGGGTAGCGCGCGCCAATCAAGTGCCAGCCGTCTACTCTACCCACCCCCGCCACGCGGGACCTCACGCCCCCACCCTCGACTCGTCTCTCCTAGAACACGCGGGACGGGCGAACCTCGTCACGAGCCCCAGTCAGCAGTTCGCCACGCGCCTTCGTCCTCACGTCGCCACGCCGATTCATCCCCTCTGCTTCCCGCAGCGATTCGGACCCATCACCAACCAGCCCGGTATTATGCGCCGCAACCTCGCCATTGACGATCGAGCAACCGTGGCCCTCATGGTTGGACCGGCCTACGGTGGCGAGGTGGTCCAGGCGCTCGAGCGCGCCCTCGGCCAACTCCCGGACGCAGTCATCCTTGGCGTCAGCTTAGGTCCGGTGGAGCCCCTGCTCCGACGCGCCGCCGTCCTTGGGCAGTGGGGCCACCAGCTCCGATTCCGCTCGGCAGTCAGCGATGACGACATGGCCGCGCTCTATGCCGCCGCCTCATTCCTGATTGCGAGCGAGAGTCCCCATCCCAGTGCGCTTGGCGAGGCGCAGGCTGCTGGCTTGCCGACCCTCGCCTTCATGGGGACGGTGGCCGCGGATGAGCTCTCACCCAAAACTGGCATTGTTGTGCCGGCCGAGGCTGAATCAGTCCGCTCAGCCCTGTGCCACCTGATTGACGATCCCATCCACCGGGCCGAGCTCGGTGAGGCCGCCCGAAGCCAGGCCGACCGCTTCTCCCTGAGCTCGACCACCGACCGACTCCTGGATCTCTACGCCCTAGCTCGCCGCCTCACGGCCGCTTGATTGGGATCGCGCCGTCCCGTATACTCGTCCGGCCATGCTCCCCATCCTCACCTACCCGCACGACGCGCTGACTCGCCCAGCGTTGCCCGTCCCGCACGTCACGCCCGAGGTGGTCGAACTCGCCCAGGAGATGGTCGCCAGCATGCGAGCCGCCGGTGGGGTGGGCTTGGCCGCGCCCCAGGTAGGGTCGTCACTGCGTCTGATTGTCCTTGAGTACGCCGCCACTCGGCCAGAAGAACGCGCCGATGCCTTCCCGCTCCAGATTCTGCTCAACCCCAAGCTGATCTCAGCTGGTCGCGAGCAAGACACCATGGCTGAGGGCTGTCTCTCGCTGCCGGGGATCGAGGTGCCGGTCAGCCGCGCCACCAAGGTCAAGGTCCGGGCCGAGACGCTCGAGGGTCAGACCATCCAGTTCCGCGCGCACGGCTTCCACGCCCGCGCCCTCCAGCACGAGCTCGATCACCTCGCTGGTACCCTCATTCTCGATTACGCCAAGAACCGCCGGCAGCTCCTGCGCCAGTACGAGCAGGCCCGGACGCAAGCACCACCGTCCTCGTCACGTCTCTGATCGATTGGACCTGTATGGATGCCGTCCCTGACGATCACCCCACCAAGCGCCTGCGCCGCTTCCGGTTCCCGGACGGCCAAACCGAGCTCCTGGTGGCCACCGACCGTGCCCAGCCCACCCGATCGCTTCCCCAACTTCCCCGGACGGTCTTCCTGGGTTCGGCCAAGTTCGCTCAGATCATCTTCGACGCACTACTGCGCGATGGGCTCCGGCCAGCGCTCGTCATCACCGAGCCACCCAAGCCATCTGGCCGGGGGAGATCGGTCCGAGCAACTCCGGTCGAGACCTGGGCCAGGGCCGCCGATCTGCCGATTGCCTCCCCTGCCACTAGAACCGAGCTTGTAACGATCCTGCAAGACGCTCAGCCAGAGTTGGGGATCGTCGCGGCGTACGGCCAGATCCTGTCCAAGGTCGCTCTTGAGATCCCTCCCTATGGGATGGTCAACGTCCACGCCTCAATCTTACCCCGCTACCGAGGCGCCAGTCCCGTCCAGGCTGCCATTCTCGATGGCATCGAGGCCACCGGCGTCACATTCATGCAGATGGACGAGGGCGTCGACACCGGCCGAATCATCGCCCTGGCCCCGCTCCCACTCACCGGCACCGAGACAACGCCGGAGCTGACCGAGGCGCTCGCCCACCTAGCTGGCCGGGTCATCACCACCGTCCTCGTCCGGTACCTGAGGAACGAACTCCTCCTCCTCAAGCAGGACGTGGTCGGCACCCACACCAAGAAGCTCACCAAGGCCGATGGCGAGATCCACCACCTGGAGCAGACCGACCCCGTGACGCTGGATCGGAAGATCCGCGCCCTCAATCCCTGGCCGGGTGTCTACACCGACCAGTTCGGCACACGCCTGCTGCTGCGGGCCGGCTGGCTCGTCGATGGCACCTACACGATCACCCGTCTCCAGTGGGCTGGGAAGCCTGTCGCCGATGGCGCTACCTTTGCCCGAGCCTACCCCCACGTCTTGACGGCCCTCCCGTCAACCATTACACTCGGGGCCAACTCCCATCCTGATCTCCACGATGATCAGCCCAACTGAGAGGTGAACGCATGTTACGGATTCGTCTCCGCCGGACTGGCAAGAAGCACCAGCCGCACTACCGAGTGGTCGTGGCCGAACACTCCGCACCCGTTCGGGGTAAGTTTGTCAGCGAACTCGGCCACTACAATCCCCGGACCAAAGAAATCGTCCTCAAGCTTGAGGACGTGACGGCCTGGCTCGACAAGGGCGCTCAACCCTCTCAGACAATTGCCCGACTCCTCACCAAGCAGGGCCTCACCCACAAGCAGATCAGCGTTCACACCTTCCCGGAGCGGCCAGGTAAGAAGGCCCCATCAGAGTCTGTGAACGAGAACGCCACGGTTGAGCCTGCGGCGGCAACTGAGCCTGCCCAGCCCGAGGCGGAGACAAAGGAAGCCGACGCGTCGGAATCAAGCGAACCAGCCAAGGAGGAGGCGGCAGCGCAGTCCCCATCTACTGAGGAAGCCTCAGCGGCATAGTCGTTGGAGTGGTCTGATCATTCCCATTCGCCCCAGAACTCACAAGGAGTCACTATGGAAAAGGATCAGCAGTTTGTGGAAATGGTCGTCAAAGAGCTCGTCGATCACCCAGAGGATGTTAAGGTGGAGCGCCGCGTTGACGAAATGGGTGTCCTCCTGACGCTCTCCGTCAACCCGGAAGATATGGGCAAGATTATTGGCAAGGAGGGCCGGACCGCCAAGTCGATTCGGACCCTGCTCCGAGTCCTCGGCGCCCGGAACAACTCGCGCGTCAACCTCAAGATTGAGGATCCGGCCGGGGGCCGCGTCTACTCGCCAGGCGATGACAGCGCGAGTGATCAGCCCACCGATCAGCCAGTTGCCCAGGTCAGCGATGATGTCGTCGCTGCCACAACCGCCAGCGACGACACGAGCGCTGCCGCCAGCCCAGCCGACGATCAACCGGCTCTCGAACCAGCGACCGATGGCCTGAGCCAGATCAACGACGTCACCGAGCAGCAGGACGAAAACCCCACCTCGATCTTGTAACGTCTTCGCAGTGCAGTGAAAGCGCGACAGGCCCGCCGAGTGGCGGGTCTGTCGGTTGCTGGATCAGTCGTAGCACGGTATACTCCTGTGTTATGAAGTTCGCCATCCTGACCCTCTTTCCAGAGATGCTCGAGCCGTTCCTCCACGGTTCAATCCTGGGTCGTGCCATCGAGCAAGGGGTGATCGAGATTGAGCTTTGTAACCTCCGGGACTGGGCCACGGATAAGCACAAGTCCGTAGACGACACACCGTATGGTGGCGGCCCGGGTATGGTCCTGCGCGTTGACGTGATCGATCGGGCACTCGCCGAGCTCAAGTCAAAGGTCAAAGGTCAAAGGTCAAAGGTTATCCTGCTCACCCCGCAAGGTCAGCAATTCACGCAAGCGACGGCTGAACAACTGGTAACTGACGACCGCGATCTGATCCTGATTGCCGGTCACTACGAAGGATTCGATGAGCGGGTGCGATCCATCGTCGACCGTGAACTCTCGATCGGCGACTACGTCCTGACCGGTGGGGAACTGCCGGCGGCCGTGGTCGTCGACGCCGTCGCCCGCCTCCTCCCCGGAGTATTGAACCCGGAGTCACTCAAAGATGAATCATTCTCGACCAAATCATCAATCACCCTCGAGTACCCGCACTACACTCGTCCCGACAGCTACACGCCGATCAGTCAACAGCTCGGCGAATTGACGGTGCCTGATATCTTGAAGTCCGGCGACCATCAAAAAATCGCCGCGTGGCGATTGAACGAAGCACGGAAGCGCACCCACAAACCTCTCTAAACGTGCCGTAGGCGCACCCGAAGGTGCGCCTACTCTGTGTTCCGGCGTGAGGTGAGGCGACGTTCCGCCTCTACCTCGACGCGGCTACTCCTCCGTGTCCTCCTCCGACTCCCCGTGCCGGATCTCGATCATGCCCAGGGTGATGCTCATCGCCGGCGATCCCATGACGCAGGCCATGTCCATCAGGTTGTTAGTCTCCTCCTCGCCCAGACCGGCTTCGCTGGCCAGGCGGTTGGCGAAGGCCACCATCCGGTGCCCCCGGATGTTCTGCTGGCCGGCCGCGTAGAGCTCGGCGACCAGGTCGCTGCGCTCCTCGATGAAGGCCTCCAGGCGCTTCACGTCGGTCGGCGGCATGTCGATGCTCACGTAGTGGCCGAAGGCCCGGACCATCTCGACCAGCCAGACGATGCGGGCGCGCGGCTCGGGGATCTCCTGCAGCGTGGTCCAGCAGACCGTCGCCACCGCCTCCAAGCAGGGCTTGTGGCTCAGACCCTCCTTGAAGAAGTCCAGCTCGCCGGAGATCTCCTCGCGCCAGTAGTTGAACTGCGCCGTGCTGAGGCCCTGGGCCTCGAGGCCGGTGTCGGCGCGACCGTCGTTCAGGCAGTAGGTCGCGAAGACGTGACCCAGGAGCATCTTGGCGGAGCCGGGGTTCAGGTCCAGGAGCTCGAGCAGCAGCTCGACCTGCTGACTGTACTTCTCGAAGTGCTCCTGCATGATACGGTCGGCTGCGGCGCGCAGCTCGGGTTCGAGCGGCGCGCAGAGCTCCTCGGCCTCCTTCCGGACGTTGTAGCGCGGCGTGGTCCGCTCTTCCGTTGCCGTGGCGTGCGTCATTGGCACGTTCCTCCCTCAGTTGTGATGTGCGTCTCGGCCGGTTCCTTACTTGGACGTAACGTTTCCAAGCAAAAAAGAGCCGATTGGCTGCGCGGAGTGTGCCAGAAGAAGAAGAAGAAGTCAATAAGAGTCCGGCGGGATCACCTCGAAAGTGACGAGTGTCGGCGAGGCTCCTCAGAAGAGGTTGAGAAGTCGGAGCAGAACCGGTCAGCTCAGTTGCTTGAGTACCCCCACTGCTGCGACCGGACGCCCATCGGCCGGTCAGCAAAGATCTCCGCAACCTCTCCGTCCCCGAAATCCTCAAGTCCGGCGACCACGCCAGGATCGCCGCCTGGCGCGCGGAACAGGCAGTGAAGCGATCCAAAGATCGTCGGGGAACGTAGAGCAGGGCACCCGGTTCGGGTGCCCTGCGTGAGGTGCCCTCAGCAACACCTAGTGCCGGATGCCGGTGATGACCGTGCCTGCCAGGCGCTGCTGCTGGTGCTCCATGCTGGCGCGGAGCTGCGAGATCTGTTCCTGCAGATCGGAGAGCGCCGGCAGTGTCTCACCGCAACTCGACATCTGGGCAAAGAGCTGAGCGAGGAACATGACGCGGTCGTCTCCCTCAAACCCCATCTGGTCCATGAGGTGGAAAACGTACCGTGCCCGGTCGTAGTGGCTCGGCAGGACAGCCATGCCGATCTGCGCCTCACGAACTTGAAGCCAGTGACGATTCTGGAACTCCTGCCAGCACTCGTCCGAGCAGTCCGGCCCAACCCCTACCACATACGGCGCACAATCGCCGTAGAGGAGTTCGGCCATCATCACGATCCGCCCGTTCCGACTCAGCGTCGCCTCAAAGAGTGCGAGAGCCTGCCTCGCAGCGTCTACGAGGGGTACGTGGTTGAGTACGCACTCGTGGAGGAGCCGCTCGAGCGGCTGACAATCCGACAGGTGCTTTCTCATCACCTCCCGAGGGAGTGGTTTCTCGGACAGCTCGCTCGGCTCCGGTACCTCCCGACAACGCGTCAGGCCCATGAAGATCGCGAGGACCGTGACCTTCCTCCGCTGGGTGGTCTGCCCACTCAGGACCTGTTCGGCAGCGCGACCCCGAACCGTCGGTTCGTCGGTGGTTCCCGTGAGGACACGCTCGATCGCCTGCACGAGCTTGGGGTCCCCCAGCCCCTCGAGGAGATTGGTTGCCGTCAGCCGGGCGTTGTAGAGCCGATCGTCCGAATCGGGTACCGATTGACACAGCCGCTCCCCGTCTCCGACCCGCTCTTCCTGATCACTCGTGGCCTCGGTCGTATCGTTCATGATTCCCTCCAGGAAAGGTACTCGTCTGTCACTTCCTTCGACTTGCGAACAAAGCGAAGACGGCGGTTGCGATTCTACCTCATCCTCGGGAGGATTCAAGCAGTCGTCTCTGATGTTCTCTCCTGTCTGACGACGGGATCGTCAGACAGGGATCGTGGAAACTGGGGCGCGTGCGGAGCGTTGACACTCCAGGCGCCACCAGGTACGATGCGCCCGTCAACCGTGGCACGTAGCAACGGGAAACCAGGAGGCGGGAATGGGTGATGTATCCATGGACGATGTCCTCCACGCGGCCTACCACGACCTGGCCTGCCCAGCCTGTGGACGGGAGTTTGAGCCCAGCGAGCTGCGCCTGCGGGGAGCGCTGGAGAAGCAGTACCTCGTCCAGGCGAGCTGCCAGCGCGGTCACAGTCCGGCCCTGGTCCTCTACATCGTCACCAAGAACCGCTTGCGCGCCATGACGGATGATCGTCTGACCGCTGACAACGTTCTCGATCTCCACAACGCGCTCAAGGCCTTCGATGGCAACTTCAAGAAGGTCTTTCAGGAACCTGACGAGCAACCCAAGTCCTAAGGAATCCATATGACGGCTGACAAGCTCTCGCTCGTTGCGAGCGAACGAGCCGAATCTGGGAAAGTGGTCAAGCGACTCCGCGCCGCTGGCAAGCTGCCGGCGATTGTCTATGGACACGATACGGAAGCCACATCCGTTGCCCTGGATACCAAGGAGTTTACGCGCGTCTACCACCAAGCCGGCGGGAACACGCTCATTGATCTCAAGCTGGGTGCACGCACCATCAAGGTCCTCATCCAAGAAGTGCAGAGGGATCCCGTCTATGACCGCCCGCTCCACGCCGATCTCTACGCGGTCAACCTCAAAGAGACCGTTGAGACGGAAGTGCCACTCAAGTTTGTGGGTGAGTCACCGGCCGTGAAGGATCTGGAAGGCAACCTGGTCATCAACGTCCACAAGGTGGAGCTTGCCGCCCTCCCTACTGAGATTCCGCATGAGATCGAAGTCGACATTTCCGTTCTCAAGACCTTTGAAGACATGATCCGAGCGGCCGATCTCACCATTCCCGCGGGCGTGGAACTCCTGCTCGATGCCGACCAAGTGATTGCCTTGGTTGCGGAACAAGAAGAGGAAGAGGTGGTGGAAACAACTGCGGCCGATGCCGAAGCCGCGGCTGTGGCCGAACTCGGCGCCAAGCCGGAGGAAGGCGAGACTGCTACCGAAGGCGAGGCTCCTGCGGAAGAGAAGAAGAGGGAAGAGTAGCGCAGGTCTTATGCCACACCTGCCTGCCGGCAGGCAGGGATACACAGTCCGCCAGCTGGCGGAGCGCAGATGGCACAGCTCATCTAGAAGAGCGCCGGTAGGCGCTCTTCTTAGTTTCCGATGTGTTCCCTGTTATCCACTCCCGAAGTGGATTCTTGCTGCCACATCGGGACTTGGGTTAGGCCAGCGGATTGGGTTCACGCTCTAGTCGAGTGAGGAAGTCAGCAATCGATTGGGCGCCCAGATCGCCGTCGTCACGGCCTCGGACCGCGACCTGCCGCGCCCCGACGGAGCCATCGGCGGAGTGGGGCTTGGCTTCAATCTCCTTATCGCCCACCACCAGCATGTACGGCACCTGCTCGAGCTGTGCGGTCCGAATCTTCTTGCCAACCGATTCCTGTCGGTCGTCGAGCTCAACGCGGTAGCCAGCCTTTTCCAACTGCTTTGCAACATCGGTAGCGTATTCGTTGTGCCGGTCAGCAATCGGCAGGAGCTTCACCTGCACTGGGGCGAGCCAAAGCGGGAACTTGCCGGCGTAGTGTTCAATAAGGAAGGCAACGAAGCGTTCGTGGGTACCCAACGGTGCGCGATGGATCACGTAGATTGGCTTCTCACCGCCATCACTATCCTGGTAGTGCAGACCGAAGCGCTGTTGGGCAATGAAGTCCAATTGGGTGGTGGCAATCGTTTCTTCCCTACCACCGACAAACCTCACTTGAAAGTCAATCTTCGGCCCATAGAACGCCGCCTCATCGTTGGCCTCGCGATACTCAAGTCCTGAGTGGTCTAGGGCCCGACGGAGCGCATCCTCGGCAAAGGCCCAGAGTTTGGGCTCGTCAAAGTACTTCTTGGTGTTGGCCGGATCATGGAGTGAGAGGCGCATGTAGTAGTGCTCAATGCCGAAGAGCTCGATGTAGTACTTGTGAAGCTCCATGACCCTGAGGATCTCAGCCTCGATCTGATCTTCCCGGCAGTAGATGTGGGCGTCGTTCATAGACAGCATTCGGACACGCATGAGACCCGCGAGTGTGCCTGAGAGTTCGTAGCGATAGACCGTTCCGTACTCGGCCCAGCGAACCGGCAACTCGCGGTAAGAGCGCGGCGTCTGGCGGAACATGACGTGCATATGTGGACAGTTCATCGCCTTGAGATAGTAGTTCCCATCGTCGAGCTCCATTGGCGGATACATCGTGTCGGCGTAATACGGTAAGTGTCCCGAGGCCTCAAAGAGCGCCTGCTTGGCGACGTGGGGCGTTGCCACCCGTTGGTACCCGTGTTCCTGCTCTTTCTTCTTGGCCAACTGCTCAACGAGGTCCCTGAGAACAGTTCCTTTGGGGAGCCAGAGTGGCAGTCCCGGGCCAACTAATGGATCAAAGGTGAAGAGTTCGAGCTCGGCACCCAGCTTACGATGATCGCGTTTCTTCGCTTCCTCCATCTCCGCCAGGTGCGCGTCGAGCTCGTCCTGGGTGGCAAAGCACGCGACGTACAGTCGTTGGAGTTGGGGGTTCTCAGACTTCCCGCGCCAGTAGGCGCCGGCCACCGAGAGGATTTTGAACGGCCCGATCTCCTTGGTGCTCTCAACATGGCCACCTCTGCAGAGATCGACAAAGTCACCAGTCGTGTAGAACGTCACGGTCGTCGGTTTCTCTCCTTGCTCCTTGCTCCGTTCTCCGTTCTCCTCAACGGCCACAGCCGTTGAGCCTGTCTTCTCGATCGTCTCGATGAGCTCGACCTTGTACGGCTGTTTCATCGCTTTCGCCCGTTTCTTGGCCTCAGCGATCGAGACTTCTTCACGTTCGTAGCCCAGGCCCTGCGCTTTCAGCTCTGCCATCTTTTTTTCAATGGCGGGGAAGTCCTCCTCAGTAAGTCGGTGCTCCAAATCGAAGTCGTAGTACAGGCCGTGCTCGATGACGGGCCCGACGCCTAACTTCACCTCTGGCCACAACTCCTGCACTGCCGCGGCCAGCAAGTGTGCGCACGAATGCCGCATATTGTGCAGGTATTCTTCCTCGTGTTTGTCGACGTTTGCCATGATGACTCCTTGGGGAAACTAAAAAGACCAGTGTGACTGGTCCTAGGACCCCGCGTGAATGGGGTGGTTCCACCTAGGTGATCCGATGCCGATCGGATCGCTCTTCGACCACTTGCTGCTGACGCTGGTCGCCCGCGTTGCGCTCCGGGGGTGGTGAGTCCCCATCTCCGCGCTCTGTTGTGAGTATCATAGTACACAAATGTTCCTGAAGGAAAAAGGGGGTTGCGTCGAGGGCACGACGCAACCCAAGGGGCTTGCCCACTTTAGTAGGTAGCCGCGGTCGCCCTCCTGATCGCCCCGTTGAACTGTCGCGCTCGACTCCCCAGCCAGCGCGCCGGCCGCTCGATGTCAACACCCTTCGATAGAACCATCTTGATCCTGAGGTGATTCCACCTAGTCGGCTTCTTGGGCCAGGGGCTGCCGTAGACCGTGGCCTCGAGGCTCTCGACCTCCTCTCGCTGAGACCAGAGCATCAGGCCGGCGATGAGCGCGGAGTTGAGGTAGGCCTCCGCAACCCGTGCGTTCGGCCTCTCGCACTCTCTCATCTTGTCGATCCAGCACCCGGTGCAGCTCCCGTTCTCCAACAGGAGCGTCTCGGTATACCTGCCCCGGGTCGGGATAGGATCGTCGAAGTGGAGGCGGAGCTCGACCACCGTCAGGTACCGCGTCTTACCCTCCTGGCGTTCAGTGACCGTCTTCAGGGGGTAGTACGACCGGTCCCCGAGCCCCGCGTGCTCGTGCAGTGGAACGATGGGCGGGAAGTCGAGCTCCCCGATGCCTTTGACACGTGCCATGTCATCCTCCAACCGTCCCATCCTAAGATCGGGAGGTGCGTATGTGAGTCGCCTCGCCAGGCGATGTTGTTAAATGTCGCCCCTCTATATATCTGTAGAGCGACAGATACTTCTACCATAACGCTTCGAGGCTTTTCAAGTCACGGCTGAATATCCTCTTCCCCTCCGATTACCATCTGGCACAGTGAGGAAGACAGAGGAGGTGGGAATGCGGCAGTACTTGGATGCACTCCAGTTCATTATGGACCACGGCGTCGATAAGCCGAATCGGACCGGCATTGAGACTCGTGGTGTGTTTGGGATGCAGCAGCGCTACAACCTGGCCGACGGTTTTCCAGCCGTAACGACGAAGAAACTCGCGATGAGGTCGCTCTCCGCCGAGCTCCTCTGGTTCATTTCCGGCTCGTCAGACAACCGGGAGCTCGAGGCACTCGGTTCGAAGATCTGGCGGGCGAACGCCGAGGCGCCGTACTGGAAACCGAAGGCTCGGTTTGAAGGTGACCTCGGCCGCGTCTACGGCGTCCAGTGGCGGCACTGGCAGAAATCAGACGGCACACAAGTTGATCAACTCGCCCAGATCATCGAGCGAATCAAAACCGATCCGAACGACCGCCGACTCATTGTCACGGCCTGGAACCCTGGAGAGCTCGACCAGATGGCGCTCCCGCCGTGTCACATGTTCTTCCAGTTCTACGTCGCCGATGGCAAGCTCTCGCTCCAGATGTACCAACGCAGCTGCGACATGTTTCTCGGCGTGCCGTTCAACATCGCTTCGTACGCACTCTTACTCTCCATGGTCGCGCAGGTCACTGATCTCGAGCCGGGTGAATTCGTTCATACGTTAGGCGATGCCCACATCTACCACAACCACTTTGACCAAGTCCGTGAGCAGCTCGAGCGAGAGCCGAAGCCACTGCCAACACTCTGGCTGAACCCCAAGGTGAAGCAGATCGAGGACTTTACGATGGAGGACATCGAGCTCCACGCGTACGAATCGTACCCGGCGATCAAAGCGCCAATGGCGGTGTGATATGAGTTTTGACTCCCTTCTTAGGGCGCAAGCACGGATCGCATCTCTGCGAGATAACGTCCCCGTGTCTATCCAGGTCGATGAGAAGTATGTGGCGGAATACCACAATGCCCTCGATCAGTTGCAGCAGTCACTATCCATCGATCTGCCCGAGTTTCGAGTTTCTGAATCTGAGTTGCGATTCGATGTGGACGGCGTTGATCCTGATACACATCGGATGATCTATTCTAGTCGCCGTATCTGCGATGGAGCATTTCTAATGACCAAGATAACTTCGGCACTAAACTACCTTGGCCTACTGCTAAATCAGAAAGAGGAAAAGAAGATGGGCTATCAGCCTCCGATTCCAGCACCTGTCGCCAGTGACAAATCATGAGAGTTTCGCTCATCGCGGCGATCGATCGGAATCGGCTCATCGGCAAGACTGGTGGTGACTTTGGACTGCCGTGGGATCTGCCGGATGACCGGAAGTACTTCAAAGATCACACGGTCGGGAAACCAATGATTGAGGGGCGAAAGACGTACGAGGCGACGAAGAAGCTCTTACCGAATCGGACGACGATCATCGTGACGCGGGATCGAAACTTCCTTGTTGAGGGTGCGCTCATCGCCCACTCGGTGGACGAGGCGCTTGAGCTTGCTCAGACCGAGGCGCTGACGCTTGGCGTGGACGAGATTATGGTGAGTGGTGGTGGGCAGATCTTTACGGCGCTCTTGCCCAAGGCCGATCGACTGTACTTGACCGAGATTGACGGGGAGTTTGCGGGGGATGCGTACTTTCCTAAGTTTGATCGGTCAGAATGGACGGAGGTCGTGCGGACCCACCATCCAACCAACGATCGCCACGCCTACGCCTTCGACTTCGCCATCTACGATCGAGTTACGCCGTCCGCGTGACCTCGTGCGTACTGCCAAATCCGCCGACGCCACGAGAGGTCTCATCGAGCTGATCTACTACCATCACGGTCGGATGATGTATAGGGACGATCAGCAGTTGAGCAATCGGGGCGCCGGCCTCGATCTCGATCAACGCTGAGGTTGTGTTAAGCAGGATGATCTTCACCTCACCGCGGTAACCTTGGTCGATCACCCCTCCCAGCAAGGCCAGGCCCTTCTTGGACGGCCAGCTCGATTTGTCTCGAATGAGACCGACCGTTCCGCTTGGTAAGGCCATCGCAAAGCACAATCCAATCGTCTTCCGTTCGTGTGGATTCAGACGCAGTGACGCCGGAAGGTATAGGTCGAGCCCAGCATCCGTCGCGTGCGCATATCTCGGCGGCATACCTTTGTTCTGCAAGAGAGTGATTTGTAGTTCCATGATTCGTTCCCTTACTACATCGCTACTTGGTTACTGACCCGGCCATGGCTAGACGTTGAAGTGCTTGCTCAATTGCGGGCCACGCTGCTTGTGGTAGTTGGATTTGATATCGACCCCGTAGACCCGATCCGGAAGATCGAGTAAGCGCTCAAAGATCATCTTGCAGACTGGCTGACGATGCCTAAGGATGACGTTCTCGTGTGGCAGGATCTCGAGAACGGCCGGCGTGCCCTTGATGGTCCCGTTCTTGCCGTAGCCAAAGCCCGGATCAAAGAAGCCAGCATAGTGAGAGCGAAACTCACCGGCGGCAATGTCGTAGGCCATCATCTCAGACGCGTACTCAAGCGGGATGCGAATCTGTTCAAAGGAGGAGAGGATGTAGAACTCGCCCTGGCGGAGGATGATCTCCTTGTGCTTGTTCCCGCGGATCGGGATGAAAAAGTCGTCGGCAGCATGCATCCGAATTTTCCCCAGATCTAACACCTCCATGGCGTGCTTGGCCTGGTAAGCCACGATTGGCTGATCCAGATCGGCGGTCAAGGTCAGACCGTCGTCTCCCACCATCGAGTCATCTTCAATGAGATTGCCCGACTGATCGTAGAGGAGGCCAACCTCCTGATTGAGCAGCTTGAGCTCAAACGCGCCGAGCCTGCCGGTGTTGCCTCGGAAGAACCGCGCCTGGGTGATGGAATCCCCCTGCCGAACGCGAATCGGCCAGCTCTTTGAGGCAATCAGGGCGTAGATCTTCCCGTGGTAGCCCTTGGGGATCCGATCAAAGCGCGGGTAGCCATCGACGAGCGTTCGCACCCAGAGGTTGATCCGGCCGCTTGAGCTCTTGGGGGAGACGAGGGCTGAGATATCGTCGGCCAAGGCAAAGGTTTCCTCCAGTTCAATCACGAACGTGGAACCAACGGTCAGGACCGCGGCTTTGTCCATCGTGAACTCGTAGAGCGTGTACCGGCTCAAGATCTCTTGAATCGTCTCACCCGGGCTAGGCAGGAAGGTCGATTTGACGCACCAGGCCCGTTTCCCAAGCGTCAGATCGTAACTCGCCGGCTTGACTTGGTCGTCTCGGATTGAGTCCTTGGTTCCAAGCTTGAGGTGGCCGAGTCGAGCAATCTGATTGATGAACTGACTCGGTAAAGCGCCACTCTCCGTCATGCTGCCACCTCCTCAGACACGCTCATATGCTTGAGAATGTGAGAGAAGACGAGGTCTGCAATCTCACTGGCGATGTCGTCAATTGGTCGAGGCACCACTGCGCCAGCCTCTTCCTGACTGCAGTTGATCAATCGCCAGTGCGGGTAGTGGGCGCAGAGACGCTGGTACTCCTCAAGCACGGCCCGCTGATACCGTCGATTCGTCTCATGGAGATCCCTCTTTCGGCCCTGGTGAGCCGAGGCCCGGCCGAGGACCAGCTGCTCTGACAGTGCTGAGGGGACCGAGAGAAAGAGTACGGCGTCTTCCCGTGGGTTGCCAAAGACCTCGTAATCGAGTGCCGCGCACCAATCCGTAAAGGTCTGCCGGCCGCGCTTTGGGAGTTTTGCTCCCTGGAACGCCATGTTGGAGATGACGTATCGATCCGCGACCACTAGATCATGCGTTGCAATCAACTCACGAACGTGGCCAGCCTGTTGGAATCGGTCGAGCGCGTACGGGATTGACGCGAGGGTTGGGTGAATCGTCGCCGGGTCACCAAATTCCCCGTGCAGGTACCGCTGGACGATCCGACCACCCTCCGTGCCCTGATAACTCGGGAAATGGATGAACGTGGCAGACAAGCCACGACGCTGGGCCGCGTCAATCAAACGCTCGGTCTGGGTGGTCTTGCCGGCACCGTCGGCCCCATCGATGACAATGAATGTCCCCGCCATGTCCTCACGCTACGTGCCCACGTGTGTCCCGTCAACCGAACTCCAGGTATACTGTTGGTATGGGAGAGCTCATCATCGCCACCAACAAGCGGGCCTGGCACGACTACGAGATCCTCGAGGAGTTCGAGGCGGGCTTAGTGTTGACCGGGGCAGAGATCAAGGCCGTTCGAGATCGGAACGTCAGTCTCCAAGGGAGCTTTGCCCGACTCGCCTATCCACCGGGCGGGTCAGCCCCCGAGCTCTTTATCACCAATCTCCACATCGGGACCCCGGAAGATCCGACACGGAGCCGTAAGCTCCTCATGAAACGAGCCGAGATCAATCGCCTGATTGGGACGCTCGAACAGCGGCGACTGACCCTCATCCCGCTCCGCCTCTACCTCAAACGGAGCCGGGCCAAGCCTGGCCTCGGACTAGCCCGGGGACTCAAACACCACGATAAGCGCGAACGGCTGAAGCAGAAGCACCGCAAACGAGCGCTGGAACGAGATACGGACACTTGAATTGATTCGACGACTCTGCTATACATAGACGTTGCACGTTTCCAACCTCCTTCTGCTCATGGGCCTGATCTGGCTTCGACGGAAGGG
>JACQIO010000011.1 GCA_016198415.1 Candidatus Berkelbacteria bacterium | reverse complement strand
GCTCATTACATCGCAAAATGCAAATCGCAAATCGCAAATCGCGGCGGAAGAGTTTATAGGAGGCCACCCGGAGAAGGCGTACGAACAGCCGCTGCCGCACAAACACACCCACGTGGTTATACAATTCACGGACGGATCAACACTCTACTTCAATGACTTGCGGAAGTTTGGGTGGATGAGGCTGTTGCGGAGCAACAGCGATCGCAAATCTCAAATCGCACCTGCCTCGCCGGCAGGCAGGAATCGCAAAGTAGATCGCAAATTGCAAATCAAACCAACCCTCAATGAATTCCTGAGCAGTCTCGACCATGGGCCGGAGCCGTTGGGTGACGAGTTTACGGCTGACTATCTCTGGCAGCAGGCAAAGAGGCGGTCGATTCCCAACAAGACCTTTCTGCTCGATCAGAAAGTGGTCGCTGGCGTCGGCAACATCTACGCCGACGAGGCCTTGTTCGAGGCTAAACTTCGGCCAACCCGGAAGACGAGATCGCTGACGCGTGCCGAGGCCGAGCGTCTCCACGCGGCCATCATCCACGTCCTTCAGCTTGGCATCGAACATGGTGGCACGACGCTCAATACGTACCGCACCGTCGAGGGGACGGCCGGGAGGATGCGCGAGTACCTCAAGGTTTACGGTCGCGAGGATCAGCCGTGCATTGTCTGCGGCACACCAATCAAACGGATCAAGATCGGCCAGCGCTCCAACCACTACTGTCCTACATGTCAACGCTAGGTGTATACTGGGACCGTTTGAGGAGGGATATGGTTCGACTGATCGCGGTGATACTCATTGGACTGGTCGCGAGTCTGCCGATGCTGCCGGCGTTGTCCCTGCTGGCACCGTTGTCGCCTGCCGTCGCGGTGGCGCAGGAGGACGAGGCTGAGGACGACGACGAAGACGATGAGGCGGATGAGGAAGAGGATGACGATGAGGACGAAGACGGTTCCTCCGGAACGTTTACCGAGACTCCCATCGAGGCCTGTGCCGCCGGCGTCCGACTGTCCGCGGTCACGTATGAGTCGGACGGAGTCATCGAAGAGACAGCGGTGCGCGGCGGCGAGGTCTGGACGGGTGGGGCGACGCTCTCCGGCACCACGTACGTCGCGGGTGGGAAGAAGGTCCTGACAGTCATAGCGACGCTCGTCCGGGGCGAACCGGCCGCTGGTCAAACCTGTCAAGGGACGCTCAAGAAATTGGCGGGGCCAACCATCACTCCGGCTACGTTGCCCGCCAGTGGCAGTACGACGATCGACGCCGCCTTCACGTACTGCTTTGAGGCAGCCGACGGGACCTGCGGCGCCTCCACCGTGACTGGGACCTTCGGGCCCTTCACCGTTGCCAGTACCGAGGCCACGGACACAGCGGCAGATACACCGGCCACGGACGATGCGGCCCCGACCGGACCAGGTTCCACGGGAACGAATGAACTGCCACCGCTCGATCCGGCGTCACCGACGGTCCATGAGGCGATCGCCGATCGCATCTTCGGGCCGGACGCCACGCTCGAGGCACTGCCGTCCGTCGAGCTGATCGCCCTCGAGGACCTCCGCCGGGCCGCGGAGCAGCCCGAGGAATTTGCCGGCCCCTTGCCCGAGCTCGACCTGCCGTCGAGCCCCAACGCCCTGCCGACCCTCAAAGACGCGACAGTCACGATCGGTGATGGCGAGGGTGTGACCACAACCTCGCTCGTTGACACCGCGCCACCACCCGCTTCCGAGACCCCGGAGCTCGACTTCGAGGAGTACCGAAAAATCCTCGACACCATCCCCGGGATCCAAGCTCTGGCAGTCTGGCGCGACCCAAGCAGCGGCGAGGTCCAGGTGCGCTTTCTCAACACCTCTACACACCAAACCGTCGAAACATCATTAAACAACCTGACTGAAGCTTTCACCGAGAGTTTCTCGGCCGAACAGTCAACCCTCCTGTTCGACAAGAGCTTTGAGAACGTCTTTGCCGAGGAGTATGCAAGGGCGGTCAGCACACGCTGGCCAGGCCAGAGCAGCGTCCCAACCTTTGAAGAGGCGATGGTGGGTGGGCGCTCGTTCCAGCTCTACGACTTCAAGCCGAACCCCTACAGTATCGATCTGCCGGAGTACCCAGGTGACCCGCGCTACGCCAACTCATACCTGCGCCGCATTGGCTGGTGGGCAATGGCACCACGGGCACATATTTTCATGAATTTGCCGCTCTCCAGTGCCCAGTTTCAGGCCTTGGCGTCGCCTCGGGTGCCTGTCGTGACCTGGAAGACGGTCATCAATCGACAGAAACCGGGCTGCTCGGAGGGAGATCAAGCGATCGTTCCGATCCAAGTCGATGAGGAGCTGCTTGCAGACTATCCCGTCTGGCTCCGTGGTTCGATGGCCGCCTACATTAATACCTACCTGGCCGATTTGTCGGCCGAGGATGTCTTTGGTCCCGCCGTCTTGAATCGGAGTCAGAGCGGACAGCTTCCCCCGCACTGTACGCGTCAGATTCTCAATCTGGCCGCGCTCGATCGAGGACATACCAAATGGCTGAGTGAGTTAGATGGGTATCTCCAGGGTGTCGGCTACGGTGCCTCGGGCGGTCTGGACTATGTCACGTTCTCTGAGGAGGAGTTCCAAGCCAAGAACGATGAGTACGCCAAGCAGAAAGAGTCCGTGACAGCCGCCGCCCTGCGTGCCACTCAAGAGCGCTTCAAGAAAGCTGGCCTTGACGTCCGCTGCACCGACGGGAATCGCTGCACAACGGTTGGCCAAGATGCTCAGTCAATGCAGGAATGGGTGAAGGTTGCCAACTCGAAGCTCGGTGACGTGAGTGGGTTAGGGACTGGGCAGCACAGACTAGCGTCGACGAGTCTGCCCGTTCCATCCGGTCGTTTACAGAGTAGTGTGCTTGACCGCGTTGTGTCGGTGTATGCGGCCGAGACCAGCGAACACCTGACGGCGCCAACGCTCGTGCCGACGAACTATCTGAAGGTGACAACGTCGGGGGCAGCAGTTGGGATTCTCCTTACCGATCCAGCCGGTCGCAACGTCGGCTACAATCCGGTTGACGGGAGTACGATCACCAACGTCGAGGGCGCCACCTACGACGGCGTGGGCGGGGCCGCCAGTACGCTTCTGATGCCGGGGATTGTGGACGGACAGTACACCATCTCCTTTCTTGGCCTCGGTGATGGCACGCTCAGTGGCTCGATCGTACTGGCGATCGGTGACCAATTGATCACCAAGCCGATTCATCTCACGATCGTGAACGGACAAACCCAGACTGAACAGGCGGTGGTCGATCTGACCGTCACTGAAGAGTCGATTCCCTTCACGGGCACACGAGATCTGCCGTGGTGGTTCTTGGTGGGAGGGATCGGTCTCATCCTCGTAGTTGTCGGCATCGGTCTTGGCGTGTGGCGTTGGTTGCAACAGCGGGCACGACCACTCGCCGCCTAGCCATCTCTAGGTTAGAATCTTGGTATGACCGCCGTTGCAAAGACTCGACGAGACATCGTGACCCTCGCGCGTCAATTGATCGGTTTTGAGAGTACCACGGGCAATGTCGCTCAGATCGAGGCGTGTCTGAGTTTTGTGGAAGAGTACTTGTCCGAGGT
Source organism: Candidatus Berkelbacteria bacterium (assembly GCA_016198415.1). Lineage (GTDB taxonomy): Bacteria > Patescibacteriota > UBA1384 > JACPKC01 > JACPKC01 > JACQIO01. Next base: position 16,220 of record JACQIO010000011.1, on the reverse strand, counting down.
CGGACCAATCCACCTCAAGCAGTACCGAAGCAACGGGGTACCGAGCGTTATTGCTGAGTTTGATCACTCCAAGACGCACGATCTTCTGATGATTGGCCACCTCGATGTTGTCCTCGGCAGTCCCGAGCAGTACGAGCCCAAGATCGACGGTGACCGGCTGATCGGTCGTGGCGCCAATGACATGAAAGGGCAGGTGGCAGCGCTGCTCGTTCTCATGAAAAATCTCGCCACACTCGATCCACTCCCAAACGTCGCCATAGCGCTCACGTTCGACGAAGAAGTCGGTGGGGATAACGGCGCCAAGTACCTCGTCGACCGTGAGGGGTATCGGCCAAAGTTTGTCATCACGCCCGACGGCGGTGGGGACGAGACTTGGGAGATTGTTCACGCCGAGAAGGGTGTTCGTCACGTTCGTGTGACATGTCCTGGCAAAGCGGCGCATGCGGCCTACTCTTGGACGGGTGAGAATGCGGTGACCAAACTGCTCGATATGCACCATGCCTTTGTTGCCGAGTTTCCGCCGCTCGACTCGGAGATCGAATACTGGCACCCCACCTGCACACTCTCCAAGATCGAGGGTGGCACGAGCGCTAACTCGGTGCCAGCCACGGCCTCGGTGACGCTCGATATTCGACTGGTCGAGGCTGCACAGCACGACTGGGTCGAGCGGCTCCTGACGACCCACTTTCCGGGTTGTCAGATTGAGACGTTGACGGCCTGCCACCCCGTCAACACGCCGGCTGACCACGACGAGGTCGTGCGCTTTACCAAGGTCCTGGAGGTTTGCACAGGCCAGGAGCCACTCGTGCGCCACAGTCACGGCGCCAGCGACCTCGAGCCCTTTGCCCGCGCTGGTATCCCGGGCATCGACGTCGGCATCATTGGCGGCGACGTCCATGGTCCCGGCGAGTGGGCCAGCCTCGACTCGCTCGTGGTCCTCCATGATACGTTGTACGCATTCATTACGAATGAACGGAAGAGCCAATGAAACCAACCCTCCTCGTCATGGCCGCTGGGATTGGCAGTCGCTACGGCGGCATCAAGCAGCTCGATCAATTTGGGCCGAGCGGCGAGACGCTTGTTGACTACGCGCTCTACGATGCCATCGAGGCCGGGTTTGGCAAGATTGTCTTTGTCGTCTCGGCCGCCATCGAGGCCGACTGCCGGCGGGTGTTCGAGCCGAAGCTGAACGATCGTGTGCCCGTCGAGTTCGTTGTCCAAGCGCTGACGTCACACATTCCACGGTCGTTTACGGTGCCTGCGGCGCGGACCAAGCCGTGGGGGACGGCTCAGGCGGTCCTCGTGGCCAAGGAGGTGATTGCTGAGCCGTTCGTGGTCATCAACGCCGATGATTTCTACGGCCGGAGCGCCCTCCAAACGATCGCCGATTTCCTCCGTTCCGGTGTCGACCCATCGACCTATGCGATGGTGGGCTACCAGTTGCGCAATACCCTGTCTGAACACGGGACGGTCTCGCGGGGGATCTGTGAGGTGGATCAGCTGGGGAATCTCGTCAGCATCGTGGAGCACACCAAGGTTCGGAAGGTCGACGATCGGGCCGAGTCAGTTGGCGAGTCGACCACCCCCGTGCCGCTCACCGGCGAGGAGACGGTCTCGATGAACTGCTGGGGGTTTCATCCCGCGATCTTCCCAGTGATCGAGGAACGCTTGGCCGCCTTCCTGGCCACGCACGGTCAGGAGGACAGGGCCGAGTTCTACATCCCCCTCGTGATCGATCACCTCATTCAGTCGAAGACCGCGACGATCAAGGTACTCCCAACGGCAGAGGCGTGGTTTGGTGTGACGTATCGGGAAGATGTGCCGGTGGCGCGGGAGACAATTGCGAGTATGATCGAGGCAGGGAAGTATCCGTCGGCCCTGTGGGGCACACAATCGCAAATCGTAGATCGCAAATCGCACAGTGAATCGAAAATCTAAGATCTACGATCCGATGTGCAATCTTCAATTTGAGATCTGCGATCCTCGTGAGGAGTTGGCATGAAAGTATCGATTTCCACCGAATCGTTGCAGAAGCTATCAACGCCCGCTCTCATCTTCCTCGTACCAGAGGGCGCGCTCGACGATCTCCCGCCGGAGATTCGTGCTCTCCTGCCCAAAGCAGCGCTCGTCTCCTTCAGGGCCAAGCTCAGTGAGACGCTTGTGGTCTACCCATCCCGTGGGAGCATCGAACGCCTCGTCCTGGTTGGGTTGGGAGACGGGAAGGGGTCGCTTGCCAAGTTGGAGCTCTTCCGCCGGGCCGTGGGAACGGTGGCCCGGGGATTGGTCAAGCAGGGCGTGACGGACCTGGCCCTGTACCTGGGTGGACTCTTGGGGCCGGACTACGTTCGGGAAGCTGCCGTCGTGGCCATGTTGGCGCCGTACCGGTTCAGCCGGCACCAGAAGAAGAAAGAGGACGCGGACAAGGACATTCGGTCGCTTGTCCTGGTAGCGCCGGGAGAGCAATCGGTCCAGTCCCTCAAGGCGGAGCTGACCCGGGCCGCCATTCTGGCTGATGCGGTCCGGATCGCCCGGGACCTGGTGAATGCACCGAGCAATGAGCTGACGCCTACCAAGCTGGCTGAGGCGGCGCAGCAGGCGGCCAAGGGCGTCAATGGGTTGTCCGCGACCATTCTTGGTCGCTCAGCGCTCATCAAGGGAAAGTTCGGTGCCCTGCTGGCCGTTGCCCGTGGCTCGCACGAGGAGCCGCAACTGATCACACTGGAGTATCAGCCTGAGTCAAAGGTCAACGGTCAAAGGTCAAAGGTGCCCACGATTGTTCTCGTGGGCAAAGGGGTGACGTTCGATACCGGTGGGATCAATCTCAAGCCGTCCCAGGCGATGGGGGACATGCACATGGACATGGCGGGCGGCGCGGCCGTGATTGCCGCGGTTCGGGCCGCTGCCCTCCTCAAGCTGCCTCTGCGGGTCATTGGCATCGTCCCGGCCACCGAGAACATGCCGAGCGGGACCGCCCTCAAGCCCGGTGATATCCTGACGAGTCGGTCTGGCCAGACCATTGAGGTCCTCGATACCGATGCCGAGGGGCGGTTGATTCTGGCCGATGGGCTCGACTACGCGGGGGAGTTTCAGCCCGATCTCATCGTCGATCTGGCCACGTTGACCGGCGCGGCACTGGTGGCGCTCGGGGAAGATCGAGCGGCGATCATCGGGAATGACCAGGAGGCAATCGAGGCGGTCAGGGTAGCGGGTGATGTCACGGGCGAGCTTGTTTGGCCGCTGCCGCTCGATGACGACTACCGCGCGCACGTCAAATCGGACGTCGCGGACGTCAAGAACCTGGGGAAGGGGCGACAGGCCGGCGTCATCTCGGGTGCGGCCTTCCTGGAGAAGTTTGTGCCCAAGGACACACCCTGGGTCCACATTGATCTGGCTGGCCCAGCTCTCCGCTCCGAACCCGGCCCCTACTGGCCCAAGGGCGGGTCCGGCTGGGGTGTCCGTCTCCTGGTCGAATTCCTCCGTTCGCAGACGCACTAGCTGCTTTGCTCCTTGCGACCCGGGCGACGTTCCGCTACTCTCCACTGGCTCTTTTATCTTTCGGGAAGGAGGTGCGGACCCATGAGCCGCATCCACATTACCGTTACCGAGCTCGAAGTGGTGCGGAAGCACTTGAGGGGCCAGTACCCGCACCTAGAAGAGTTCCAGTTTCCCTCAAGCACGCCGGCGATCAGCTGCGTGACCAAGGAGTCGGATCTCCGGATCCAGCAGGCGCTCCTGCGAGAGCTCTGTCTCCTGGAGTTGGCGGTCCAGCTGGTCAGCACATACGATCTCCTCTGGCTGGTGATCGATCACCTCCTCCAGGGTGATCGCCTTGTCCCGCTTCTCCTGGCCGAACTCTCGGTCTGTTACGACGATGTACCAACCGAGTTCGCCTGGCTCGCGGACGTCAGCGTGGAGGCCCAAGCGCTCTACGTCGCCTGCGTGCTGCGGCGGCACGGGTTCGATGGCTACTCCCTGGTCCACCGGGGCCTGTCGAACTCGGTTCAGTTCCTCAAGGTGGCGTGGCGCGATCACGAGTGGGAGACGATCCGCTGCACGGATCTAGAGAAGAGGTGGCGGATGGACTTTCGCTACCTCCTGGAGGAGATGCTCGAGGTTCGGATTGGGATAACCTCCTGCGCCCCGATCAACCTCGTCGAAGCCAGACGACGGATCGAGCAGGGGCAGTCACTCCCAATCATGACTGGGCACACGCACCTCGGAGGCGTCGTGGGCGTCCTCCCGGAGCGGCGCATCGCCTACGTGCAGCTCGCGCCCAGCATCCGGGCGGTGGCCGGCCTCGTCTACACCTGTCAGCACACCGGCGCCGCATCGTCGCACTGATGTGACGTTGTTCGGCGCCCTCAGCCGCCTGTTCCGCACCCCGCGGGCAGGCGACTTGGTCTGTCTCGAACCCCATCTCGATGTCGATGTCTTCTCAAAAACCGTCAATAATATGAACGATCGTCCAGGTTATTGACGTTTTTCCACTTTGGTGGGGAAGGGGCGCACCGAGGGCCACACTGTCGATGGGACTTGACAGCCGCCCCGCCTGTGTCGTATCGTGCCTGGTAATGGCGCGGAATCAGTACCACAAGCTGTGGAAGAGCACCACGACGATTTCCTTCGTCCGTGACCTCTTTGTGCTCATTCGCCACAACCAGTGGGAGACGGTTCAACGCTAAGTACCCTCGACTCGAACGAATCGTCCTCCCACCCCGCGGAGGACGTTTTTGTTCTTAGACCGGTGCCCAGTGGCTGCGTGTGGGCGTAACTCCCACAACCGGAATCCAACCGAGGAGGGTTGTCCATTGACAACCGGGGTTATCGAACAGAATGGCAAGGCGGCTGCCGTGGTCGTCGTCGCTAAGGAAGAGGTCACGGCACAGACCGAGTCGATGCCCGCGCTCATGGGGTGGGACGAGGCGCGTTTCCTCCGGGAGGCGCGAGTCATCCACATCAACCCGAATGACCGGGTGGCAGCCGATGTCGCCAAGGTGTTCGCCTTGCACGGGGCGGGCCTGCGGCGGGTGCGCCGCTTCGTCCCGGCCCAGACGAACGGTGTGCTCGAGTGGCGGGGCCACATCGAGCACCGCGCGAAGGACGGGACCGTCCCGTCGGTTTACGTGCCGGTCCGGCTCGTCTTCGGCGACCGCCGCGATGTCCAGGGGGACGTTGACTGGACCATCTCCAGTGCCGGTGCCTACGGGAAGCGGTGCTTCACGACCTCGCTGCGCAACCTGACCGGCGTGAGCTCGCTCCGGCTGGCCGGCGACATCGCCGACAGCTCGCGGAAGCTCCTCGTCTTCGTTCCCGGGACCGGGAACGGACATATGAGCCTCTCCAACCGGATCACCAACGCGGCCAACCACCTGGCGGCCGAGTTGACGAGCGAGCACGTCGTCGACACCGGCTTCCTGACCTTCCCCGGTGGTTTGGAGGGGGACCATTACCACGCATTCTCGCAGTGGGTTCAGGGAGGCCGGAAGATCAAGCTGGTCTCCGGCATCTGCCTGAACGCTGACGAGAGGCGGGGAGGAATCGTTGAGGAGCTCTCCGAAGAGATCGTCGACACACTCGTTCGGGTGGCCCAGGCCACCTTCGGGAAGCTGCCGATCTCTGAATGGGAGTTGTCCACCTTCGGCCCGGACGACGTCGACTGGCTCCGCGGGGTCAAGGTCGAGACGGCCGAGGGCTACGAGGGGATGGGCAACGTCCTCCTCCCGTACCAGTGGGACCAGCCAGCCGAGGTGGTCCGCAAGGACCTGGCCCTCAACTTCCGTCTGACGGAGGGGGTGGCGCGCAAGCTCTCGGCCGTTCTGCCCTTCCCCGTGACCTGTAAGCAGATCCACGAGGGGGCGGAGGTGGTCGACCTGCCCGGGATCCTCGAGTTCGCGCGGGAGAAGGGCCAGATGATGCGGGTGCACATGGAGGCCGAGGGCGTTCAGCCCAAGGTCTTCGAGCAGATCCCCACGGAAGAGGGGCGGACGGCGCGGCTCCAGCAAGAGGTCCTGCTGTACATGCTGGACGTGGAGCGGTACGGCCATCGGCCCGAGAGGGGTTCGTCTCCGGACGAGCCGGCCGTTCTCTACGTCAAGCTGGAGGTCCATGGCGGCTACTGGATGTGGGGCAACCTGTTCTACGGTCCTCACGGCCAGTTCTTGCCGCAGGGCATCCTCCCCGAGTGCGTGACGCAGCACTGGGGTCCCTGGGTCCTCAAGAACCGGGCGCTCACGGAGCACCGGCGGCGCGTCAAGGCCGCGCTCAGCATGGCCGGCTACTAGCCGGACTGCCTGAGCCAGAAGAGAAGAACCCCCAAGCCGTTCGCGGTGCGGGGGTTCTCGCTTTTTCTGGGGGTCTGAACCTGGTATCATCCCTCTCATGATCTACGCTGACTCCCACGTGGAGTTCATCCATCACCCAGACGATCTGGCCGAGTTGCCGGATCCGGGCATGAGTCTTCGGCAGATCAATCCGGATCTCATCGATGCGGTCCAGCCTGAACTCCTGTTCCTGGCCTGTTGGGTGGAAGCGGGGGACAGCGCTTGGGACAAGCTCCAATGGGTCCTGGCCGAGTACCAGCGGGTGATTGCTGAGCGGGGTTGGAGGCTGGTCAAGTCCCGAGCCGATCTGGATCAGCCTGGGGTCAAGATTCTCCTGCACGTTGAGGACCTGGCGGCGATTGGTGACGACCTTGGGCGAATCGACTGGCTCCACGAGCAAGGGATTCGTTCGATTGGACTGACGCACAATCACCGGAACCAGTTTGCGGGCGGCTCGCTGGCCCTCCAGGATGGTCTGTCTGACCTGGGCAGGCAGGCGATTGCGCTGATGCAGGAACGGGGGATCCTCCTCGACTACGCCCACCTGAGCCCGCAGGCCTTCCGGGACGTCTGGGCGCGCTTCAAGCTGCGACCGTTCGTGTCCCACACCGGCATCAAGGCGGCCTACGACCAACCGCGCAACCTGAGTGCTGAGCTCCTCGAGATTGTCCGGGACGGGGATGGCTACGTAGGGGTGGGTTTTGCCGGCTCGTTCCTGGCCAAGGCAGGGGCGACCATCGATCAAGCCCTCGAGCATCTCACAGCTGCACTCGCGATCGTCGGACCAGACCACGTTGGCATCGGCAGCGACTTTGGCGGGATCATCTCCTACCTCCCAACCGGACTCGAATCGATTGCCGACATCCCTCAGAATCTCGCGCCGCGCCTGCCCGATCCGGCGATGGGGGGCGCGAATCTCCTGCGCCTCGTCCACCAGCTCTGGTCGTAACCTCACCCCGAACGCGGTATACTGACTACGTATGGCCACCCTCAAGACCCGGGGGATTGTGCTCGGTCGCCGCGTCTACGGCGAGGCCGATCGGATCCTGACGCTCTTGACGCCTGGCTTGGGTAAGATCGTCGCCATCGCTAAGGGCTCACGCCGGATGACGAGCAAGCTCGGTGGTCACCTAGAGCTCTTCTACGTGGTTGACTGGGTCCTGGCCGAGGGCCGAACCTGGCACGTGGTGACCGGGGCAGACACCGCCCAGGACTTCCCGGCCCTGCGGGAGACGCTCGAGACCGTCCGGCAGGCCAGCCACGTAGCTCACCTGGTCAATCGCCTGGTCCCCGAGGGTGAGGCCCATCCTGACATCTACCGCTTGGTCGAGCAGACGCTCGGGGCGATTCGGCCCGGCAACTCGCCCCTGGTCCTGCGCCAGTTTGAGTGGCAGCTCCTCATCATGGGTGGCCGCCAGCCCGAGCTGAAACGCTGTTGCCACTGTGGCGGCGAGCTGGATCCAAACCAGCTTGGTCTCTGTCCGGTTCGGGGTGGCGTCCTCTGTCCAGCCTGTCAGCAGACCTCAGTGTCTGCCCTGAGCGAAGCCGAAGGGGTCCACGTCCCGGCCAGCGCTGAGGCCGTCAAGGTCCTCCGGCTCTTTGAGCGGGCGCCCTCGATCTTGGCTTATCGTCTCAACCTCTCCAACGAGACGCTCCCGGAGCTGGAGCGGATCACGCGGGCGTTTCTGGAACATGCCCTCGAATCGCCACTGCGATTCGAGAGTAACCAGGCCATCAGTTCGCCAGACTACCAGTCATCCAGGTACCAGTGAGACAACCAGTTGGTCAGACAATCAGGCTGCCGGGCGACTGATTCTCTGTACCCCGGCCACTGATCACCCACTGATCTCTGATTTTCTGATCTCTGATCGACTTTCTACCGGGCGTTCGTCGGTACTCTAAGATCTTCTCCAGAAACGCCGTTGGTTCGAGCGGTGGGTGCTCGGCGAGCGCCTGGTGGTAGATGACCGTGGATGGCGTCAGGCCGGGGATCGAGTTGGCCTCAATGATGGTCAGCTCGCCGCTGTCGATATCGAGAAAGGCGTCGATCCGAGCAAAGCCGCTCAGGCCTAGGGCCTGGGCCACTTGAGCAATCTTCGTCCTGGTGCTGGCAATCACGGCGCCTGAGACGTACTCCTCTGGCGGTGGGGTGATGTTGACCCCCGTCCCTCCCTGAAACTTCTCCTCGACTGAGAGGACGCTCCCGCTCGCCACCGTGATACTGGGGTTCATGGCCGTCATCTGGCCTTCCTGGCCGTAGACGCCGACCGTGATCTCGATGACCCCGGTCTGACGCTTCCAGAGCATCTCTTGATCCACAATCAGGATGTCATCCGTCTCGATGAACTTTTCAAACAGGAGGGTTGGCGGGAGTTGAGCCGGCATCTCGACGATGCTCGTTTGACGGTGGAGGGTCTCAGCCGGAATCCGGACGACGCCTTCTGCGAGGAGCCTGGCGTAGGTGGCCAGATCGTCACTCGTGTAGAGTCGGACGACGCCCGCCGAGCAGCCGTCGCCAATCGGCTTGACGATCACGGAACTCGTCCGGAGCTCCTTTTGGAGCCGGTACCAGAGGCTCTCGAACTGGTTGGGATCGTAGGTGGCGAGCTCGGTGACGGGCACGGTCACTTTCTTGGTCGCAATGATTCCCTGGTCCTCGAGGCCCTGGAGGGCCTGGCCGGTGGCGGCTTTGTCGGCGGCGAGTGCTGAGGCCGCGGGACCGGAGCCGGTGTAGGGGACACCAGCGGCCTCGAGTTTGGCCTGGAGCCGGCCGTCCTCGCCCAGGCCACCGTGGAGGGCAATGAAGACCAGCGGCGAGCCGGCAATGAACGCGTCGAGCGTGCACCGGCGGGGGGTGAAATCGGCAACGCTGACCAGACGCTGGGGAGGTGCCAAGCGCTTAAGAATCCGCTCCCGTTTGGGCCGGAAGCGACGTTCGGTGACGGCAGCCGAGCGGCAGGCCTCGGCGATCTCCTCAACGGTGTGGTGGAGGGCGTAGGCGTAGGGGACCGACCAGACGGTCTGCTCATCGGTATCCAGGAGGAACGGCTGGGGTTCGTAGCAGGGCGAGCGGCGGAGTTTTTGCCAGACGTTCGTGCCGCTCATGACCGAGACCTGCCGCTCGGCGGTGGCACCACCAAAGAGCACGTCGACGCGTTCGCGGGCGTGGGTGGGACGAGGCTCGGCTGGACTGAACGGGAGGCCACCCCGGGTGGCGGCCAGCGAGAGAATGTAGCGGAGAATCCCCCGGTGACTGATGCCGAGCTGGGCGGCCTGGAGGAAAAGAAAACTGTTCTGTTCCATGCCGCTGACGGGGTTGAAGTCAGAAAACCAGACTCGGCCATCCTCCAGGAGCCACCCATCGAACCGGGCGACGTCGCGCATGCCAAAGGCGGTAAAGAGGGCCTCGCCTTGGGAGCGGATTTCCTCCGTGATCTTGGAGGGGAAGCGGGGTGGGCTGTGCCAGGTGACCTGTCTGGTTGGTAGGTACTTTTTGCGGTAGTCAAAGATCTGGTGGGCACGGTAGTCAATCTCAACCTCGGTTGGCATGAGGGCAACCGGCTCACCAGCGTGATTGGCCAGGACAAGCATGGTGAACTCAACGCCCCGTGCGAACGGTTCGATCACGATCCGGTCATCGATCCCTTGGTCGACGATCTTCTCAATCGCTAGGAGCGCTTCGGCCACACTGGCGACGGAGAAGACGCCGATGCTCGAGCCGGCCCGGGCCGGCTTGACGATCGCGCGCGTGAGCTCGTGCTCCTGGAAAAAAGCATCGATGCGGCTACCAGTGTCGGCTTGGCCGTGCTCAATCTGGAGGGCGGGGAGGGTGGCGTAGCCGAGCTCGGCTAGGAACTGCCGGGCGGTGTACTTGTTGAAGGCGCGTTCGCAGGCGGCTGAGCCAGAGCCCACGAACGGGACGCCGATCTCCTCTAGGTAGGACTGAAGCTCACCGTCCTCGCCAAACTGGCCGTGGATCGCGGGGAAGACCAGATCGAGGCGCTTGAGTTGGGCCGTGAGTTGGTCAGGGGTGAGCGGGGTCGCGGTCCGCTCCAGCTTGAAGTCAAAGTCGGAGGGGGTGTTGGAGTAGAGTTGGGAGCGGGAGAGGGCGTAGGCGCGCTTGGCCCGATCAAAGTAGATTGGCGTCACCTCAATGTCGTCCCCGTGGAGGTGGTCCATCGCCGAGCGGGCGGAGTTGAGAGAGATGCCGCGCTCGTAGCTGGGACCACCGCAGAGAATGGCGAGCTGGAGCGGACGAGTGGCACGCTGGGCCATGGCCGCAGGATACCTGATGGCTTCCCTAGACACAACGCGTCAGGTAAACTAGAGACAGGTTCACCGCGTAGGGGGTGCCGATGACCTTCCTCAAGTTTGTCTCAGCCTTTGGCTTGGCGGCCTTGCTCTACTTCATGCTGGGCAATGCCATGGTTTACCTCTACCCGCCGAGCTCGGTAGAGTTGGCCTACGACACCTGCTACGATCGCTATCCGTATCCGTCCCAGAGTGAGTTTGGTTCCACTGAGGAGTACACCGCGGCCGAGACCCAGGCGACGAACGACCGTGTGGCGTGTGAGAAAACCGAGAGTCAGATCTCGGGAGACAAACAGGCGCTGGTATTCCAGAACGCCCTCCTGCGGTCAGTCGCCGTCTTCATCGTCCTCATCCTCCTGGCAATTGGGGTCCATCGGCGCTTCCCGTTCCTGTCTGGCTCGCTCCTCCTCGGTGGTCTGCTCTTCACCCTCATCTACCCGTTCACCGCCCAGTGGGGCGGCCTCATGGACCTGAGTGGCTACGGTGAGCTAACGGACGTCCAGAAGCAGGTCCAGCTGACCAAGTTTGTGATTGAGGCGATTGGGTTCCTGGCGTTGATCCTGGGCCACGTCCTCTTCTTTGAGCGAGAGCCAGAGCCGGCGGCGATGCGGCCCAATGACCATTTGCATCACACCCCACCGACGCACCTGCCACCACCGCCACATCTTCCGCCAACACCTCCCGGTCCACCGGCCCACTAAGCGCGAAGGTTCTGGTTAGGCGTCCACTCGGTATGGTCATCGGCGTCTTTGATTCGGGCGTAGGAGGCCTCTCGGTAGCGTTGCCACTGAGGCAGGTGCTCCCGAACGCTGATCTCATCTACCTCGCCGATGCAGCCTTTGCCCCATACGGGGAGAAGTCCCAGCCAGCGATACGGGATCGTCTGCTCCGGATCGTCACGTGGTTTCACGATCGCGACGTGCGCTTGCTCGTGATTGCCTGCAACACCGCCACGGTCAATGCGATCGACGATCTCCGGCTGGCGTTTCCCAAGATGACCTTCGTCGGCATTGAGCCGGCGGTCAAGCCAGCGGCTGCTGTGTGCGATCGGATCGTGGTGCTGGGCACCGAGTCAACCGTGCACAACGCCCGGTACCACGAGCTGGTTAAAAGATGGGGGAACGGCCCCACCTCGCCTTCGGCTCGGGCGGGGCGCAGCACAACCATCTGGCACCGGGGGGCCAATGACCTGGTTCGCCAGGTGGAATCAGGCGATCTCGTCTCCGCGGATCGAATCAAGGCGCACCTCGATGCACTGCCGGGCGAGCCAGATGGCCTCGTCATCGGCTGCACCCACTTCAGCTTCTTCATCCCAACCATCCAGCAGCACTGGCCCCACTTGCAGATCTTCGACGGCGCCGCCGGCGTGGTCCGCCGCACACTCGACGTTCTAGGTTCAACCCTTAGGGTCCAACCTAGAGGTGGTTGGACCGAGTGGCTGACGACCGGGCCGGATCGTCTTGTCCGCTTCACCGAGTTCCCGATCCAGTTCCGCCATGTGGATCTTATCGAGTAGCCGCCGCCGCTTGACGAGCGGCGAGGAGTGTGGTAAAAGTGTCTGTTCGTGCGTGGGTTGCGGGAGACCGCAGACACCAAGAACAATTCCGGGTCAGCCCCCGCTGTAGGGTTGGCTCGATCAGGAGGGAACAAATGTTCAAGATGCAGCAACGGGTCCAGGTGTCCCGGAAGCCTGGGCAGCCGCTCCTGGAGCGGCTCAACAAGGACAGCTACGGTCGGGCGCCGGGCCGCCTCCTGGACGGATCGGACCTGGTTGGAAAGATCGGGACGATCGTCGGGGAGGTTCCGGAGAACGCCAAGCGCTCCGATCCGCTCGTGATCGTGGCGTTCGGTCGTCCGAGCGACCCCCCCGAGCGGAAGGAGCGGATCGTACTCGCCCTGAGCGAGGTCATCGGTCTCTCTGACTGACCTCGCACCAGAGCTGCCACGGACCCAAGACATCGTCTTGGGTCCGTTCACGTCTCATGGAGTTGTGACAGTAGGGTTGGTCTCAGCGGATTGCTCCGTGTCCGTACGCCAGGTACAATCGCTCCAATGAACTATGCACCGGACTTCATGGACAAGCTGACGAGCCTGGCCAAACGGCGCGGGTTTGTGTTTCCGAGTGCCGAGATCTACGGTGGCTTGGCGGCGGTCTGGGACTACGGTCCCTTGGGTGCGCTCATGAAGCAGAACCTGCGCAAGCTCTGGCTGGAGCGGTTCGTGACGAGTCAGGTCAACATCGTGCCGATTGAATCGGCGCTCCTGACCAACCGCGAGGTGTTCGTGGCGTCCGGCCACGAAGGCGGCTTCACCGATCCACTCGTCGAGTGCCGGCTCTGCCACGAGCGGTTCCGAGCTGACCATGAGATCCCGAAGGCCAAGGATCACGAGCACGATCTGACCGAGGCCAAGCCGTTCAACCTCATGTTCAAGACCCACGCCGGGCCGGTTGAAGAGACCGCCAACCTGGTCTACCTCCGGCCGGAGACGGCGCAGGGGATGTTCGTCAACTTCAAGCTGGTGGCCGAGTCGATGCGCCTCAAGCCACCCTTCGGGATCGCCCAGATTGGCAAGGCGTTCCGGAACGAGATTACCGTTGGCAACTTCATCTTCCGCCTCCGAGAGCTCGAGATCATGGAGATCGAGTACTTTGTGAAACCTGGGCAGGACGAGGTCGCTTTCACAGAGTGGCAAGCGGCAATGATGGGCTTTGTGACCGAGCTGGGACTCGATCCCGAGCGTTTGCGCTGGTACGAGCATCCCAAGGAGAAACTCTCCCACTACTCCAAACGGACCGCCGACATTGAGTTTGCGTTCCCGTTCGGGTGGGGTGAACTCTGGGGCTTGGCGAATCGAACCGACTTTGACCTCAAGCAACACTCCGAGCACTCCGGCAAGGACCTGAGCTGGTTTGACGAGGAGACGAAGGAGCGATTCTTCCCGTACGTCGTGGAGCCAGCGCTGGGGCTTGACCGGCTCCTCATGACGCTCGTCATCAACGGCTACCATGAATCAGATGGAACGGATGGGCGGGAGAAGGGCGAAGTGGTGCTCAAGCTCCATCCGCGGGTGGCGCCAATCACGGCGGCTGTCTTTCCGCTCGTCAAGAAAGAGGGCCTGCCGGAGATTGCCCACACGATCGTGAACGATCTACGCACGGCCGGAGCTGGCGTGGTGCAGTACGACGAGTCCGGTTCGATCGGCCGCCGCTACCGGCGTCAGGACGAGATCGGCACGCCCTTCTGCATCACCGTTGACTTTGAAACCAAGGAGCAGGGATCGGTGACCGTCCGGCATCGCGATACGCAGCAGCAAGACCGCGTCCCGATGGACGAGCTGGCAGCCCACCTTGAGGACGCCACCGCGACGTGGCGCTAACCATGCCGGGCGCGCCACTGCCGACGCACATCGGCCTCATCTTAGATGGCAACCGGCGCTGGGCAACGGAGCAGGGGAAGCCAGCGGCCGTTGGTCATGCGGCTGGAGCCGACAACCTGGATGCCACGATTGATCGCTTCCTGGCGCGTGGGATTCCATACCTGACCGTCTACGCCTTCTCCACGGAGAACTGGAAGCGATCGGCGATTGAGGTTGAGTTTCTCCTGACGCTGATTGAGCGGCGTCTCCGAGAGCGGGCCGACCACTGGCAGAGTCGCGGCGTCGTGATTCGCCAGATGGGGCAGTTCGATCGATTGCCGGCCTCGCTCCAGCGTCTTCTCTCTGAGCTGACGGCTCCATCAGAGACGCCGGCGCGGCTCACCCTCACGTTTTGCCTCTCCTATGGCGGACGAGACGAGCTCAGGCGGGCGATCCAGCGACTGATCGAGCGCGGCGTGGGCCGTGCCGAGCTGACCGAGGAGATCGTCGCGGGTGCCCTCGACAGCGCCGGTCTCCCGGATCCCGATCTCATCATCCGGACCAGTGGTGAGCAGCGCCTGTCCGGCTTTCTCACCTGGCAGAGCGTCTACAGCGAGCTCTACTTTGCGCCCTGCCACTGGCCGGACTTTGACGAGGCCGCCCTGGATGCGGCCCTGACCTGGTACGCCGAGCGGCAGCGCCGCTACGGGAAGTAGGCCCATGGCCAAGGGCGCGCAGCCAGCCGTCTCCGTCATCATCCCCACGCTCAACCGGGCGCAGGTCCTGATCGAGACGCTCCGGGATATCTTGGGTCAGGACTACCCGGGCAAGGAGCTCATTGTGGTCGATCAGAGCGAGGCTCCGGATCGGACAGTTCGTGAGTTTGTCCAGCGGCATCGGTCAATTCGCTGGATCCATCTTGAGGAAAAGGGGACGCCGAACGCCAAGAACGTTGGGGCGCGGGCGTCTCAGGGGGAGATCCTCGTGTTCCTCGATGATGACGTTCGGATCTCTTCGGATCAGTTCCTCCGCGCTCACGTGGCCAACTACGCCGATCCGCAGGTGGGCGGGGTGGGGGGCCGGGTCCTCATGGACTCGGATCCGCCACTTGAGACGGTCCGGGAAGTGGGCAAGTTCACTCACCTGGGCCTCAGCGAGGTGACCAACTTCCACGCCGACTTCCGGACGCCCATCCACCACGTCTACGGCTGCAACCAGTCGTACCGTCGCTCGGTGTTCGAATCGATTGGGGGTTTCACCACCATCTTTGCCGGCAACGCTCACTTAGAGGAGGCGGACCTGAGCTTCCGAGTCCGGCGGGTCGGCTTCACGCTCATGTTCGACCCTCAGGCCGTCCTCCACCACCTCCATGCCCCGAGCGGTGGGACGCGGACCAAGGATGTCTACGAGCTCCGCTACTGGCTGATTCACAACGGGGCGATCTTCTACCTCCGCCACTATGGTTGGCTCCTCCTCCCACTCTTTGTACTCAAGCAACTGATCTGGGCGCTGACCTCGGCACTCAAGCGGCGTGATCTCCGGATGTTGCGGACGATGGCAGGTGCCCTGGTGACTGGCATCGGGAGCTACCTGTGCCAGCCCGCGGCCCGCCAGTTCAAAGGCGCCCTGTGACGATTGTCGCTCGGCCTAAGATCTCGGTGGCGATGATTGGCAGCAACAGCGAACGCTACCTTGACGAGGTGTTGCGGAGCGTCGCGTGGGCGGACGAGACCGTCCTCGTCCTCGATCCGGCTAGTCAGGACCGGACGCGCCCGATCGCGCGTGCGCACGGGGTTCGAGTGATCGAGCGGGCCTGGACTGGCTTTGCGGCTCAGAAGAATGCCGCGATTGCGGCCACCCGGCATCCCTGGGTCTTGAGCCTGGACTGTGATGAGGTGGTTGATGCGGAGCTTCAGGCAGCGATCGCGCGAGCCGAGTTCGAACGGTTTGACGCCTTCGCCGTCGCCCGGAAAAATCACCTCGGGAAACAGTGGGTCCGGCACAGCGGCTTCTATCCGGACCGGCAGATTCGACTCTTCCGCCGCGAGCTCCGGTTTGACGATCGACCGGTCCACGAGCAGCTCGAGGTGACCGGTCGACGAGTCGGCACGCTGGCTGGTCACCTCATCCATTTCACGTACGCGGACGTGGCCGAGTACGTCAGGAAGGTGCGCCGCTACGCCACGCTCGATGCAGAGCTGCTCTCCAGAGAGGGGCGGCGCTGGAGCTGGC
>JACQIO010000014.1 GCA_016198415.1 Candidatus Berkelbacteria bacterium | reverse complement strand
GAAGGCATCGAGCATGAGCGTCCGGGCCTTCTTGGTCCCATCCTCGTTGCCGGCGGAGGAGAGGTACGAGATCCCGCCAATGAGGATCATGACCAGGAAGACGATCCCGGCAATGGCGGCGATGATAGACCAGATCTTGCCCAGCGCCGGTCCCAGCGTCCGCAAGCCCTCCGGCACGGCCGAGGGGGCGTTGAAGAGGAACTCATCGGCGGCCCCAGCCAAACTCGGCGCGACGGCGATGAGCGTTGCCAGCATGGCTCCAGTCATCAGGAAACGGTGACGCATCTCCCTCCCTATGCTTGCGTATATTCTACCACGCCCGGCACCAAAGAGACGCGCTTGAGCGCGTCTCTTTGGTGATCGAAGCACCAACTCTACGGGGTCAGCGGCGCTGTCGACGCCCCGGGGGTAACTGTTCCAGTACTACTGTTCTGAATCGAGAAGAATTCGCTGGTTGTTGAGATGCCCAGAATACTGAGCACGAAGGTCCCGATGGCCCAGGCGGCGAGGACCAAGATGAGGCCAACGAAGGCATCGAGCATGAGCGTCCGGGCCTTCTTAGTGTTGTCTTCATTGCCGGCGGCGGTCAGATACTGGATGGCCCCAATCAGGAAGAGGATCAAGAAGACGATGCCTGCGATCCCAGCCGCAATCGTGAAGATCCGGGAGATCAGCGCCCCAAGGTTCTGAAAGCCAGGTGGCAGAGTCGGCTGCGTGATTGTTCCACCAGTTGTCGTTGTGCCCGCAGCGCTTGCACCGATCGCCGTGGTGGGGACTAAGAGACTCCCCACGCCCGCGCCGGTTCCTGCGATACGATAGATTCGTTCTCGATTCCTGATATACCACCCTCGGACGGAGTGCATCATTGATCCCTCCTGTGTACGTACCGATACTACCCTATCTTCTGCCGACTTGCTTGCTGAGCTTATCCACATGCCTGCCCGTAGCAGGCAGACCATCAGACATCCAGACCGTCAGCCGACCGGATCCTCCTGGGAAATGTACTGGCAGTCTGGCCCCCTGGTCATCTGGAAGTCTCTCACCGGAGGATCTGTTGGCCGAGGGTGTTCACAATCACGTAGGCGCCGATGACCACCAGAATCCCAATGATGATGTAGAGGATGCTCATCTTGGACTGCTGGACCGCCTTGTCGTTGCCGAGCGAGGTGATCATTCGGTAGCCGGTCAGGATGAGGAAGACGAGGGCGACAGCAAAGACAATCTGGATGGCAACGTTGCCGAGGTGTTTCAATGAGTACAGCACGTAGGCGTAGGTTTGGTTTTCTGGGTCGCCAAAGTTCTCTGGGAGCAAGCCCTCGGCGCTCGCGAGCCCAGGGAGGAGAGTCAGAAGGAGGAACGCGAGACGATTCATCCGGACCCCAGCGCCTGGCGAATGAAGTTGAGGGCCGCGTAGGAGAGCAGGACCACCAAGAGTCCAATCAGGGACCAGAGCATCGTGTTCCTGGCCTGACCGGTGGCATCCGAGTTCCCGGCGTTGAAGAGGTACCAGAGGCCGCCGATCAAGAGCATGACCAGGGCAATCAGACCGGCAAAACCTAAGAGGAAGTCCGGCACCCCCTTGGTGAAGAACTCCACGAGGGTCCCGCCGTACTTGGGATCAATGACTGGCTCCAGCTGGATTCCACCGAGCTCGCCGGTGGTGTTGGCCGCCACCCGCAACATAGCCGTGTTCATCACGGCCACTCTGTCTGGAGGCTCTGCTCCGTGACGAGCTTAGCAGTCGCCTCAATGGCCGTCTGGGCTGGCTCACCATCTTGAGAGACGCGCCGAATCATGTCTCGGAACAGGTTGTCGACGCGGTCTGGCCGCTTCCCTTTCCGCCAACTGGTGGCGGTCTGGGGCTGGTAGCTGAAGGGCGACTTGGTCTCGCTCGCTCGCCCGATCGTACTCGGGATCGCATCGGTTGTGGGTCTGGGTGACGGCCGGCCGGTGCTGTCCAGGAAGCTTTGGTTGAAGTCCCCGCCGAGCTTGGCCAGGACGCCCCAAGTCAACCCAGGATTCTCGGCGCTCTTGGTGACCACCTCCACCCAGTAGGAGCCGTAGTCGACCGGCCGTTCGGTATCAGCAATCTGAGGAAAAGGAACGACGGCATAGCTAAACGTTGGGGCGAGTTGGCGGAAGAGAAGCTCGTAGTACTGGTAGCCAAAGATCATTGCTACCTTCCCATCCAGGAAGGCTTGGACGTCATCCGGCATGCTGGCGTTCCAGGTATAGAAGCTGTTGGCAGGATCTGCAAAGCTAGTGTAACGGGTGAGCGCCTCAGTGCCCCGGAAAATCTTAGCGCCGGCCGGCCCGTCAATCGCCAGGTGGAAGGTGGCGTTCTGGTCATCCGGAGCGAGCATCTGGGTTCCGTTCTGGAGCATCATCGCGCTGACGATATCAGCGGCAGCCCGAACGTTACTTGACGTGCCGGCAGCAAGCCCCGCGACCTCAAAACTCCCGTCGGTTCTTCGTTCCGTGAGGAGTTCGATGGCCGTGATCAGTCGATCGTACGTGTTGAAGCCGAAGGACTTGAGGAACTCCGCCTCCTCCCGTCGCTCGGCTCGGTCAAATTGTTGGGCCCGGGCCCGGACGAGAGCGGGGTTGACGTAAATCGCGAGGGTGTCGACGTAGAGCGGCAGGCCGTAGATCTGATCGTCGCGCATCACGTCTTGTCTGACGACCGGCGCAAAGAACGCCGCCAGGGCATCGGTATTGGTGGTGACTGCCGTCCGGGTATTCGAGGGGATCACGCCCTCCGGGGCTGGGACGAGGCGGTCCTTGTATCGATCAAGGGCGTCTGAGGGGATCGAGATGATGTCCGGCCCGGCTTCTGAGGCGAGGGCCTCGTTGATTCGGAGATCGTACTCCTCAATCGGGATCTGGCGGTAGACGAGGTCCAGGCCCTCGTTGCTCGCTTCCATAGAAGCGAGGATGGGATTGAAGACCTCCTCGCTCTCAAAGGGTCGCCAGATCTCGATGGTATTCGCCGCTGGCTCGGTTGAGTCAGTGGGGGTTGGTGTGGTGCCACCACCAAAACAGCCCGTCAAGACGAGTGGGGTGATGATGAGTAATCCCAGCCACCGACGAATCGGTCTCATGTCGAGGACCCTCCCCTGCTGCTCATATTGTAGCACGCCCGCGTCGCGAGTTGCCGGAGACTCCCCTCCCCCGCTAGACTCAAGGCATCATGACCGGTGTGCGAACCCCCCAGGACCAGTGGCCAGCTGTGGCATCGCGGCTGGTGGCTGACGGTGCGCCAGAGGTTTTCATCACCGAGGTCGCGCGTCAGTACCAATCCTTGGTGGCCGGTCAGGCGGGTTTCATTCGGGAGGCGGACATCACGCCGGTCACCGACCTTCCGGCCTACGACGCCATCGACGAGGTGACGCCGCTTGGACAGGCGGCCCTCGGCCAACTGGCGGTCCTCAAGCTGAACGGTGGCCTGGGGACGAACATGGGCCTGCGGGGGCCAAAGTCGCTCCTGCCTATCCGGGGCAGCGCCAGCTTCCTGGATCTCATACTCGATCAGCTCGTCTCGCTGCGGCGGAGCACCGGTGCCTCGCTGCCGCTGGTTCTCATGAATAGCACCGCCACGGACGAGGCCACGGGAGCGTTCCTGGCGCGTCGGGCCGAGGCGGACCCTGACCAGGCCGTCCCCCTGACCGTCCTCCAGCACCGGCTCCCCAAGCTTTCGGCTGAGCGCTTGGGGCCCGTCGACTGGCCGGCCGAGCCTGAGCTGGCTTGGGCGCCACCGGGCCACGGGGATCTCTACCTGACGCTCCTCTCGAGCGGGCTCCTCGAGACCTTCTTGACTGATGAGATTCGCTACCTGTTTGTCTCGAACGCTGACAACCTCGGCGCCACCGTCGACCCAACGCTCCTTGGCGCCCTCATCCAAGGTCAGCACCCATTCCTCATGGAGGTGGCAGAGCGGACCGAAGCGGACCGCAAGGGCGGTCACCTGGCCCGCGGGCTGGACGGCCGGCTCCTCCTGCGCGAGGTCGCCCAGTGTCTGCCGGCGGACGAGCCGGCTTTCCAAGACATCACTCGGCACCGCGCCTTCAACACCAACAGCCTCTGGCTTGATCTGAGCGCAGTCAAGGAGCGGCTCGCGGCCGGTCCGCTCAACCTGCCCGTGATCGTCAATCGAAAGACCGTCGATCCTACGGACCCAACCTCGCTGGCGGTCGTTCAGCTGGAGACGGCGATGGGCTCGGCCATTCATGAGTTCCCGGGTGCCGTGGCCGTCCAAGTCCCCCGGGCCCGCTTTGTGCCGGTCAAAAAAACCACCGATCTCTTGGCGGTTCGGTCCGATGCCTACGAACTCCACGCCGGTCAGCTCCGGCTCCACCCGTCGCGCTCGACTGGACCGATCATTCGCCTCGATCCCAAGTACTACGGTCTCCTGGCGGACTTTGAGGCCCGCTTCCCGATGCTGCCTTCGCTGGTGGCCTGTGAGCGCCTGACGGTGGAGGGCGATGTCCAGTTTGGACCGAACGTCCACCTGGGGGGCGAGGTGACCATCGTCAATCGATCAGACGTTCAGCACACGATCACCCACGCCGTGCTCAAGGACGAGACGATCGAGTTCTCAGAGCCGTCGCGATTCACCGCGTCTTGACAGCCAAGCGGCGGGCGCGGGTCTTGGAGAGCTTGGGGATCGTAATCGTCAGGATGCCGTTCTTGAGCTGGGCGTCGGCGTTGTCGGCGTCAACGGCCGTCGGCAGGACGTAGGAGCGGGAGAAGGCGCCCCAGTAGCACTCTTGCATAAAGTAGTGCTCGCGCTGGACGCTCTCGCCGGCGTGCCGTTCGCCCTTGATCATGACCGTGTCCTCGGTGATGTTGACCTCGAGGTCTTCCGGATTGACGCCGGCAATCGGCGCCTTGATGACCACCGTGTCATCGGTCTGGTAGGCGTCAATGGCCAGCTGGCCACCCGCATCCTCATCCATCCAGTCGTCGTTGGTGAGATCGCTCGTCGCAGCTTGCGTCGCCATAGTCCTCCTCCTCTGTCACATTCATCCTACCCGCGGATGCCAGAATTTTCAATCGAGCAGGGTCAGACCTCATCCGCCAGCGTCAGGGCGTAGATCTCGCGGGCGCCAGCGGTGCGCAGTGCCTGGGCGGCCGCCCGGAGGGTCGCACCGGTGGTGATGACGTCGTCGACGAGGATGACCGAGCGCGGGGCGTGCTCACCTCGCCAGGCAAAGACGCCGTCCATGGCATCGAGACGCTCGGCCCGCGAGCGACCCACCTGCTGGCCGGCGTCTTGGCGTCGCGTCAGGCCCAGCGAGAGCGCGTGGCCAGTCCGCCGCTCGAGCTCTCGGGCGATGATCAGGCTCTGGTTGTAGCCGCGGGTCCGGAGCCGCGGCGCCGAGAGGGGTAGGGGGACCAGGACGCCCACCGGCACGGCCGCCAAGACCGGTTCGACTCGTTCCAGGAGATGCGTCGTCAGGGCCGTGAGGCCGGTACCGACGGCCTCGTACTTACCCAGGTGGATGGCCCGGCGGAGCGGTGGGGCGTGGAAGTCACCCAGGCTGGCCAGACCGTGGAGCCCGAGTGCCTGGCGGTGCGCTCCACAGAGCCGACCGGGCCGTCTGGTAAACCGGTTGCAACGTTGGCAGTGGGTGAGGGAGCGCGTCAGTCGACTGGCGGTCAGGCAGGTCTCACAGAACCACTGACCCGGTGCATCGCAGCCGAGGCAGCGGGTGGGGAAGACGAGGTCGAGCACCGCGTCTCGAGCAGCCTCTAGCAGAGAGACCATAGGATCAGCCTAGCAGAATTGACGCTCCTGGAGCGCTCCGGGATGATGGCTCCATGCGTCCGTCGGTTGCCTCCTCATCCAAGCGGGGTCGCCTTGCCTACCTCATCTCAGCGGTGGCGAGTCCGTTTGTGATCTTCCCGCTCCTGGTCCTGGGGGCTACCTGGGGAGTGGCCGATACCACAGCGGAGTTCCTCACCTGGGCGGGGACGATGCTGCTCTTCACCGGTCTGATCCCGGCCTGCTACGTCATCTGGGGGGTTCGGGTTGGCCGCATCACGGATATCCACATCATGGTCCGCGAGCAACGCGCGACCGTCTTCCTCATCTTCCTTGTCTCGGCCGGCCTGGGGATCATCACGCTCTGGCTCCTCGATGCCCCAACCACCATCTTCCTCCTCGCCTTGGTCGCCTTTGCCAACGGCCTGGTGGCGGCCTTGATCACCCTCCTGTGGAAGGTCAGTATCCACAGCTGGGTCTACGCCGGGGCCGCGGCGGCCTTTGCCCTCTTGGCCGAGGCGCCGTGGGGCTGGTGGTTACTCTTGGGCCTGCCACTCGTGATTTGGGCCCGGACGTACCGACACCGTCACACCATCGCGCAGGGGGTCCTCGGTGGCCTCTTTGGAATTGGCCTGACCTACGCCCTCTACCTGATCACCTTTCGGTGATTCAGACCACCAGGCGAACCAGAGACCAGTGAGTCGGTCAGATAGCCCAGCAGCATCTGGCAGTCTGAGGAACTGGGATTTCACTGGTGATCTGATCCTCCAGAGGTCTGGGAGACTCGGCTATGTTATACTCCGTCGTAAGAACGGAGGGAGACCTCGTGTCGACTGTTGACGATGCCCGTCGATCTATCCAAAGGCTCGTTGGACTCGGATTCCTGGGGCTTGGCTTCAGCCTGTTCGCGCCGGTCGTCCAGGCCGCTGAGTTCAACCCCTCCAACCTCATCTCCGATGGTGAGTTCACGAGCGTGAATGCACTGAGCGTGGACGACGTCCAACGTTTCCTCGTGGATCGAGGTAGTTACCTGGCCGGCTTCTCTGAGGGCGGACGATCGGCTGCCCAGATCATCGTCGATGCGGCGCATGGGGTAGGCGAGGCCTCCGGCAGCATCAACGGGATCGCCATCACCGAGGCAACGGGGACCGTCCACCCCGGCGTGATTCTGGCCACCCTCCAGAAAGAGCAGAGCCTCATCACCCGGTCCGAGTACAGCGAGGGGGCGCTCCGGGCGGCCATGGGCTACGCCTGTCCGGACGGTGGTGGCTGTAACGCCACCTACGCGGGATTCACCAAGCAGGTGGAGAATGGGGCCTGGCAGCTCCGCTACAACTACGAGCGTGCCTCAGGCCACGACTTTGCCGACTACCAAGTTGGTCAGAGCTTCTGTTTCTCCGATCACAACGGCACCAACTGTGGCTCGTACGATAACCGAGCCGCCGCCTCGCTCTACCGCTACACCCCGCACGTCTACAACGGGAACTACAACTTCTGGAACCTCTTCTACAACACCTATCGGTTCACAAGCCCAGCCTTTGACGGCCAGGTGGTTTCCTGGTCCACTTCGGCCGGGGACTTCCGCTACCCCACCCTCGCGTCCGGGCAGACCGCAACGCTCACGATTACCTACCGGAACATCGGAACCGCCACTTGGCGCCGTGGCACGGTCAACCTGGGCACCGTCGATGAGAACTTTGGCTTCCGGTTTGGGAGCTACGCCCTCGCCTCCAACTGGCTCTCCACCAACCGCCCGGCCACCTTGACCGAGGCGAGCGTGGCCCCCGGCGAAACCGGCACCTTTACATTCCAGGTCAGACACGGTGGGATCCACGCCGATACGTACCGCCTCGACGTCGGGTTAGTGGCCGACGGCGTCACTTGGTTCCCCCGAACCACCCATGCCTTCTGGGAAGTCCGGACCTTACCGGCGTACGATGGCCAAGTGGTTTCCTGGTCCACCTCGGCCGGGGACTTCCGCTACCCCACCTTGAGTAGTGGTCAGACGTCGACCCTATCGATTCGGTACCTGAATACGGGGACGGCTTCTTGGGCGCGTGGCACCGTCAACCTCGGCACCGTCGATGAGAACTTTGGCTTCCGGTTTGGGAGCTACGCCCTCGCCTCCAACTGGCTCTCCACCAACCGCCCGGCCACCTTGACCGAGGCGAGCGTGGCCCCGGGCGAAACGGGGACGTTCACGTTCCAGGTGACGAATCCTGGGGGTGTCACTGGCGGGACCTATCGTCTTGATGTTGGCCTGGTGGCCGACGGCATTACTTGGTTCCCCCGAACCACCCATGCCTACTGGGACGTGGGAGCCTAGGAACGGATCGCCTGTGCCAAGGATATACGCCCTATGAAAGAGCACGAGATCGCTTTTCCCACCAAGCTGTCACCAGCTGAGCAGGCTTGGTTACGGTCTAAGCCATTTGGCACGTTCGATCGGGCCGAGTCGCAGCGCAACTTGGCTGACGTGGCCACGTTCCTGGCACTCCTGGCTCGACACGCCCCGGACGCCGAGCGGATCGTCGAACTGGGCTGTGGTCCAGGCTGGCTCTCGCTCTTCCTGGCTCAGCTGGGCTACACCGTGACCGGCTTTGACCTTTCGCCCCAGATGATTGCGGTTGCCAAGGAGAAGGCCAAGCAGGCCGGGGTCGCGGTGACCTTTGTGGTCGCCGATATGGAGGCACCGATCGCGCTCGAGCCAGCGGATCGCGTGGACGTTGTCCTCATCTATGACGCCCTCCACCACTGTCAAGCCGACGAGCCGGCTCTCAGGAGTGCCGCCCAACGTCTTCGACCCGGCGGGGTTCTCATCCTGGCCGAACCGAACCGGGCTCACGCCTCTGATCCGGCCGCCGTAGCTGCGACCAAGCGGTTTGGCGTGACCGAACGCGGCCTGGATGCCGCGGCGCTCGCGCGCAGCTGTCGCCAGGTTGGGTTTGCCCAGGTCTGGCGCTATCACGCGAGCGGCCAGGCCTTTCAGCCGCGACACGAGGGCCTCCTTGAGACGGTTCGGATGCTCACCTACCCCGTGCTCGCACGGTTCATCTTTGGAGCCTTCCAGACGCGGATCTGGCTGGTGGCCCAACAGCCAGGAGGGGGCGCATGACTGGACTGGCCGAGCTCCCCGTCCAGGTCCGAGTGCTCCTTGGGTTCCTTGTCGTGGGCGGGCTAATTGGGCTGGGGCTCCGAATCGGGAGCCGCCCGGTAGGGGCGGAACCGGCGGCCGAGGCCTCTCAGGCGTCGCCCGCTGAGCTGGGGAGAGCCGGGCCGATCACGCCGGCTGATCAACGGGCCGCTCGGCAACTCCTCATCACCTTCCAGGCTGACCCCCCGTCGCTGGACGGCCTGGCGGCTGAGCTCGGGATCAGCCCTGACGATCTGGCCCTCCATCCGGGGACCGGGGTGGTGACAGTGACCGTCTGGGATCCCGAGCTGCGCAACCAGGTGCGTGAACGGAGTCTGGCGCTCGCCGAGGTGGAGAGCATTGAGGACGACGCGCTCCTTGCGATCACCGCCACGCCGAACGATGCCAACTACGCCAGCCAGCGGACGGCGCTCGAGCAGATTCGGGCCCCTGAGGCCTGGGACTACGTCCAGGGCAAGACGACCGCCAAGATTGCGATCATCGACACCGGCATCGACGGCACCCATGAAGACTTATCCGGAAAGATCCTGGCCGGCCGGAACGTGATGACCGATGCCGATCTGGCCGCCAACACCGACTCCGACGACAACGGTCACGGCACGAGCGTGGCTGGGGTGGCGGCCGCCTCCGGTAACAATAGTCTCGGCGTGGCGGGGGTTGACTGGCGGGCCAAACTCGTCCCAGTCAAGGCCTTTGATAGTTCCGGCATGGCAACGACGAGCGATGTCGTTGAGGCACTCACCTACGCGATTGATGCCGGAGTCCACGTCATCTCCATGAGTTTTGGCCGCGGGACCGAGTCGGCCGCCCTCACCTCGGCCCTTGACCAAGCCTGGTCCAGGGGGATTGTGCTGGTTGCGGCGAGTGGCAACGACAGCACTAATACGGTCAGCTACCCAGCCGCGAGCGAGCACGTCCTCGCCGTTGGATCCGTGGGGAGTAGCGACGCGCGGTCGAGCTTCTCAAACTACGGTGCCAACCTTGACCTCATGGCCCCGGGTGAGTCGATCTACACTACCAAGGATGGCGGTGGCTACACGACGCTCTCGGGCACGTCGTTGGCGACGCCGTTCGTGGCCGGTGGTGTCATGGTCGTCAAAGACTTTCACTCGAGCGCGGGCAACCAGGAGATTGTCGATATCCTCCTCTCCACCGCTCGGCAGGTGTCGGGCGGGAGCGGGCGGACTGACGAGACCGGCTGGGGTATCCTCAACCTTCAGGCCGCCATTCGGAATGCCGGCAACTACGCCGGCGAGGTGGTGTCTTGGTCGAGCTCGGGTCAGGAGGGGGCCTACCCGCGTCTCTCCGGGACCGATCCGGTCACCATCACCATCCGCTACCGGAACACCGGCCGAACGCGCTGGTTCCGGAACGTTGTCAATCTCGGGACCGTTGACCGGGACTTCAACTTCCGCCTCGACAGCGAACCCCTTGCCTCGGGTTGGCTCTCAACGAATCGACCGGCGACGTTGACTGAGGCGAGTGTCGCTCCCAGTGAGATCGGGACCTTCACCTTCCAGCTGGCGAACCCGGGGACCGTCGCTGGCGGGAGCTATCGCCTTGACGTCGGCCTCGTTGCCGACGGCATCGCGTGGTTCCCAGCCAAGACGCACGCGTACTGGGACATCACCGTTTCCCCGGCCTACGACGCTCAGGTTGTCGCGTGGTCGAGTTCGGCCGGTGACTTCCGCTACCCCACGCTCGCGGTGGGGCAGTCCTCAACGATGACGATCCGCTACCGGAACACTGGGACCGCCACCTGGCGTCGCGGAGCCGTGAACCTGGGGACCGTCGACCGGGACTACAACTTTAGCTTCAGTACCTTCCCGCTCGCCTCCAATTGGGTCTCGGCCAATCGGCCAGCGACGTTGACCGAAGCGAGCGTTGCGCCCGGCGAGACCGGCACCTTCACCTTTCAGATTCGGAACAGCGGCACCAGTAGTGGCACCCAACGACTCGATGTCGGCCTGGTGGCCGATGGTATCGCTTGGTTTCCCCGGACCACTCATGCCTACTGGGACATTGCCGGGAGCTAGGGAGTGACGATGACCCACCCACCTACCCTTGATGCGACCGCGCACAAGGCCGCCCAGGCCCGGCTCTACGATGATCACCTGCTCGACGATCTCGCTGCTGGTGCCGGGACCTTTGGCTTTGCCAAGCCCAAGCTGATCCGCGATCTCGCGTTTGAGCGTTGGCTCCGCCGGCTCGAGCTCCAGCCCGGGCAGACGGTCCTGGACGTGGGCTGCAATGCCGGTGCTCGGCTCGAGCAGCTCCGGCGTGAGTTCCAGACGGTCGGAACGGGGATTGACCTCTCACCGGCCAGCATTGCCGCGGGGCAGCGGCGCTTCCCCGCCCTCTCTCTCCAGACGGGCGATGCCGAGGCGCTCCCCTTCCCGGACGCGACCTTCGATGCCGCGATCAGCTTTGAGACCTTCGAGCACGTCCCGGATCCGGCCCGGGTCCTCGCTGAGATGGCGCGGATCGTCCGGCCGGGGGGTCGGCTCCTCGTCTACGCGATTAGCCGGCGGAACGCCCTGACCTGGCACTGGTGGCTCATGAAGCTCTCCGGCGGTCGGCTCGGTTGCGGCGCACTTGGCGACCACCAGCCGGAGCTCCTCGTCAGGCCGGAGGTGATCAATGGCGCCGCGAGGGAGCTTGGCTTGGTCCAACTCGGCCGCGCTCCCTTCCACAGCTTCTTCACGATCCTCTACGATGAGGTGGTCATGCACGCGCTCTCACAGCTCCTCCTCGCGGTCCAGCCGCGCCGGGTCGAAGACTCGA
Organism: Candidatus Berkelbacteria bacterium; assembly: GCA_016198415.1. Classification (GTDB taxonomy): domain Bacteria; phylum Patescibacteriota; class UBA1384; order JACPKC01; family JACPKC01; genus JACQIO01. The sequence continues at coordinate 39,556 of JACQIO010000014.1, read as the reverse complement.
GGACCATGGCCTTGGCCGCGGCCGGTGATCGACCCGTCCGGCCGAGCTGGCGCTTCCGACTCTACCGGCGCTGGCTCGCCGTCGTCGCTGGACTGACCACGCTGGTGGATCTGCCCTGGCGCCTCCTCGGCCTGTCCGACGGCGTCTTCTGGCTCTTTGCCAAGTCGACCGCAAGCGGGCAGGGGCAGTCATGACCGCGCCCGAGCGTCCAACGACCGCCACGCTCCTCTGGACCGCCGCCATCTTGGCTGGCATCCTCGGCCTGCGGCTCGTCCTCCTCGGCTGGGGGTTCCTGGTCGACGGATTCCTCGTGCCACCTGGTGGCGACCCGGCTGTGCACCTGGAGCTGGTCGAGCGGCTCCGAGCCAACGGGGTCCTGGCCGTCACCAACTACCCGCCACTCTTCCACCTCGCCAGCTGGGGGGTGAGCGCGCTCTTGGGCCTCACCTCGCTTGAGGCGGTCACCGCTCTCGGTCTCCTCGCCGCCCTCGCGCCGATCATCGGTGTCTATCTCCTGACGCGCGCCTGGTTTGGGGTGCTTGCGAGCTGGTTCGCGGCCGGGCTGGTGGGACTCGCGAGCGTCAGCTTGGTGACCGGCTACGCGGATGGTAACTACCCTAACCTCATCGGCTCGGGCCTCCTGGCACCGCTCGTCTTTGCTGCCACGCTCGCTGCGCTCCGCCACCGGCCGTGGCTCGGAGCGACCGGTATCGTCGGCTCGCTGGCTATCCTTGCGCTCACCCATCACCTCTCGCTCGTGGTGACGCTCATCGTCCTGGCCGTTGGCATTGGCATCCTCGCGCTCACCCAGGCCGCCGAACTTCGCCACCTGGCCTCCGTCGGCCAGTTCCTCGCGGTTGCATTCCTGGTCGCCGCTGGCCTCGCTTGGCTCTACTACGGCCCGGCGGTCCTCCTGCCGGCACTTGCGTCACTCACCGCCGGTGCCGGTTCGTTCCTCGGCCCAGCCTGGTCCCAGCCGCTCCCGCTGGGAGACTACGCCGAGACGATCGGGCCGACCGTCTGGACGCTCGGCATCGCTGGCCTGGCGCTCATCCTGACCGGCCGCGTCCCGGGCCGGGCGGCAGAACAGCTCTTCCTGGTCAGCTGGATCATCACCCTCTTCCTCCTCTCGCGAATCGAGGGCTTCCTGCCCGGCCGGCTCGCTCGCGAGCTCGCCATCCCGCTCTCGGTGGCCGGTGGGGCGTTCCTCGCCTGGCTCGTCGCCCTGGGCCGGACGCGGCTCCGCCAGCTCGTGATCGGGGGTCTGGCCGCCGCCGTGGTTGTCCTAGCAACCGTCATGCTCACCACCAGTCCGTTCGAGCTCCCCTACGGTTTCCGCAACCTCGTCTGGTTCAACTCGAGCGGCTTTGCGGCGGCCCGGGCGATGCAGGCCCTCCCGCCGGAGAGTCGGATTGTCCTCACGCCCAGCTCGCCCTACTACCAGGCACTCCTAGGTGATCGGGTGGCTGGCGTCCCCACCCTGACCGACGTCAACACCCAGGCTCGGCTCGGTCAGTATCTGGCCGACACCGGCGCGACGCACATTTTCTACGGCCAACTCCCAGCCGGGCAGTCAACGCTCGACACCTACCCGTTCTTTGCCGACCACGAGGCAATCCGTCAGTCACTCAGTGCCATTGGCGGTGTCAACCGAATCGCCGGCTTTGCCGATGGCAGCCAACTCTTCGTCATCGACCGCGCCCAACTGGGACTCTGACTTTCTTGAGAAAGTGAGAGGATTCAATTCGGATATGGCAAGACCCACCGCATGGTGCGTACGTTCTAAACTCAGTGCACCGCTCAGGCGATCGGCTGGATTGGCATGAAGGGGCAGGCTTCCCGAAACTCTTTGGCACGGTACGTGCACCAGCACGCGATCAGGTCTGATAACGCATTTGCCTACGATCGTAGGCAAATGCGTTATGATCCCTGTAGCAACTCTGGACGCTTTGGTGGGAGGGCTCGATGGAGCGGGATCGAGATCAGCAGCATTGGAAAGGGCAGAGATTGAAGCAGCGAGTGCGCGGGCTCGGACGAACCGCTAAACTCATCCTCGTCGAATGCGCACGGTTCATGGAGGAGGTGGGTTCGGTCGCCTTCGACCAACGTCGTCTTTGGGACTACGCGCACGGGAAGATGCCTTGGCTGTCCGAACGACAGTTCCGCTCCGCGACTCGCTCGCTCGTCTTCGCCGCCAAGAGTACCTGCAGGTGCTTAGGCACCACGTGACGGTGACCTCAAAGACGCGCCTCTTTCTTCCAGCCTTTGAAGAGGAGTCGCTCGAGCTCGAACGGCCCAAGCGGTGGGACGGGCGCTGGCGGGTGGTGATCTGGGACGTCCCAGAGAAGCGGCGGGAGGATCGCGATCGGTTGCGCGCTACGCTGACCCGACTTGGCTTCGTCCATATCCAGCACTCGGCCTGGATCTGTCCGTGGCCATGTCGCGACGAGATCGATTGGCTCCGAGAGCGGTACAAGCTCGAGCAGCGTGTCCTGTTCTTTGAGACGGCTCGGATCGATGGTGATGAGAACCTTCGGGTACGATTTCAGCTCTGAGTTCTCCCTCCCTCCATCAAACAACGCATTTGCCTACGATCGTAGGCAAATGCGTTGTGTAAGATGCGCGGGAGATCGGCTTCCAAATCGGTTCCATTGCCAGAGACGTGAGAACCGGCCCAGGCGGGCCGGTTCAGTGTGCCTCCGTGCTCCCCTCCCCCTCACTAGAGTCGGGTGCCGGTCAGCCAGAGCGTGACGATGACCGTCGCCACGTAGGCCAGGCAGCCGCCGAGGCTGCACCACTCCGCCCTGGTCTTGGGGGCCAGGCTGACCTCACCCGGCGCCATCGCTGGCGCGAAGACCAGGAGCGGGAGGGTGAAGAAGGCGGCAAGCGCGGCCATGAAGGCCGCGACCCTCGCCTCCTGGTGTCCGTTCAGGCCGTACCACCACCAGCCCCCGGCCCAGACGGGGTAGGCGATGAGGGCCGCGTGCTGCTTGAGTCGGTGCATACCTATCCACCTCATATTAAAGGATGATTGAGAGGCCGATGCGTGAGCATCGGACAGCGCATTGTGGCAGGGCCATCCCTCGCTGTCAAGGTGCGTCGCTTGCGTCGCCGAACCAGTTATGGCTAACTAGAGCGAGCGAAGGAGCTCCATGACGCTCGCGATCATTCTGGGTACCCGCCCGGAGGTCATCAAGCTGGCTCCAGTCATTCGGGCTGCCGAGGCCGCGAACCTCACGGTCCAGCTCATCCACACCAACCAGCACTACTCGGAGCGGATGGACCGAGTCTTTTTTGAGGATCTCGAGTTGCCGGCCCCGACGGTTAACCTTGGGATCGGCTCCGGCTCCCATGGCGCCCAGACCGGCCGGATGCTCGAGGCGATCGAGGCCGAGTTGCTGGCACGCCGACCCGACGCCGTCCTCGTCCAGGGGGACACCAATACCGTGGTGGCCGGAGGGCTCGCGGCTGCCAAGCTCGGCATCAAGCTCGGGCACGTTGAGGCTGGCTTGCGGAGCTACGATCGATCGATGCCTGAGGAGCTCAACCGGATCGTCGTCGATCACCTCGCTGACTACCTCTTTGCCCCAACCGCCCACGCCGATGCGATCCTCGCCCAGGAGGGTCTGCCGAGTGAGCGGCGCTTCATCACTGGCAACACCGTTGTGGACACCGTTCTCCAGCACCGTGCTCTGGCCGCCGAGCGCTCGACGGTTCTTGGTGACTTGGGTCTCACCCAGGAGCAGTACCTCCTCCTCACCCTCCATCGCCCGAGCAACGTTGATACCGCGGATCGGCTGGCGGCGTTGCTCGTGGCCTTGGCTGACGTCGCCCAAGCGCAGGCCTGCCCGATTGTCTTCCCGGCGCACCCGCGCACACTGGCCCGATTAACCGAGTTCAGCCTGACGGTTCCCGAGGGGATCCGGGTGATTGAGCCGGGCGGCTACCTCGACTTCCTGAGCCTCCAGGAGTACGCACGCCTGATCCTGACCGACTCCGGTGGGATCCAAGAGGAGGCGTGCATCTTGGGTGTGCCAGCGGTAACGCTCCGGGACACCACCGAGCGGCCGGAGACGGTTGAGGTTGGGGCGAGCCTCTTGGCCGGGACACCCGAGGAGATCGGACCGGCGGTCGCCACGATGCTGGCCCGCCCCCGCGGCTGGTCGAATCCATTTGGCGATGGACACGCGGCTGAGCGGATCGTCGCGATCGTCAGCGGAACGCCGGTCCAGCCTCTCACCACTCCCATCGAACAAGGAGTCGTCGCATGAAGAGACGGGTCCACCGGGAGACGGTCTGTGTCGTTGGCCTCGGCTACATGGGACTGCCGACGGCTGCCCTCCTGGCCAACGCCGGCTATATGGTGGTGGGGTACGACATCGATGCGCGCAAGGTCGACGCGGTCAATGCTGGTCAGGTGACCTTTGAGGAACCCGGTCTGTCTGACCTGGTTGCGCGGGCTCACCGGAGCGGGAATCTTCGCGCTACCACCAAGATTGAGCCGGCGGATACCTTCATTGTGGCGGTGCCGACCCCACTCAACGAGCGCGCCAAGCGCTCTGAGCTCCGCTACGTCATCCTGGCCGCGGGCTCGGTGGCGGGTGTCCTCAAGCCCGACAACCTCGTCATCCTGGAGTCGACCGTCCCCCCCAAGACCTGCGAGCGCCTCTTCATCCCCTCGCTCGAGTCATCCGGCCTCAAGGCGGGCCGGGACTTCCAGGTTGCCCACTGCCCAGAGCGGGCGATTCCCGGCAACACCCTCCACGAGCTCGTTCACAATGATCGAATTGTGGGGGCCCTGGATGAGCCGTCGGCAACAGCGACGAGCGCGCTCTACCGGTCCTTCTCCAAGGGGAAGCTCTTCCTGACCACGCTGACCACCGCCGAGTCGGTCAAGCTCATGGAGAACACGTTCCGGGACATCAACATTGCCCTAGCCAATGAGTTCGCGCGCGTGGCCGAGCAGATTGGGATCAACGCCTGGGAGGCGATCGAGCTGGCCAACCGTCATCCCCGCGTCAACATCTTGAGTCCTGGGCCGGGCGTGGGGGGGCACTGCATCGCCATCGATCCCTGGTTTCTCACTGAGGAAACCGATCACACCCACCTCATCAAAACTGCCCGCGAGATCAACGACTCGATGCCGGAGCACGTGATTCGACGCGCGGCGTCTCTCCTCGTCCACCTGCCCAATCCGACCATTTCGATCCTGGGGGTGGCGTACAAGGCGAACGTCGACGATGCCCGCGAAACGCCGGCTCGGGCGATTGCTGAGCAGGCCCTCAGTCGTGGCTGGACCGTCCGGCTGCACGATCCGCACGTCACCGCCTTTGAACTCCCGCTCGTGCCACTGGACGCGGCCCTGGCCGGCAGCGATCTGGTAGTCCTCGTGACGAATCACGAGGACTACCGTGTGCTCAGTCCCACGCACGCCGCCTCGCTCATGCGGACCCCGCAGCTCCTCGATACCCGGAACTGGTTCGATCACGCGGCCTGGCGGCAGGCCGGCTTCCAGGTCCACATCCATGGCGTTGGTCAGACCGAGCCCACGCCGGAGGTGCTCACTGCCCACCGGCCAACCGTCAGCGAACGTGAGCCAACGCAGGTTGGGCAATGACGCTCGGCGCACCGTGGCTCCTGGGACTGTCGATTCTCCTGGCGGTGACCGGCCAGATCGCCCTCAAAGTTGGCTCGGGCGCTGCCCCTGGTTGGGCCCAGTTCCTCCACCCCGCCTCACTCGGCGGCCTGGTGGCCTACTTTGGCGCGGCCCTCCTCTACATGGTCGCCATTCGGACACTCCCGCTGTCCGTGGCGTTCCCGAGCGCGTCGCTCAGCTACGTGCTCGTTGCCTACCTGGCCCATCTCATCTGGAAAGAGCCGTTCGGCTGGTCGCAGCTCCTTGGCCTCCTCTTCATCATGGGCGGGATAACGCTCGTCACCTATCGGCCGAGTAGTCTCTGAGGCAGTGATGGCTGACGTACACTTGGTCACTGGGGCGGCTGGTTACATCGGGAGTCACGTGGTTCGGGCCCTGGCTGACCGGGGCGAGGTGGTCATTGGTCTCGATCGAGTGCCGCTGCCCGCCGGCCTCGACGGCCGGTGTCAGTTCGTCCCGGCCGATCTCCTCGATCGACCGGCCCTCGAGCGCGTCTTGGCCGCGCACACCATCACGGCCGTCTGCCACTTGGCCGGCCGGATTGCTGTTGGCGAGTCAGTCGCCGACCCCAGCCTCTACTATCAAGACAACCTGGTTGCAACCGCCAACCTCCTCTCGGCGATGCGTGGCGCAGGAGTCACGCGCCTGATCTTCTCCTCGACCGCCGCCGTCTACGGTACTCCCGAGACGACGCCGATCCCTGAGTCACACCCCTGCCGGCCGATCAATCCGTACGGGCGGACCAAGCGGGCCATCGAGGAAATGCTCGGCGACTTCCACCACGCCTACGGTTTGGACTCGGTCTCCCTCCGCTACTTCAACGCCGCTGGGGCGATTGCCGATGGGACGCTGGTGGAGGCCCACCAACCCGAGACTCACCTCATCCCGCTCCTCCTCGACCACGGTTCGGGCCAGCGTCCCGGACCATTCCAGCTCTTTGGCACTGACTACCCAACGGACGACGGGACGGCCGTCCGTGACTACGTGCACGTCGTCGATATTGCGCAGGCTCACCTGGCTGCCCTCGACTACGTGACCGAGCACCCTGGAGCCCACGCCTTCAACCTGGGCAGTGGCCACGGTGCCTCAGTTCGGACGGTCATCGAGACCGTCGAGGCGGTGACCGGCAGGCCGGTTGAGGTCAAGCGGGTGGCCCGTCGAGCCGGCGATCCCGCCAGCCTGGTGGCCGACCCGTCGGCTGCCCGGCGGACGCTGGGGTGGACACCGGCCTACCCCGATCTCCGATCCATCGTCGCCTCAGCCTGGGCTGCTCACCCGGCCCAGACTCGAATCGGGCAGGGAGCCCGCGTATGACCGCCCCAACGCTCTCGCTCGTCATTCCCATCTACAACGAGGCTGAGACGATCCCTGAGCTCGGCCGACGGCTCAAAGCGCTCCTCAAGCGTCTCAAGGAGCCAACGGAGGTGATCTTGGTCAACGACGGCAGTCACGATGACTCCCTGCCGCTCCTGGTGGACCTCAACCGTCGCGACCCTCGATTCAAGGTCGTCAACCTCTCGCGGAACTTTGGTCATCAGCTGGCGATCACCGCCGGCATGGATCTGGCCAGTGGTGAGGCCGTCATCGTCATGGATGCCGACCTTCAAGACCCCCCCGAGGTGGTCACCCAACTCGTCAGACGCTGGCGCGAAGGCTACCAAATTGTTCATGCGGTTCGCCGCGAACGACGGGGCGAGACGTGGTTCAAGCGCTGGACGGCCCATCTCTTTTATCGTTTTCTCCAGTCGATGGCGAACGTTGACCTCATTGCCGACGCGGGCGACTTCCGGCTCATCGATCGACAGGCGCTCGAAGCCCTCCGGTCGCTCCGGGAGTCCAACCGGTACGTGCGGGGCATGGTGAGCTGGCTGGGATTCCGGCAAACGACCGTGGAGTATGTCCGCGAGGAGCGCTTCGCCGGCACCACCAAGTATCCCCTGCGCAAGATGCTCCGCTTTGCCACGGATGCCCTGATCAGCTTCTCCAACGTCCCGCTCCGGTTTGCGCTCAACATTGGTTTTGTTTTTGCCGCGCTCTCGTTCCTCGGCGGCTTGCTCGCGATCGGCCTCAAGCTGGCCGGCGCCTTCACAATTCCAGGCTGGGTGTCGATTGTGGTTGGGGTCACGTTCGTGGGAGGTGTCCAGCTCTTCATCTTGGGTGTCATGGGTGAGTACCTCGGACGGATCTACGAACAGGTCAAGGCCCGCCCCCTCTACATCGTTTCGGATCTCCACGGCTCGTTCGACACCCTGCTCTCGGTTCCGAGAGCGGTGGTGACGCCGCCGGCAGGCGCACCGGCACCAATCCACGATCGAGCGCGATGATGCCGAGGCGTCACCCTCAACCCCTGCCTCGCCGGCAGGCAGGCTCAACCCTCAACCCTCAACAGGGCGGCTCGGCCTCGCGGCCCGTGCCAACCGTCGCCATTGTCCTACCGGCCTACAACGAAGAGGCGGTGATCGAGAGTTCGGTGACGCGACTCCTCGCCCTCCTCGATCGGTTTGTTCGTGATCAGGTGATGACGCGGGGGAGTTTCCTGTGCTTCGTTGATGACGGCAGCCGCGATCGGACCTGGTCACTCATCCAGTCATCTCACGATCGTGATTCACGTGTCCGAGGCATCAAGCTGGCGCGCAACGTTGGTCACCAACACGCGGTCTTGGCCGGGCTCTTAAGTGTCCGGGACAGGGTTGACTGTGCCATCTCACTCGACGTTGATCTCCAACAGGATCCGGCGGCGATCCCAGAGTTTGTTGCCCAGTATCGAGCCGGCGCCGACATCGTTTTTGGAGTCCGCCAGGATCGGGGTGCCGATCGCCTCTTCAAGAAATGGACCGCGCTCGCCTTCTACCGGTTGATGTCCTTTCTGGGGGTCAGGGTCATCCCGAATCACGCCGACTATCGTCTGACCAGCCAGGCGGTCCTCCAAGCCCTGGCTGAGTACGAGGAAGTCAACCTCTTCCTACGCGGGATCTTCTCGCAGATGGGTTTCCCCACGGCCGTGGTCCACTTCACCGTGACCGAGCGTCGGGCCGGCTCGAGCAAGTACTCGCCGCTCAAGATGGTCTCGTTCGCCTGGGAAGGGATCACCTCCTTCAGCGTCGTTCCGCTCCGCCTGGTGACGGTGACGGGCTTCCTCGTCTTCTTCCTCTCGCTCGGGATGAGCCTCTTCATCCTGGCCTCGAGTCTCGTCGGCAACAACACGGTTCCCGGGTGGGCCTCGACGACGCTGCCAATCTACTTCCTGGGCGGGGTCCAGATCCTGTGCGTCGGGCTCTTGGGCGAGTATATTGGGAAGATCTACCGGGAGGTGAAGCGCCGACCACGCTTCATTATTGAGCAGGAGGTGGGACATGAAAAAGGTTGACTTTGATGCGTACGCCGCCGACTACGAGGAACACCTGGGCCATAACATGGCGGCTTTTGGCAAGGACACCGCCTACTACGCCGAGTACAAGATCAGACTCTTTGCCCGTCTCTGGGACCGGTCAACGCCACCAGCGCGGGTCCTTGAGTACGGGGTGGGGACCGGCCGGAACTTACCCTACCTCCGCGCCCAGTTTCCGGGCTCAACGATTGGTGGCTGCGACATCTCTGCCAAGAGCGTGGCGATTGCCCAGCAGGTCGTGCCAGATGGCGAGTTCTTTGTGCTGGGTAAGCCGGAGGCGAAGCGGCGCAAGCCGTACGACGCGATCTTTGTGGCCGGAGTCTTCCACCACATCGCTCCTGGGCTGCGCGCAGGCGCGATCGAGCAACTCAAAGCGCTCCTGGCGCCAGGCGGGCAGGTCGTGATCTTTGAACACAATCCACTCAACCCAGTCACTCGCCGCTTGGTCAGGACCTGTGCCTTTGACAGTGACGCCATCTTGCTGCCGCCGCGTGAACTGATCGAACGGCTCGAGACCCGGGGCCTGACCGTGACGCACCGCCAGTCGACGCTCTTCTTCCCAGCCGCGCTCAAGGTCCTCGCGCCGCTCGAGCGGTTCCTCGGCTGGTTGCCACTCGGTGGGCAGTACGTGGTCCGAGCGGTCAAAGCACAATGATCCATCTGATCAAGTTCGGCCTGATCGGCATCCTCAATAGCGCCGTTGGGTACCTGGTGATTTTTGGGGCGATGGCGCTCGCCGATGTCGCGCCCGCGCCGGCCAACGCCCTGGGCTACGCGGTTGGGCTGATCGTCTCCTTTGGCCTCAACCGGACCTGGAACTTCCGGAGTCAGAACGCGGTTGGTCACGAGATCGGGCCATTCCTGACCACCTTCATCTTGGCGTACGCTGCCAACCTCGCCACCCTCCAAGCGGTCTTGAATGCCGGTGTCAACCCGTACCTCGCGCAGCTGGCCGCCGGCGTTGTCTACTTGACGGTCTCGTTTGTACTCTACAAGCTGTGGGTATTCCGTCCCCGACACATCTCACGATCGTAGGGAGTCTCGCATGGTCATCATGGACAGCCGCTACCAAGACCTCGTCCGGGCGGTCGACGGGTACGCAGCGACCGGCCAGCCGCTGGTGGGTCTGGCGCCGGGCGAACCCAGCCCGGGCTTTGCCGGGACGCTTTTTGCCGCCGGCTACTCCGATGATCTCGGCAGCTATGCCTTCATCCCACTGATCGCGCGACTTCTCGATGTCTCACTTGATCAAGCGATCACGATCTTCTTCGTCGGCATCATCGGGTTGAGTACGCTCCTTGGCTTGGTGGGCAGCTGGCTCCTCTTCCGACGCTGGCCGGAACGGCTCATGCTGGCCTTCGGCATCGCCTTCCTAGTCTACCGGTCTCTCCGAATTGGTGACGTGTACGTCGTACCGGCGATGGCGGTCGTTGCGGTCCTCCCGCTCTTCCTCGTCCTCGTGACACGCTGGGCTCGGAGCCCCGCCCTCCCGCTCTTCCTGCTAGTTGCCGGGGTTGGGCTTGGGGCGAGTCAGCTTATCCGAGCGCACGCCGCGACGCCAGTCATCCTCTTTATCCTCGTGCTCGTCCTCCTGGCCAGAGAGTTTCGGTGGACGCAGCGCCTGGGCCTCATGGCGAGCCTCGCGGTTGGCGTCCTCATTCCGCTCCTCGCCATGCAGCTTCTGGTTGCACAACGGGATCGGTATCTGCACGCGCACGAGCCACGCTACGAAGAGCGGGGGGCGAGCCACCCGCTCTGGCACCCGGCCTACGTGGGGCTTGGATTCCTCGACAACCGGTATGACATCCGTTGGGATGACTCGGTCGCGGCTGAGGCGGCCAAGCGAATTGACCCTGAGGCTCCCTACCTTTCGGCTCGCTACGACGCTGCCCTCAAGCAGGCGGTCCTGACCCTTGTCCGTACCGACCCGCTCTTCATCCTGACCACGCTGGCGGCCAAACTCGGGGTCCTCGGCCTCTACTTCCTCCTCCTGGCCAACCTTGGTCTTCTCGCAAGCCTCCTCTTTCCCAAGCCGATTGCGGTCGAGTGGGCGTTCTGGCCGGCGATCGGCTTTGCAGCCCTGCCCGCCCTCGTTGCCTTACCAGTCGCGCCCTACTTCATGGGTCTCGCGGCCCTGGCTGTCCTCTATGGTGCGCTCAGTCTCGCCCACGCGGTGAGCGTCTGGCGCACGGGTGGACGGCCCCAGTGGCCGAGGTACCAGTCACGTTCGGTGACCCTCTAGCATTTGCCGATCACCCCTGGTAGGGTCGAGCCAAGATCGCAGATCAAGTCGTCGATCGACGATGCAATCTGCGATCTCCGATAGCCTGAGAGGAGCGCGAGTATGTTGGAGTCACTCGTCCGGCCGTTCATGCAGTCCCGCCAGGACAGCCTCGAGCAGGCGTTGCATGGTCTTGAGCGAACCGGCACCCCACTCGTGTCGGAGCTGCCAGATGGTCAGTTGGCGCCAGCTGGATTCACGGACGACGTCGGGATCTACTGGTTCATCCCCGCCTTGGCCCGCTGGCTCGATATTCCTGTGGACCAAGCCCAGGTTGTCTTCTTCTGGGGTCTCATGGTGAGTGCGTTGGTGGTCGGTCTCATCGCCACCTGGCGACTCTTTCGTTCGTGGCCTGAGCGATTGGTTGCCACGATTGCTCTGGGCCTCCTGGCAACCTACGGCCTCTTCATCTGGGATGTCTACGTCATCTCGGCCATCGCGCCACTGCTCCTCATCCCGGCCTTCCTGGCGTTCCTAGACGGTGGGAAGGTCTCGCGCTGGCATGCTGGCTTCTTCTTCCTGGCTGGCCTACTGATGGCGAGCAGCAACTTGATCCGAAGTCACTCGGGGACGGTCGTCCTCATCTTCATGGTGGTCGCGCTCGGCAGCGTGCCCACCTTGGCCCTGAAAACCCGGGTGGCGTTCGCGCTCTTTCTCGTTGCCGGACTGGCCGTTATCCAGCTCGTCTTCACGGGCCTCATTGCCAATCGGGATGCCTACTTGGTCGCTCATCAACCAGGCTACCTGCCAGTCGAAGATGTTCATCCCATCTGGCACAACCTGTACATCGGCTTCGGCTACCTCGCCCCTCCCTTCAACCCGTTTGGGATCACCTACTCCGACACGGTCGCCGACCAGGCGGCCCGCAGTGTCAATCCGGACGTTGACTACGTCTCGGCCGAGTACGAAGCCATCCTCAAGCAGCAAGTGTTTGAGATCCTGCGAACCGAGCCCCGCTTCTTCTTTGACACCATCTTCGCCAAGCTCGGGATCGTGTTCTTCTTCCTCCTCAAGTTTGCTAATCTCGGCCTCGTGGCCAAACTCATCACCCGGCTGCCGGCGTGGCAGGAGTGGGCGTTCTGGGCAGCCATGGCCTTTGGGGCCCTGCCCGGGCTCCTGGTCATACCCACGCCTCACTACCTCCTGAGTTTCCTCGCGCTGGCAACGCTCTATGGACTCTCCAGTATCAATGCCGCGCTTGCCAAGGGATGGTTGGGGCTGGTTCGGGCGAGGGCGTAACGGATGTGCGGGATCACTGGCGTCGTTCAGCTCCGTCGATCGCGCGAGCGGGTTGACCCGGCGCTCTTGTCGTGCATGCGGGACACGATGACCCACCGTGGTCCGGACGATGACGGACTCTACCTCAATGAGCGCAAGACCGTCGGCCTTGGTTTCCGGCGCCTCTCGATCGTCGACCTCTCGCCAGCCGGCCATCAGCCGATGAGCAACGAGGATGGGACGGTCTGGATCGTCTTCAATGGTGAGATCTACAACCATCGAGACCTTCGACCCGAGCTCGAGCGGCGCGGCCACCGGTACCGATCACAGAGCGACACCGAAACAATTCTCCACGCCTACGAGGAGTACGGACTGGACTGCCTCGATCGCCTCCATGGCATGTTCGCCTTTGCCATCTGGGATGAGCGGAAGCAGCAGCTCTTCTTTGCTCGAGATCGCCTGGGCAAGAAACCGTTCTACTACACGACCACCGGTGACACCTTCCGCTTTGCCTCGGAGATCAAGGCGATTCTGGCCGATCCGCGGGTCAGGCGGGACGTCAACGAGGAGGCCCTCTACCACTACCTGTCGTTCCTGGTCACCCCGGCGCCGCAGACCCTCTTTGCCGGCATTAGTAAGCTCCCGGCTGGTTGGGCCGGGACGCTCGATCAGAAAACTGGGAAGCTGACCACCTGGCAGTACTGGGACGCGATTGTCCAACGGCCCGAGCACTGGCGGCGGGACTACTTTGACGAAGGCTGGCTCATCGAGCAGATTCGGCGCCACCTGAGTGACTCGGTGCAGCGCCGGATGATGAGCGATGTCCCGATCGGCGTGTTTCTATCCGGTGGGATCGACTCGTCGACGAACGTCCACTACTTCAAGGAGTTTGCGACCGGTCCAGTCAAGACCTTCTGCGTGGGGTTTGAGGATCACCAACAGTACAACGAGTTTGAGTACGCCCGGTTGGTCGCCAAGCGCTACGGCACCGAGCACCATGAGATCCTGATCAATCAGCACGACTGCGCGGCTTACCTGCCAAAGATGGTCCAGAGTCAAGACGAGCCGATCTCTGATCCGGTCAACATCCCGCTCTACTTCGTCTCCAAGCTGATCCGCGACTCCGGGGTAATCGTCGCTCAAGTGGGCGAGGGCTCGGATGAGCTCTTCTCGGGCTATTCAGGCTACCTCCAGATTGCCAACCTCTACTTGGATCGGTGGCGCTATCTCCAGCAGATCCCCGCGTTGCTCCGCCAGCTCCTCTACCGCGGCGGGCGCTGGTGGTTTGGGAGGCGCGGCACGGACTTGGGCATCGAGTACCTGCGTCGCTTGGCCCACGACGAGCCGATCTTCTGGGGCGGGGCGGTCACCTTCACGGAGTGGGACAAGGCCCGTCTGATTGACCCAGCCTTTCGCGCCCGTCTGACCACCCGGTCCTCGCTCGAGGTGATCCAGCCGTACTACGACGCGATCGCCCAGCAGAAACCCGAGTCGGACTTCCTGGAGCGGATGATCTACGTGGAGCTCAAGCTCCGTCTGGCCGAGCTTCTGCTCATGCGGGTTGACAAGATCACCGCATCGGTCTCGATTGAGTCCCGGACCCCCTTCCTGGATCACCAGTTGGTCGAGTTGGCAATGAACATCCCCTGGCAGATGAAGATCAAGGGACGGACGCCCAAGTACATCTTAAAGAAGGCGGTTGAGGGCCTCATCCCGCACGAGATCATCTACCGGAAGAAGATGGGCTTTGGGGCACCGATTCGCGAGTGGTTCCTCAAGGAACTCGGCGAGACGCTCGAGGAGACGCTCCTCACCTCAGGGATTCGGGAGCGCGGCTACTTTGACTACGATCACGTTCGTGAACTGATTGATCGGCACCGGTCGGGGCGAGGGGATACGAGCTTCCAGCTTTGGACGCTCTTCAATCTCTCCCTCTGGTACGATCACTGGATCGCGGGGGCGCGGTGAGCTTTGTCCGCTCGGTTGGCTGGACGTTTTTGGCGAAGGGCACGGTCTTTTTCCTCGGGGTGCTCTCGAGCATCATCGTGGCCCGTTTTCTTGGGCCCCATGACAAGGGCGTCCTGGCGGCGGTGACGGCCCTGGCGGGGATTGCGCTCCAAGTTGGCAACCTTGGCCTACCGAACGCCAACACGTACTTCCTGGCCAAAGATCGGTCGCTCCTGCCCAAGATCCTGGGCCACTCGGTTTGGGCATCGATGGTCCTGGGTGGCATCATGGCCGGCGCCGCGTCCGTGGCGGCTTGGGCTTGGCCATCGATCGTGGGTGACGTGCCGAGACCCATCCTTCTCATCGGCCTGGCGAGCGTCCCGTTCATGTTCTTCACCTCCCTGGCTCAGAATATCCTTCTCGCGCTCAGGCGGATTCGCACCTATAACCTCCTGGATGTTGGGAGTAACGTCGTGGCAACCGGGGTGAGCATCCTCCTGGTGGTTCTGTGGCAGGTTGGAGCGGACGCGCTCATCGTGGCCGGCACAGTGATCGCGGTTGGCGTGACTCTGGCCCACTTTCGAGCAGTTCGGGCGCTTCCCGCCCGCCGCCCAGATCCAAGCCTGTTTCGGTTGATGTTTCGCTATGGTCTCCGAGCCTACGCCGCGACCCTGCTCGCCTACCTCGTCATCCGCTCCGATCTCTTACTCGTCACCCACTTCTTGGGGAACGAGGCAACCGGGGTCTACTCAATCGCCGCCTTCGCTGTTGATGCCCTGTACCTTGTCGCGATTACGACTGGCACGCTCTTTTTCCCAATCGCCACCGCCGAGCCCGAGCGGCGTGATCTGCTCACTGCGCAGGTTGTCCGCACGCTCGTTGTCATCATGGCCGCGATTCTCTTGGTGGGCGGCTTGGCTGCCTACTGGCTCATCCCACTCCTCTACGGGACCGCCTTCGCCGGCGCCGTCGCTCCAACGCTGATCCTGCTGCCGGGTATCTACTTTCTCTCACTCGAGACGATCCTTATGAACAACTTCGCGGCTCGCGGTCTTCCCATCACCGCCGTGGGCATCGTTGGCCTCGGCCTGGGAGTCAACCTCCTCCTCAACCTCGCCTTCATTCCCACGCTCGGGATCGGTGGCGCAGCCCTTGCCTCCGTGGCGGCCTACGGTGTGATGTTGGCTCTGTCCCTCCTCTACTTCCGGAGTCTCAGCGCCACGCCACTCGCGGCAGTCCTCGTGCCAAGACGGTCTGATTTGGTACAATTGTGGCGCCAAGTCAGCAGATCTCAGGAGTAACCCATGGTTGATGCCGGAACAACCGTTGATGTGACGAAGGTCATGGATGCGTACGACTACCTGGCCGAGCGCTTCTTTCTCAGGGAAGGCCATCGGGTCAATCCAGGCTACTTGGCCCGGAAAGCGCTCTCCGACTGGACGCTCCTCATGCAGGCTAATCCGCGAGGGAAACGGGTCCTCAACGTTGGCTGCTCGGAACCAATCGACGAGCTCATCTTCTCACGTCTGGCGAAAGAGTGGGTGGCGATTGATCTCCACAAGCAGAGCCTCGACGTAGCGCAGAAGATTCTCGAACGTGAGATGAGTGACACAGGCCAGAAGCGGGTGACCTTCCAAGTTGCCGACGCCACGAAGCGACTCCCGTTTGCCGACGAGTCGTTCGACATCAGCGTCTCGTTCTCAACGATTGAGCACATCCCAACCCACGACGGCCGTCAGGCAGCGCTGGCCGAGATGGTTCGGGTGACCAAGCGAGGTGGTCACGTGATCCTCACGGAGCCGAATCGCTACAGCCTCTTTTACCTGCGCCACCGAGCCAACCAGCGGCGGGGTGACCGAACGGACTACGGGTACTCGTACTTCTTCACCCCTTGGGAGCTGAAGCGGTTCCTGCAACGGGCCGGCCTGGAGATCCTCGAGTTCACCTCAGAGAATCGGCCGGTTGGGACCGTCCCACTCTGGGTGGAGCGATTGGCAGTGCCGTTCGTCTACCTCGGCGAACGGATCGGGTACCTCGCCAAGAAGCCGTAGTGGTATGACAATCCACCTCCTTCGTCTGTCGGACACGACGGACGAGACCTACCGCCGTATCCGGGAGGGACTCGAGCGGGCGTACGCCGCCGACGAGCTTGTCGATCACCAAGCTACCGCCCTCCGCGCCCGCGGCGTGCTCGGTGCAGTCCGTGCGCTCTGGGGAATCCGCGGCAATCGGCTGATCATTGCCTCCGAAGATCTCCGGCAGCGTCGCCGCCTCTTCATCTTCAAGGCGATTGGGATCCTCACGAACGTGAGACATCGTGAGCTGCGTGACGACCAGGGCAATCGGATTGTCTTCTCGCGCACCGCGTTCGTTCTCGCCGACCTGCCGAGAATCGCGCTCGACATTCTCGCGAGCTACCTCCTCGCCGTCGCTTGGCTGATGGCCCTGCCGGCACTCTGGCTCACGCTCCGGCCGATCCCAGTGACGCCCACCCGGCGCCGTCCACTCACGATCGCCTTCTTCCGGACCGACTACTACTTGGGCAAGCAGCTCGGTGGTTCCTTTACCCACATCCGCGGCTTCACCGATGGCGTGCTTGAGGGTGGTCATCGCCAGTTCTTCGTCGCCTCGGTCGTGCCGGCCACGCTCGACGAGACGACGACGCCCCTCTACCGGTTCGGGTACCCGAGGGCCTTCGACTTCTTCCCAGAAAGCACCGAGATGGCCTACAATCTGACGCTGATCGCGAAGGCGCTGCCGATCTTGCGGCGCGAGCGACCGGACTTCCTCTACCACCGGCACAGCGGCTACCACGTGGCGACGGCCATCCTGGCTCGTCTCCTCCACATCCCGCTCTTCTTGGAGGTCAATAACTCTGAGTACTGGCTCCGCACCCAGTGGGACTCGGCCGGTTTCCGCTGGCTCCTCTGGCTCTTTGAGCAGGTCCAGTTCCGAGCGGCGCACCGGCTCTTCGTGGTCTCCGAGGTCCTCAAGGATGATCTCGTTCGTCTGGGCGCGGATCCGGCCAAGATCATCGTCAATCCCAACGGCGTCAGTCCGGCCGTTTTCTCGCCTGAGGTCGACGGCCATCCGATTCGACGAGAACTCAAGGTCCGCAAGGATGAGATTCTCGTGGGCTTCCTGGGCACCTTTGGGGTTTGGCACGGTGTCCTCGTCCTCGCCGAGGCGATTCCCCAGGCGCTCAAGGCCTTCAAGCGTCTCCGTTTCCTCATGATCGGCGAAGGCCTGCTCAAGCCGGATGTCCAGCAAGCCGTTGAGCGGGCCGGCGTGGCTGATCGAGTCACTTTTGCCGGGCTCGTGCCCCACGAGCGCGTCCCCAGCTACCTGGCGGCGTGCGATGTTTTGGTCTCCCCACACATTCAAAATGCCGATGGCACCAAGTTCTTTGGTTCCCCCACCAAGCTGTTTGAGTACATGGCGATGGGTCGGGCGATCGTCGCCTCGGACCTGGAGCAGATCGGGCAGGTTCTCACTGACGGCCAGACCGCTCGCTTGGTTGCTCCCGGCGATGCGCCGGCCCTCGCCGCGGCCCTCGTGGAGGTGGCTGGCAACGAGCCGCTCCGGCGTCGCCTTGGCCGGCAGGCGAGGCAGGCGGCGGTTGATCGTCACACCTGGAAGGTGAACGCCGATCGGGTGATTGCTGCGTACCGATCGCTCGGTCGTCAAGGCTAGCGTATGGCAACGCTTGTTCGCCGCGGCCTGCGGTTTGCCTCGTACCTCTGGCATGGCGGTCGAGGACGGCTCAGCCGTGCCCTGACACGGCTCCGGATCCGCTGGTTTGGGACCGCCATCTCCGCTCATGCCTACCGGCGCTCCTTGGCCCGCCCCCTGCTCGTTGACCGGGTCCATCCTCCGTTTCTGTTCGATGTGACCGATCGTACCCGGCTCGTGCAGGCACTCCGCCGCCAGTTCCCAACTCACGATCGTGAGGTGATTGCGGCGGCCGATCGGTACCTGACACATACCTTCGATCTGCTTGGCTCGGGGCCGGTTGACCATGGCCGGCAACTCCGCTGGCGGGAGGACGTCAAGACCGGCTACATCTGGGACCGAACGTACTGGCCGGAGATCATCTACTGGGAAGAGACGAAGGCCGTTCCCTACGACGTCAAGGTCCCATGGGAGCTGTCTCGTTGCCAGTGGTTTCCCACCCTTGGCCAGGCCTACTGGCTGACCGGCGATGAGCGCTACGCCCGTGAGATGATTGAGCTCATCGAGGACTGGATCGCTGACAATCCGCCTGAGTTGGGGCCCAACTGGTGCGTCTCCATGGAGGTGGCCATTCGGGCGACCAACTGGCTCGTCGGCTACGCTTTCATCAAAGACTCGTCGGCGGTCACGCAGGACTTCCTGGATCGGTTCGGCACCTCGCTCCTGGCCCACGCTCGTCACATCATGGCCAACTTGGAGGTGTCCGAGGCGCCGGGCAACCACTACGTCAGCAACGGCGCCGGCCTGGTCTTCCTCGGCCTCCTCCTGCCCGAGTTTGTCGAATCGCGTCAGTGGCTCAAGACCGGCCTCGAGATCCTGACCACGCAGCTTGACCGCCAGATTCTCCCCGATGGCGTGGACTACGAGATGAGCACCAGTTACCACCGCTTGATGCTCGAGCTCTTTGCCTACCCACTGCTCTTGCTCGAGCGGCACGGACACGCGGTCACTGCCAACCAGCGGCAGGTCATCCGCCGGATGCTGGGGTTCGTCATGAGCTACACCCAGCCAGACGGGTCAATCGTTCAGGTGGGCGATAACGACAACGGGCGCTTCCTCATCTTTGATGATCGGACCTGGCAGTCCCTGAATGATCATCGGTATCTCCTCGCCCTCGGGGCACTCAAGTTCGGTGACGGATCGCTCAAGACGGGAGCCAGCCAGTCTCAGCCGGAGGCGTTTTGGCTGCTCGGTGGTCTCCCCGCCACAGTCTGGGACGAGATCACGGCCTTACCCCTCCCAGCCACGCAGCACTTTCCCAACGGAGGATTCGCCAGCTGGCGGCAGGGCAACCGCTCCCTTCTGCTCCGGTGCGGTGGGGTGGGGCGCGCTGGCTGGGGCGGCCACAGCCACAACGATCTGGGAAGCCTGGCCTACTTTTCCGAGCAGGCTTGGATCGTTGATCCAGGCACCGGGACCTATACGGCTGAACCCGAGGTCCGCAATCGATTTCGCTCGGTCAGATCCCACAGTACGATTGAGATTGACGGGCGCGAACCACGATCCCTGAAGGATCATGGCCTATTCACGCTGCGGAGTGACGGGATGCCTGTCCTCGGCGCGTGGCAGCCCAAGCGTCAGCAGTGGCAGATCGACGCCAGGTTCAACGAGACTGGTCCGGTCACGTGTCGTCGGACGATTGCCATCGGTCCGCACGGCCTTAAGATTGTCGACCGAGTCGATGCTTCTGACGACCGTGAGCACACTGCGACGGTCCGCTTTGTCTTGGATCCGGCCGTTCGGGTTGAGCAGACGGCGACTGACGTGGTGCTCCGTCGCTCGGATTGCCAACGATCCCTCCGCTTGTCCTCGACGGGGACGGCTGCTAGCATGGGGCCGATGACGAAGGCCAGGGGCTGGTACTCAGAGGGGTATGGCCGGTGGCAGATGACCATCACGCTCATCGTCTCCCTGAAGTTTCTTGGTACCGCCAGCATTCTCACGACCGTGGAGGAACTCCCATGAAGCAGGTCTTCTCGAAGGTAGGCGCGATTGTGGTGGAGGAGGTGCCGGCTCCCACCGTTGACCCTGGCAGCGTCCTGATCCGGACCGCCCACTCGCTCATCTCAGCCGGGACGGAGAGTGGTGCGATTCAGTCCACGGCCGACTCGCTCTTGGTGCGGGCGCTCCGCAACCCTGCCCTTGTCAAGCAAGGGTTGGCGATGGTTGCCAAGCACGGGGTGAGTCGAACCCGGCAGATCGTGAAAGAAGCCCAGGAGAACGCCGAACTCCTCGCCCTCGGCTACTCGGCGGCGGGTGAGGTGGTGGCGGTTGGGGATCGGGTCACGACCTTCCGACCCGGTGACCGGGTGGCGGCCGCTGGGGCAGCGATCGCCGCGCACGCCGAGGTCAATAACGTGCCAGTCAACCTCGTCACGAAGATCCCGGACGGTGTCCCCACCGAGCAGGCCTGCTACACGACCGTCGGCGCGATTGCGCTTCAGGGAGTTCGCCGGGCCGACGTTCGCCTTGGCGAGCGCGTCGTCGTGACCGGCCTCGGCCTCATTGGTCAGTTGACCGTCCAACTGCTCCGTGCGGCCGGTTGCCAGGTGTTCGG
Organism: Candidatus Berkelbacteria bacterium; assembly: GCA_016198415.1. Taxonomy (GTDB): domain Bacteria; phylum Patescibacteriota; class UBA1384; order JACPKC01; family JACPKC01; genus JACQIO01. Next base: position 18,777 of record JACQIO010000014.1, on the reverse strand, counting down.
GATTGACACCAACCCGGCTCGGGTCAAGTTGGCGCGGTCCTTTGGACTGTCGGGATCGGCGATCGCGGGGAAGGACAGGTCCGTGGCCCGGGTCCTCGACTGGTCCAGCGGCGTTGGGGCGGATGCGGTGATCATCACCGCCGGCACGTCATCGAGCGCACCCGCCAACGAAGCGATGCAGATGATCCGGCGCAAAGGGAGGGTGGTCGTGGTCGGCGCGGTTGGTATGGACCTTGAGCGGCCGGACTTCTACCAGCGTGAGGCCGACTTCTTGATCTCCACCTCCTATGGCCCAGGCCGCTACGACCTCGACTACGAAGTTGGTGGGCACGACTACCCAATTGCCTACGTCCGCTGGACCGAGAACCGGAACATGCAGGCCTTCCTTGACCTGCTTGCCATGGGCCGGATTGATGTGGCGAGTCTGACGAGTCGCATCTTCTCCATCGATGAGGCGCCGGCTGCGTATGGCACGCTGAAAGATCTAGCGAATCTGCCCGGGGTGGTGCTGGCGTACCCGCCGTCCGAACGAACGCGCCAGACGACCTCCCCGGTCTTCATCTTGGATACGGCTCCACGCCCGGTTGGTGGCTCCATTGGCGTGGCGCTCGTGGGCGCTGGCAACTTTGCCCGGGCGATGCACCTCCCCAACCTCAAAGAGATTGCTGACTTCCGATTGGTTGGGATCGCCGATCGACTTGGGTCGGAGATTCAGCGACTGGGTCGAACCTACGGTGCAGCCGTCGTCACAACCGACTACCGCGAACTCCTCAAGCGGCCGGACGTTGACTTGGTCGTGATTACCACGCGGCACAACCTCCATGCGTCGATGGCGATCGAGGCGCTCAAGGCGAAGAAAGACGTCTTTGTTGAGAAGCCCCTGGCGATGAATCTGGAAGAAACCGCGGCTGTCATCGCTGCCGCTCGACGGAGTAAGCGCCAGGTGATGGTTGGCTTCAATCGCCGTTTCTCACCGCTCTCCGTGGCCATGAAGAGAGCGCTCGGTGGGCTGGCGGGTCCAGCTCAGATCCTGATCCGGGCCAACGCCGGACCGCTGCCCCGCTCCCACTGGACCGTTGACCCCTATGAGGGCGGTGGCCGGGTCATCGGTGAGGCCTGCCACTTCCTTGACTACGTCCTCTGGCTGACCGGTGCCAAGCCAGTCCGGCTCTGGGCCCGTCAGATTGGCACCGAGGGGATCACGCACGACACGATGCCACGGGATAACGTCTCGGCCACGATCGAGCTTGACGACGGCAGTCTTGCTCAGCTCATCTACACCGCCCTTGGCAGTGCCGAGGCGCCCAAGGAGCGGATTGAGGTCTACCGGGACCACACCGTGGCAATCCTCGAGGACTTCAAATCGCTCACGATCGTGGGAAGTGTCAAGCAGACCGAGATATTGCCCACCCAGGACAAGGGTCACCGCGCTGAGCTTGAGCTCGTCCGCGCTGCCCTGACGTCCGGTGGCCTCTTCCCGATCTCGCTTGAGGAGTCCGTTCGGGCGACTATCGGTTCCTTCCACGTCCTCGACTCGGCCAAGACCGGGACGGTGATCGAGGGCGACTGGCTGCCGACGTCATACCGTGACACACCCACAACATTGTTCGCTCAGTGACGCAGCAATTCAGCGGATGTCTCTTGTATGAAACGGCCCGTCGTGCTCATGCTCTCCTATCTGTATCCTCCGAGTCCCGAGGTCGGCGCGATGCGAGTCTCAGAGTTCGCGAGGTATCTCCCCGAGTTTGGCTGGCAACCGGTGGTTGTGACCAGTCGGGATGGGCTAGACGTGGCCTGGTCCGATCCGTCCTATGCCACTCGCACCCCTCCGACCATCTTTGAGCATCTGATCGGTTGGTTCCGGCGATCCGGTCGGTCGCTTGGCCCGTACCGATTCTCAGAAGCCACCGGCACCGTTCAGTCTTCGAGCCGGCTCGGCCTCGCGCTCGGTCGGATGGCGATGGTCTGGCTCCGCGGCTGGTGGGCCGTCCACGCGATTCCGACCGCGCTCCGGCTGGGCCGATCGCGCCACATCTGTGCCATCTACGTCAACTGCGGTCCCTTTGGTCCCACCCTGACCGGTCTGGTCGCCAAACTGCTCCTTCACCGGCCCCTGGTCCTCGACTTCCGCGACGCCTGGTCACTCGACCCCTACGGCCGGTTTGGGCCGGTCGGCCGGACGTGGAGCTGGCTCTGGGAGTCAGTCATCCTGCGATTCACTGACCGTCTCCTGCTGACCAGTCCATCGGCTCGGACTGCCTACCTCAAGCGCTATCCGTTCCTGCACGGCCGCTGCCACTGCCTGCCCAACGGCTACGACGAAGCCTTCTTTGCCAATCTGCCCAAGCCGACTGATCCGTATCCGGGCCGGACCCTCGGTTATGCCGGCACGATCTACCCCGAGCGGTTCGAACCACTCCTGCGCGGCCTCGCGCTCGTCCCAGATCTCACCCTCCATCTCTACGGACGAATCTTTGCACCCGAGGCGCTCTGGGCCCTGGCTGATCGATACAATCTACGACCGCGCATTGTCTACCACGGCTTCTTGCCCAGGCGGGAGCTCCTCAGTGAGCTCCAACGTCTGCGGGCGCTGGTCCTGACCCAAGAGTTTTGGGGTGCCACCACGGTCAGCCCCATTGCCGGCAAGACGTATGAGTACCTGAGGCTTGGGCTGCCGATCCTCGGCCTCATGCCAGCGGGCGACAATGCCACGCTGTTGCGCCGGTACGGGAAGAACGTAGTGGTCGTCACTCGCCCCGCACCACGATCGGTCGCCCGGGGCGTGCGGATCGTCCTTGGGAAGCGGCGGCTCGAGGCTCGGGGCCTGCCGTTTTCCCGCCAGACACTGACCGGTCAGCTGGCGACGATCCTGGACTCGCTCCCACCCACCACACGATCAGCCCCAGGGCGAGACTTGCCATCACGGTCCGGAGCGTGAAGCCCATCAAGGCGGCCATCGGGGCGTACGGGTAGTCGATGAGACCAGCGACCCAGTGGGCGTAGGCAGTGACGACCTGATCGATCCACGAGAAGGGGACGATGGCCGAGAAGCCAGTCCGGCCAGCCAGGAGCTGGTACCCGAGCCAGACGAGCCACGCACCCACGAGGATCCTGGCCAGTTGGCTAGCGAACACGGTAGACCGTCGTGCCATCGACATGGTGATAGACCTCTTCAAAGTACTCGGGATCCGTGAAGTGGTTCTGGTACTCGATACGCTTGAAGTAGGGGTGGCGATCCTCGGCCAGTTGCTTCCCCCACAGGATGTAGTCAACGCCGAGCCGCTGGCTGGCCTCCGCTTGCTCCTTGGCCGACTCGCCCGCCATCATGGTACGAATATCTTCCTGGAGGGCCGGGCGGCTGGTAAACCCAATCACGGCATCGGGGTAGTAGTAGACGGGGCGATCTGCGTAGACGGGAATGTAGGCTCCCCACTTGAAGGCGCCCCCCACAATCGCGTCCGGAGGGGTATGGTCACGAATCCAGCTCATGGCCGAGACGTCGGCCTCGGGGATTCGCGCTGGCAACGACGACTCACCTTGGTAGGTCGCTCGGTAGATGAGCGAGGTCTGGCGGAAGTAGAGGAGGCCAAAGATCAGGACAAAGAACGCGATCGCCACCTGGCCAGGGGGGCGGAGGAAGGAAGCCAGGGCCGCCCCGCCAGCGACCAGTGCCAGGATGAGGAGCGGCGCTGCGTAGCCCAGGATCCGGTACGGGAAGAAGGCCTCGGTGCTGTTCCCAGCGGTGGCTAAGAGCATCGTGACCACGAGCGCGACGACCAGTGGCCAGGCGCGCCGGTTGGCCAGGTACACCAGCCCAGTCAGCATGAGCGTGGTCAGGAGCGCCGCGCCTGCCTCGGCGGTCCCAAAGACCGGCGGGATTGGGAACTGGAGGAGTGAGATCTGCTCTTGCATGAGGCCAAAGTTCCCCGGTGCCCTGGTGAAGGCGAGGGGCAGTCCCACCAAGAGGGCAGCCAGGGCACCCCCAGCGACCCAGGGCCGTTGGGCGGTGATGATCAGCCGCCCAATGGTCACCACCGCCACGATCACGCCCAAGAGGAAAAACGTCAGGTCATGGACGCGGGCGGTCAGGGCGAGGAGGAGGAGGGTTCCGATGAGGTATCCGAGTCGACTCCGCCACGTGGGCGCCCGGACGAGGCCATCAAGCGTGAGGAGCGTTCCAAAGACGAGGGCGAGACCGACGATCTGGTTGAAGTTGCCGCCCCAGAAGAGTTCCTGGAAGAGGAAGAGGAAGTTGAGAAAGGCGCTGGCCACGAACGCCCAGTGGAGACCGAGTGGTCGGACGAGGAGGAAGAAGGCCAGGAGCGAGACCGTCGTGTAGATGACCACCAGCATGACCTTGAACGTCTGGATCGGGTCGGTCCCCAGCGTGGTGGCGAGACTGGCCGCCGCTCGGTGGGTGAGCGAGATCGGCAGTCGGTAGTGTTCGCCCGGGAAGATGGAGGCGTCGATCGGGGTCCCGTTGACCAGGCTTTTGACGACCGTCAGGTGGACGGCTGGGTCATCGCCGGAAAAGAGGGGCGAGGACGACTCAAAGTAGGAGAGATTGAGCGGGAGGCAGATGACAAAGAGGGCCAGTCCGATGAGGACGGGACCGAGGTGTGCCCACATCCCTGGCTGGACCTCCCGGGCTGACATGCTACCTATGGTACGTTGCCAAGACCTGCCGGGCAACGGCTGGCCAGGCGTAGCGCTCGGCGACCGTCGTCTGCATGCCTTGAACGGCCCGGACGCGCTCCGCGTTCGAACGCGTCGTCACTACCCGGGCAATGTCACGAGCGCCCGCGGCGAGTGAGCTTATCCGCACGGGACTGCCCCCAATCTCACGCAAGAGGTGGCGGAGTGACTTGACCGTTGCCAAGAGTGGGTAGCAGCCGGCCGCGATTGCTTCCAAGACGACGATCCCAAAGCCCTCATTGATAGACGGGAAGACGAAGTAGTGGGCCCGGCGAAACTCGGCCACCAGTCGATCGAGGGGCAGTGAGCCGAGGAACTCGACGGACCGCTCGACTCCCAAGGCCGTGGCTTGGGCCTTGAGGCTGGCTGCATAGCCTTGATCCTGGCCCACAATCGCGAGCGTTGCTCGTGGCTCTGACTGCAAGAGCTTGGGCATGGCCGCGATCGCGGACTGGAATCCCTTGTAGGCGACGAGACGGCCGACGCAAAGGAGGCGGAGTGCCTTTGGCTTCTTGGCAGGCGGCCAGGCAAACTCGTTGGGATTGATGCCAACAGGGATCACCTCGATCCGACTCGCGGGCACCCCGAGCCGTTGGTAGTCGCGCGCGTTGTCGCGGGTGAGCGCGATGAAGCGGTCGTGGCCGGCGAGGATGCGCCGGCCGTGGGTGTGATCGTAGAGCCACATCATGGCCCGGAAGAGCGGCGAGGCGTGGGGTTGGGTGAGATCAAGGCCAGAGAGGACGAGCCGCGGCCCTCGCCGCCGGCCTCGGGCCCGGACGGCATAGTAGGGTTCGGCAAAGGTGTAGCCGTGGGTGTGGACCGCGTCGTAGTCGGTCACATGCTGCCGAAGCCAGGTCGCCAAGGGCGGGGTAGAGAGCCAGGTAAAGACGAGGGCGCGCGGCCGAAACCGGTAGATCTCGATCCCGTCTCGCCGCTCATGGGCCGGTGCGTCGGCGTTGGTGGCACGCCAGTGCAGACCGGTCACCGAAAGGCCCGGGACGTCATCGGTGGGGTGGATTGAGCTGGTGGTGGCGATCGTCACGGCGTGCCCGAGCTTGGCCTGCTCGACGGCTAAGCGGTAGGCGTACTGCTGGGAGCCACCAACAGACGGTGGGATCCGGTGCACGACGTGGAGGATTCTCACGCCACGAGCTCCTGGTAGAGCGTTTCGTACCGCGCGGCCGCGGTCTCCCAGCGGAAGGAGCGCTCGGGCATGAGTTGAGACTGACCGGTCATCATCTGCTGCATCCCACTGGCCAGGGCGGTGGCATCGCCGGGCGGGACGAGGACGACGTTCCCAGAGACGACCTCAGGGAGTGAACCAGCGGTCGTGGCGACCACCGGTGTCCCAACGGCGCAGGCCTCAGCCGCTGAGAAGCCAAAGCCCTCGGCCAGGGACGGGACAACGACCGCATCGGCGGCGGCAATCTCGCCGGGTAGCTCAGTGCGGGAGACGGGCTCCCGGACCGTCACTCGGTGTCCAATTCCGGCGGCCGCAATCTGCTCGATGAGCGCCGCCCGCCGCCCGGGTGGATCGGCCGAGAGGATGAGATCGAGTCGGGCGCGGGCCTCACGTTGGGCGAGGGTCGCCATCGCCTCCACAAGGTACTCAACGCCCTTGGAGATCCCGGGCCGGCCAAAGTAGAGGAAGCGGAAGGCGTCCGCGCTCGGGGTTGGTCGCTCCCTCCGGGCAAACAGGGCCTCGTCGATCCCGCAGTGGATGACGTGGATATTGCGGTCCGAGCCACGGAGTCGCTCGAGATCGCGGGCAGTTGCCTCTGAGATGGCCACCAGGGCGTGGTAGGGCATCGACCCAATCAGCCACTCCAGGCCGCGGTAGAGCGCAGCGACGGGCCGGGCGAGCGGGTAGGTGTGCCAACGCGGGCCAAAGATCTCCAGGACCGAGAGGAGGATCGGCTTGCGCCACAACTTGGCTGCCAGCCAGGCTGGGGCGGTCGCGTTGTAGGTGGTGGTGTGGACCAGGTCAGCCCGCTTGGCGGCCCGGACCACGGCCGGAACGGCACCCAGGGTGAACCAGTAGCGATCGCCTCTGAGTGGCGTTGCCACCCGGACCACCTGCACGCCGTGCCAGTCCTCCTCTGGGTGTGTCCCGGGGAGACGGCTGGTGATGACGGTGACGGCATGGCCGCGCTGAACGAGCGCGCGCGTCAACTCGGAGAAGAGGACGGCTGCCCCGCCAATGTAGGGGTGAAAGTGCTCGAGGACAAAGAGGATGGTCATGGATGGGGCGAGGCTTGGTCGCGGGAGCCCTGGTTCGATCGGGCCTTCTCCTCCTGCCCTCCCGGCAGGTCTCGGAGGGCGAGCTGGGTGATGAGGGCATTCAGGTCCCGCTCGACCCGATCCGTCTTGAGGTAGAGCCGGTAGGAGAGGAAGAGGAGGAAGACCAGCGCAATCCCAAAGAACGTGCCCAAACCAACCGCTGGCCCAAAGACCTCTTGGCGGAGCCAGACGGTGACGCTTGGGAAGACCGCGACGAGCAGGACGGCCAACCAGGTGATGACCCAGAAGAGGAAGACGGGGAAGGCCTCACGTCCCCGCCGAAACTCGTCAAAGGACTTGGCGATGACAAGGGCGGCAAAGAATCCAACAATCGCGGTGGCAAGCATACGCCTCCTAGCCGGTGATGGTCCGGATGATCAGCCGGAGCACAATCGTGATGCTGTTGAGCAACGACTGGCCACGGCCAGCCCCCGTTGAGTACTCAGTATAGATGGCTCGGATCGGCACCTCAATCACCCGGAACTTGGCTTCCTGGGCGGCAATCAGGATCTCGGTGTCGGCCTCGTAGCCGCTGGTCCGGAGACGGAGGCGGTTGACGCTGACCACCCGGTAGGCGCGGAAGCCGGACTGGGAGTCGGTTGAGTGAATCCCCCACGCCAGCCGGAGGAAGAGGTTGGCACTTCGGTTGACGAGGCGCTTGATGGGCGGCATACCGGCTGGGTTCATGAGCCGGGACCCCACCACCAAATCGGCCTGGCCGGCGAGGACGGGTGCGATCACGGTGCTAATCTCATCTGGGTCGTGCTGGCCATCGGCATCCAAGGTCACGGCGACGGTGGCGCCAATCGCCCGGGCGGCGGCCAGGCCGGTGCGGCGGGCCAGGCCAACGCCGCGGTTGAGGCGGTGGCGAACGACGATCGCCCCATGGGTCCGAGCAATGGGCCCGGTTGCATCCCGGGAGCCATCGTCGACGACGATCCGCTCAATCCGGTCGACTCCCGGCAATCGGTCAGGGAGGTCGTCGAGGACCGTCCCAATCTGACCAGCCTCGTTGTAGGCCGGGAGAATGATGGCGAGGACGGTGGTTGGTGCGGACGATGTGGGACTGGCCACGGTGGACGCTCCCCTCTCACGCTGACGGCTGGGACCGGGCGGACTGTTCGGCCGCTTGGACCACGTTGCCCAAGAGCGAGACCACGGTCATGGGTCCCACCCCACCCGGAACGGGCGTGCTCAAGCGGGCTTTGGCCCGAGCGCCCTCGGTGGTATCTCCCACGAGCATACCATGCTGCTCGGTCAAGCCCACGTCAATGAGGACGCTCTCGTGGTCGATCATGGACTCAGTGACGAGCCCGGGATGGCCAACGGCGGCCACCACGATCTCGGCCCCGCGGGTGACCGCAGCCAGATCGGCCGTCTCGCGATCAGCCAGCCGAACGCAGGCGCCGCGGGCCTGGAGCAGGTGGGCGAGGGGCTGACCGACTAAGCGACCGGTGCCCACGATCGCGACCGTCGCGCCGTCAACGGTCACGTCGTAAGCTTGGAGGAGCGCCAGAATGCCCAGCGGGGTGGCTGGGACGATCCCGGGCTGTCCCGCCTCGAGCGCGTGCTGGTTGGTGCTCGTTAGGCCGTCAACGTCCTTGGTCGGGTCGATGCAATCCAAGAGGACCGACTCGTCCAGGCCGGCCGGCAACGGAAGCTGGAGGATCAGGCCATGGACAGCCGGATCACGGTTCCAGTGCGCCATGGCTTTCGTGATGCGATCGTGCAGGCGATCCGGCAGCTCGGACTGCTCAAAGCGGTGGACCCGGACCTCGATCCCAATCTCACTCGCCATCCGCTCCTTGGCCCGGATGTAGCTGGCCGTCCGCTCATCGTCCCCTACCACCAGAATGCCGAGTGTGGGCACGATCCCGCGCTCACGCAGCGCCGCCGCGCGGTTGCGGAGCGTGCCTGCGACCTCCTCGGCAAGGGCTCGGCCGTCCATGTGTTCCATCGGCCCGGATCATACCTGGTTCGGCGTCAGTTGTCATGGGTGGGAAGCGCTTGAACAAAAACCCCGTCAGTCGTGGTAGAGTGTGGATCGACAGAGCCGATGAAGAGGTGAGCCATGGCACGTACCAAGTCAACGCCCCAGAAGCGTGCGCTGGTGACCGGGATCACCGGCCAGGATGGCTCGTACCTGGCTGAGCTCCTCTTGGACAAAGGTTACCAGGTCTTTGGACTGGTCCGGCGCCTCTCAAGCTCCAACCACACCAACATCAGCCACCTGGCCGATCGCGTCACCCTCCTCGACGGCGATCTCCTGGATAAGACCTCCCTCATCGCCGCCGTCCGCCGGGCTGAGCCGGACGAGGTCTACAACTTAGCCGCCCAGTCCCACGTCAAGGTCTCGTTCGATCAACCAATCCTGACGGCTGAGTTCACCGGCCTGGGTGTCCTGCGGCTCCTGGAGGCCATCCGCGAGGTCAATCCGAAGATCCGCTTCTACCAGGCCTCCTCGAGCGAGATGTTCGGCCAGGTCCAAGAGGAGCCCCAGACCGAGCTGACCCGATTCTGGCCGCGCAGCCCATACGCCGTCAGCAAGGTCTTTGGTCACTACCTGACGGTCAACTACCGGGAGTCCTACGGCCTCCACGCCTCGGCCGGGATTCTCTTCAACCACGAGTCGCCCCGCCGCGGCCTGGACTTTGTCACCCGCAAGATCACCGATGCCGTGGCCCGGATCCACCACGGCCTCCAAGACGAGGTTCGATTGGGGAACCTGGACGCCCGGCGGGACTGGGGCTACGCCGGTGACTACGTCCGGGCGATGTGGTTGATGCTCCAGCAGGACGAGCCAGGGGACTACGTGGTCGCCACCGGAGAGACCCACTCGGTCCGCGAGTTCCTGGATGCCGCCTTTGGCGTGATCGGTGTGACGGACTGGACGAAGCACGTGGTGGTCGATCCGGCCTTCTTCCGGCCGGCCGAGGTCCACGTCCTGACCGGCGATGCCTCCAAGGCCAAGCGTCTCCTCGGTTGGGAGCCGACCGTCACCTTCCCTGAGCTTGTCCAGATGATGGTCCGGGCTGATATCGAGCGGGTGGAGCTCGAGCAGTTGAACGCCCAGAACGGCGTCACCCTGGCCAAGCTGAACGCACTGCGCTCCCCCACTGCCCAAGCGCAACTCGGGTAGGCCGCTCAGCCAAGCGACGACCCCCACTTTCCACTTGTCAAGTGGAAAATACTAGAGACATGAGTGGAGGCCCGGGGTGATCACCCCGGGCCTCTTGCTGTTCCTTCCCCCTGTTGTCCTCTCAGCCGTGCCGAGCGCGCGGGTTGGTCCCGCCAAGCTGGATGCCCGGCGCGAGCTCTCGCCCGGCCGTAGCCTCCGTCTCGGTCCATTCGGCGGCGCGGCGCTTCTGCTCTGCTTGCTCCATGTCGAGGTGCATCGCCAGTCTATGTTGGGTTTCGCTCAGGACCCAGAAGTGAGCCAGGACCCGATCGGGCCCAGTGATCATGAGCTGGCGACTCTTGGGCGAGACCTTGGTCTCGCCCAACTCCAGGTCGCACTCCGGGATGTCGGTCCTGGCAGAGACCAGCTTTATGAGCATCGGCTTGACCTCATGCGTGAGGGTGCCGACGTTGTCGGGTTCGGCCGCGAGTGGCTCCCAGTCTGGCTGCCCAATGACATCCATCCAATGCCGTGCGTGACGCACGGTTTGATTCTCGAGAATCAACATGATAACCTCTCCACCTCCTTTCCTCCCGCCACTGAGGCGGGTTGCTCGTGACGCTCCGGTTAGGAGCGTTCAGCAGTCTGTTCTGAAGCCGCGATCGTACACAAATAGGTTGAAATGCATGACCTTGAGCAGGCAGCCATCGACTTTTCGTAGCGCGTGGACGTCGACGTGGACCGCCTGAATCTCGGCTTGAGGAGCAGCGTACCGGAGCCGTAACTCAAGGATCACTTCTTTGCGGCTCCACCGATACCCTTTGCGAAGATCCTTCTCGATGGCGCCTCGAATCTGAAAATCCAGACCGGCTTCAGAGTGAGCTTCCGCGATGACGACCGTGCCCCCATTGGCCCCTCGGCAGGCAACGCTATACCGTGCCATGCGCGTTTCCTCCTCCTCGAACCTATAGGATGCTGAATGTTAATGCCGATCCAGCTCATCACTTCAGATCGACAGGCGAGCGTACTTGAAGACCCCAAGCCTGTCCAGCACCGGGAGTTTCTGGTAGACAGAGGAGGACTCCGTACGGAGCACCGAGGGAAGCGGTGAAACAGAGGAGGGGCCATGTCGGGTATCATCCTCATCGTTGGCCCGGATGAGCTAGGTCCAGAGGTCATGGAGCAGCTCGAACGGGTGGCTGCTCGCACAGACCTGAGTCTGGAGGAGGTCGTCCTGCGGGTCATCCAACACTATGTGACGGACGAGAACCTCCCCAAGCTCTTCTCCAGCCCGGAGTAACCGGGCGAGGTGAAGGGCGCAACCGAAGGCGGCCGCAAGGCCGCCTTCACCATGTCCGCACTCAATCCATGTTCCCTTGACTTCCAGGTTCGCTTCAGGTACGTTTTTTGGTCCCGTGCGGGCGACAGCCGAGCACGGTGTACATTTCCTATTCGAATCTGACGGAGGAGGATACTCACATGGAGGAGCAGCGAATCTCGGCCGAAGCGTTCACGGAGGCCTTCGACACGGCGCTCGATCGCGCTTACGACGAGGAGAAGGCGAGGATGGACGAGCTCGGCACGCGAGTGGGCGCGAGCAGCGTAAGGAAAGAGATAGTCATTCGCATCTCGCTCGAGAGCATGGGTCTGCCAAGCTCGGTGATCGTCGAGGGCGACCTGGGGCTCACGAGGTTCCGTACGGAGCACATGGAGCCGAACGGCCAGAAGGTCTTCCTCGGCACGCTCGATCTGGAGGGCTTGACCGTCGAAGGCGACCTGGACATCCGCGACCTGACGTTTGCCGGACGGGGAGCACGACTCAACCTCCGCAACGTGTCCGTCGAAGGCGACCTCTACCTCGTCTTACTCGAGATCCAACGTGGAAATCTCGTAGAGTCCGGAGAGCTGTACGTCGATCTCGAGGCGGCGCAGGTCCAGGGCGTGGGCAAGCTCGTGGGGGCGATCGAGGGCAGCCTCATCCTGGTCAACACCCGCTTCCAGACCTGCTTGGAGCAGGACGATCTGGAGATGGTGAACGAGATCTGGACTAATCCGTCGAACGCCCAGCTGGTCGCTCTGGCCTGCCCGGGAATCCCGGTCTTCCAGGTCCGGGACGTCGTCCGGTGGCGGGAACGCCTCAACGAGAGAAACGGGTGGCCGACCGACGCCAGGGGCTAAGGACCGCGCGCGAGCGGAGAGCACAATCGAAGGCGGCCAACCGGCCGCCTTCTCTACGTCCACGTCCAACTTGACAACCCAAGAAGGACAGGTAGAATCACTGGTTTCCCTTTGTCCTATAACATCTCGGTAGCAATCACGCGCATCCAGTGAGAACACCTGTGGTTGCTTGCCCGTGAAGGGAGGATGCATTATGCGGCTGTTCAGAGCCGTCTTCGGGGAGTCCCCCGAGGAGGAGATTCTCGAACTCCTCGGTGATCAAGGTATGGGCGAGGTGGAGGAGCGGATGCTCAAGATGCTCACGCCCAGGCAGCGTTTCCTGGCCCGAGGGCTGTACGTGGAGACTGGTGCCGTCGTCCTCAGTCAGCGCTTGGTCGGTGTAGCGGCCGGCATCAGCGGTTCCGCGGTGCGGACCGTCGTCGAGAAGGGGTTTCGGAGACTCCGTCACCCGATCCACTACACCCACTTCTTGAAGGGGGATGTCGACTGGTGGGAGGACGTAGTCCTGACGCCTGGCCACGTTGGGCAAAGGATCTACCGGCATCTCGACTTCATCCCTCACTACTTGGAGACCAAGCTTCGGGATCTGGGGTATGCGCCGTCCCAGTTGACGGTGGCACTGCTCGAGGACCTGAGCCACCAGTTGACGGAGGACGAGCAGCGCTACATCCGCGGGATGCTGCGCACCGCGCCCCATTCCCGCTAGGCGTCTGGAGAGGGAAGCCGAGGGTTCCGGAGGGCACAATCGAAGGCGGCCGCAAGGCCGCCTTCACCATGCCTCCGTTCGTACCGACTTCCACATCCCCATTTCCACTTGAGAAGTGGATGTTGGGGAGGTGGAAGTCTGGTCGGAGCCCTCACATTTCACATTCCACTCGCGAGTGGAATGGTGGGGAGTGGAACCTCAGGCCGGCAGTGGGAAGCCGCGGGTGAAGTCGGCGATTTCTCGCTTGATCGCCTCAAGCCGATCGGCGTCGTCGCGATGCGAAAGGGTGTCGTCGATCCACTCGGCAATCTGGGTCATCTCCGCCTCTTTCATCCCCCGACTCGTGAGCGCTGGCGTGCCGAGGCGAATGCCGGATGGATCGAAGGGTTTGCGGGGATCGCGGGGGACGGTGTTCTTGTTGACGGTGATGCCAGCGGCATCGAGGGCCTTCTCAGCTTGCTTACCGGTGATACCTTTATTGGTGAGATCGACGACCATCAGGTGGTTATCCGTGCCACCCGTCACGAGCGTGTAACCCCGTTCCATGAGGGCGATCGCTAAGGCCTGAGCGTTCGCCACAATCTGAGCCGCGTAGGTCTTGAACTCGGGTTGAGCCGCCTCGTGGAGCGCCACCGCGATTGCCGCCGTCTGGTGGTTATGTGGCCCACCTTGCAGGCCCGGAATAATCGCGCGATCAATCATCGTCGGCAGGTACTGGCGTGATTGCTCCGGTGGTGCCTTGAGGAAGTTGCTCGGCTCGCCGTCGCAGAGAATCATCGCCCCGCGTGGACCGCGCAGCGTCTTATGCGTGGTCGTGGTGATGACATCGGCGATGCCCACTGGCGAGGGGTGGACGCCGCCCACCACTAAGCCAGCAATGTGAGAGATATCGGCCATCAGGTAAGCCCCGACCTCGTCAGCAATCTCTTTGTACTTGGCCCATTCGTAGACGCGGGGGTAGGCCGTGCCGCCAACGATGATCAACTTGGGCCGGTGCGCCTTGGCGAGTGCCCGCATCTCGTCCAGATCCAGGTAGCCATCGGCGCGGGCGGTGTACTGGACAGAATGGTAGTAGATGCCGGAGAAGTTGACCGCCAGGCCGTGGGTCATGTGGCCGCCGGAGGCCAGCTGCATGCCCATCAGCGTCTCGCCCGGTTGCAAGAGGGCAAAGCAGACTGCCAGGTTGGCCGGGGAGCCGGAGTAGGGTTGGACGTTGGCGTGGGTGACGCCAAAGAGCGCCTGAGCCCGTTCTCGCGCCAGGTTTTCGATCCCGTCCACAAACTCGCAGCCGCCGTAGTAGCGTTTGCCCGGGTAGCCTTCCGAGTACTTGTTGGTCAGGATCGAGCCAAGGGCGGCCAGGACGTCCCGGGAGACGTAGTTTTCTGACGGGATCATCTCTAGACCGTCCCGCTGGCGGGTGGCTTCCTGCTCGATCAGATTGTTGAGTTCACGATCCATAAGCACTCCTTCTCCTTTGCTTGGATACTACTGGAAACGGAGTGCGTGGCTAGATCACGGGTTCGATCCTAGAGCTTGAACCAGCGGATCAGCGTATCGGTGAAGAGTTCGCCGCGGGTGGGGTGTTCGGGAAGGTGTTGGCTCAAGCGGGTGCGGAGGTCGCCGGGTTCGACGTTGGCCAAGTGGATCGTCTGGACCGGGTTCCAGCGGCTGGTTGTCTCAAGGTAGAGGTGGTGCGCCCCGGACTGAGCCTCAGAGAGCCAGAAACTCTTCAGCTCATCCCAGCCGTAGCGTCGATCCCCCACCTGGAAGCCTCGTGCTCCCAGCTCGTAGCGGAGCGTTGGCGGCGTCTCCCGTGACTGCTGGATGAGTAAGACGAGCGCTGCCAGGACCACGGCCATCGCCGAGTAGTTCCGATCGTCATAGACGTAGAAGTACGCCACGGCCACGGCCGCCACAACCGCTAAGATCACATACCACCACCAGCCCCGCTGGGCGGGACGGTAGGCCGGAGCCTCCCAGGCAATCCACTCGGCACTGGCGTCGGCGCCCGAGAGTTCGTCAACGGCCGAGGCTGGTTGTCGCTCTGTTCGTCGTTTGGCCACATTCCCCTCCTGGCTGCTTCCATGTATCGTAACAGATGGAAGCAGGGATCGACATCCGGACGCAATCTTGCTACCATCGCTGGTTCTCGGAGAGGTGACCGAGCGGTTTAAGGTGTTGGTCTTGAAAACCAATAGGCGCGTCAGCGTCTCGTGGGTTCGAATCCCACCCTCTCCGCCAGAAAGTATCGACTCGCCAGCCTCGACACGAAGAGTCGATGCTGGCGATACTCCGTGAGGTTCATCGATGATTGACGGCTTCTCGCCAACGCCGGAGGTGCCCCAGAAGGTGATCGACCTGGCCACCTGGCGTGCCCGATCTCAACCTGAGGCACAGGCCAAGACGGACGAGTCGGACGTGGTCATGGACACGCTCCAGGAACTGCAGCCCGAGACGTGGGTCGACTGCACGCCCACGCCCGTCCCGCAACCGCCCCAAGCACTATTGGAGGAGCGGCGAACCACCACGGTCTGGGAGGAACAGGCTCGCCGCCAGCATCGGCCGCTGCAGGCTGCGGATCTTCCAGCGTTGGACGAGTGGGAGGATCCGCCTGAACTTCGCCTTGAGCGCTTTGACGGACAGAAGTTTTCCCGACCCGAGAAGACTGCGGCGGCGTGGCAACAGTCGTTCTCCGTTGATCCGCAGATTGGTACGGCCATCAAGGTAGTTCGAGTTGTGCCACTCGCCGACCTCGCCGCCTTCAGCCGTGGTGAACTGACTCGTCAGGACCGATTGACGCCGGACACGGTGTTCGCCCGGTTGGCGGTCGATCTGGAGAGCATCAGCCGCTTAGGGGAAGTGGTCGTCTCCGTGGTGACCGAGACGCGCGTCGCCGAGCTCCCGCTCGCCACGCTGCTCGCCACGCTCGCTGGCTCGGCGGAACGGATCACGCCCGAGCACCCACTCCGAGACAGCCGGTTCCTCAACCGGATCCAGGAATTTGCAGCTGAGTGGCAGGGCTACCGGTCCTATGGCGCCGATGAGCGAGAGCTCACGAAACTCGCCAACGATGCGCGGGCAAGGGCCCGGGATCTGGGATTCCCCAAGAGCTTTCGTCGGGTGCTCCAGTACCACCTGGATCCGATTGAGTCAAAGGGACCTCGGAGCCTCCCGCCGCGAACGCCAGAGGAGCCGGTCTCGCTCGATGCCCGGCGTCAGAGGCCCCGGGAGCACACTCCGTTGACCAAAGCCCGCGAAGAGCTGAGGCGCGTTGCCTTCTCAGCCGGACCGCGAGACACCGAGCCACTCTGGCACGAGATCTTCGGTCTTGCCAAGTCGCACCGGCTCTGGCGCGGATCGCTGGCTGGTCTGGCGGCCCAGCTCGAAGACCAGCGGAGTGAGCCGGGGAGAAGCCCACTCACCCACCGTGCGGGGACAGGTCTACCTCGATCAGCCAGCACACCGATCGGGTTCACGATCGTGATGCTCGAGCGGGCCGGGGCGCCGGGTGAGCGCGAGGTCGTCGAGCTCCCTTTGGCCGATCTGTTGATGCTGCTCCACGTGCCGTACTATCCTGGTGAACAGGCCCATCGACCACCTGCCCTGGGTCCCGGGCAGACATCCAAGCTGCCTGAACAACTCCGGGAGTTCGACCAGTTGTTTCGCTCGTCAGCCTTTGATCGTGCCAGCCGGCAGGCAGTCGACGAGGCACTCGTGCAGTATCGGAGTCTCTCCTACACCATCCGGCCGGTTCCTCACAATCCCTTGTACGACGCTGGCGAACTCGGTAAGATCACCGATCTGCTCCCGTAGCGTGGTGGGGTCGCATAGTGGCCGAGTGCGCCGCCTTGGAAAGGCGGTAGGGGCGCAAGCTCCTCGAGGGTTCGAATCCCTCCCCCACCGCCAGCGTCCAGATCCAAACTTGCAAGGAGCTTCCATGCCACCCAAACCACGGACCGGGCGCGCCGTCGTCGTCTATCCCTACACGAGTCGGAAGAAGCCCCACAAAACTTACGGAAGCATTCTTCTCAGCCTTGAGCGAGCCAGTGGCAAATACTCACTCCCCGGCGGAGGCATCGAGCCCAGGAAGGGCGACCGAGACTCCCGGGACGCCGCGCTGCGTGAACTCAAAGAGGAGTACGGCCGCCACCTGAGGATCACTCCTTGGAAACATGATCCGAAGACGCCCGACGACTGGGCGCCGAAGCTCTTCACGTTTGAGGGACATCGGCTCATCCACGACGTCTACCTGCTTCAGGCCGAGGGGAGTCTTCGGCTCGACCAGGGCGAGCTGATGGGCCTGGGGTTCTTCAACGCCGGCAGCCACAACCAGATCCCCAGCGAGCTGCTTGAGCGAATGGTTCGAGAAGGCCTCATCCCGCATCTGGGCAATCTCAGGGAGTACGGCTGGAAGCCGTCGTACGATCTTCGGAGCGAGCGGTTCCCGTTCCCATCCCCGGAAATCGATCGGCAGTACCGAGCCGGCAAGACCGGCAATCCGTACGCCATCTCTTGG
Source organism: Candidatus Berkelbacteria bacterium (assembly GCA_016198415.1). Taxonomy (GTDB): domain Bacteria; phylum Patescibacteriota; class UBA1384; order JACPKC01; family JACPKC01; genus JACQIO01. Next base: position 1,284 of record JACQIO010000014.1, on the reverse strand, counting down.
GACGAGCAGCATCGGCTCTGGGAAGCGCACGGCACCAATGTCTTTCAGCGTGAGTCGGTGCTCCAACGTGAGGGCTACACCAGAGCCCGCCCCGATGATGACGGTCGGCGCGAGGGGATGGGCGGTTTCCGGCCCGGGCCGCGCTAACCCCTCGCTCCCTTGACGAACCCGTAGCCACTTGGTACTCCCAAGGGGCTCTCTAATACTCCGAAAGGGGGTGGTGCCATGGATCGGCTCCCCCGCGATGCACCGGAGATCTGGGTCCGGTTGGCCGATCTTCTGGAACGGTTCGATACCGATGCCGAGGCTCGGTGGCAGTTCCTTCGCTACGCCTACGCCGACGGGGTCTTCCCGCTCGAGCGCCGCCGCGACTGCGATCGGGTTGGCATGAGCCTCCACGATCTCAGAAGCTCCATCTGGCACCGGGAGATGTGCCGGGCGTACTGGGAGTACCTCGGCTACGCCATCGGCCAGATTCGGGGTGAGGGCCGAGCGGTCCTGACCTTGGAACGCCTGGAGATTGAGGGACCGCTGGAAGAGGCTCGACACTGGTGGCTGGCCTCGGCGCAGTTGCGGCAGTCCGTGCTAACGCTCCGTGACGGTCTTGGTGAGGCCGCTTGGTTCTACGATCTCCAGTTCCTCGGCTTCCTCTGCCGGCGCTGCTTGCGCAGCTTCTACCGGGGCAGGCGGCTCAGGCTCTGTGCCGATCTGCCGGAGGCCGAGACGCACGCAGCGTTGGAACGTCTGGGCAACTGGGCCTACGGTTGGGGCAACGCCGCCTTCGGCGCCTGCGCCCCATGGTTCCATGGGATTGAGGGCTGCGAGGAGGTGCCGGCCCCAGTCCGGCAGCGTTTCCTCTTCGATGCCGGCCAACTCCGACAACTGGCCCAGATGCGCAAGACGGGTGGCGAGTACGAGGCAGTCGAGCGCGTCGTGGCAGCCGATGCGGCCCAAATTGAGCAGTTGGCAGGACATGTGCCCGCTTGGGTCGAGCGCCCGAGCGGTCTCATCGTCCGCGAGTAGGCGAAGGCCCGAGACGGTGACTGTCTCGGGCCTTCAAACTGTGCTGGCCGCTTGACCGTGGCGTGGTTTGTCCGTAGAGAAGAGGTGCAGGGAGGTACGCCTCCCTAGTTTACATGAGGAGGTCAAGGGTATGCCCGCGACCACTGGACTGAAACTGCTCGTGCGGACCAAGCCGCTGAGCGAGCGCACTTGGCTCGAGCTCATCGAGGCCCGTCGCCAGATGCTGAAGCCCCATCTCAACTCCGTCACGCTGCCCAAGCT
>JACQIO010000010.1 GCA_016198415.1 Candidatus Berkelbacteria bacterium | reverse complement strand
GGGGAATCGAGGTGCAGAACGTGGCCCTTAAGGATATTACGCTGCCAGAAGAGATGAAGCGGGTCATTGCCAAGCAAGCCGAGGCAGAGCGCGAGCGACGAGCCGTCATTACGGTCTCTGAGGGCGAGGTGCAGGCAGCTGGGAACTTGGCCAAAGCGGCGCAGATTATCTCCGCCGCCCCAGGAGCCCTCCACCTCCGCACGCTCAACTCCATCAACGACATCTCGTCCGATAAGTCGAACACGATCGTCTTTGCCGTCCCACTCGAGGTCCTCCGCGCCTTTGAGCGGATCAAGGACAAGGCGAGTCAGTAGCGCTGGACTACTCCGGTCGGAGATCGCCTTCGCCGGAAAAGAGCAGGAAATCAAAAGGTTCGCGGAGCTCACCGGACATTCGGTCCAGGTTCAGAGAGAGTTTCTGCTTCGCTCCTCCAAAGTAGCCCGTGGACTCAATAACGCTCTGCCGACTGCCGAGCGGGGTCTCGGCCGAAGCAGCCAGCTCATACCGAGTGAGCGCTTGTCCAAAGTACTTGAAGCGGATCTGCTGGGTGTCGCTGGCCAGTTCGGTCAGGGCCGTTCGGCCAGAGAGAAACCCGCGGGCCAGGAGCTCCGTTTCAGACAAGAGGGAGCGCGTCTCGGTCCCAGCGTGGTTCGTTGCGATCACTTCCAGGAGATCGCCGGGATCGATCACTCCTGACTGAGGCGTTACCTTGAGAAGGACCCGCCCCTCACGAACTGCCTGGTCAACCGTGTACTCCACCGCTTGATCTTGGGCTAAGGCGGGTTCGATGCCACCAGAACGGACCACCGAATCGACGATCTCCGGTTGGGCTGGATCGAGCCGGAACCAAAGTTTGAGATCGTAGACCACGTGATCGGTCGGCGGGGCCGATGCCTGCGCTGGATTGAGACACGGCTGCACCGTGCCCGTGGTCAGATCAATTCGATCCACAAACGGCGATGAGGTGACCGGATGAGCGGCACAGCTTCCCGTGGTCGCCTGGGCAGGCACCTCAATCTGACGACTATGACGCCAGCGCAGAAGCCCATCCTCAATCCCGGCCAGGGCCGCCTGATAGGCATTCGCGCCATCTTCAAGGCGAAGTTGCTGTTGGAGGCCAGAGAGCGCCCCACGAGCGGCTGCGAATGAGATGGTTCCAATCGCGGCGACCACAATCAGCGTGATGAGGAGCGCGCTCCCAGACTCGTTGTGAGATTTGATCACACCACCTCCTCAGAGAGGAGTATACCATGCAGCCTGGGCCAGCAGCGTTGGTTTCTCGGACTGGACACCGTTAGTCTGGGACGGTATCATTCACTGTTCTTCGCGCCCAAAACCGCGTACCATACCCACGTATCGTCACGAGGGGAAGGTTGAACGAGCACGTGTAGGCGGGAGTAGCTCAATGGGAGAGCGCGAGCCTTCCAAGCTTGAGACGCGGGTTCGATTCCCGTCTCCCGCTCCACAATCCTACAAACCGATTGTCTGGTCACTGTGGTTTGAGAACTGGGGCAACGCGACGTGCGCCCGTAGCTCAGCGGATTAGAGCGCTTGGCTTCGGACCAAGAGGTCGGGGGTTCGAGTCCCTCCGGGCGCACCAAACCCGCTGTGCGGGAGAGACCAGACCACCAGAGGCCAGTTCCCCAGTTCTGGTTGTCTGGAGTCTGGTGTCTGGAGCAACGCGACATGGGTCTGTAGCTCAATGGTAGAGCAGCTGCCTCTTAAGCAGTTGGTTGTGGGTTCGATCCCCACCAGGCCCACCAGCCCGCTTCGCGGGAATGACCAAATCCCAAATCACAAGTACCAGTACGGCCCTATCGTCTAACGGCTAGGACGACACCCTTTCACGGTGTAAATCGGGGTTCGACTCCCCGTGGGGTCACCAAATTACAACAACCTATTTGACACCGCCCTTTCCCCACAGGAGATCCGTTTTGTGGACACAGTGGGAACGAGGGCTAGCCTTGAAGAACCTGTGACCCCCCAACGCTCTGCACCTCAAGCGCGGTCGCAGCCGGTAGGACATCCTCAAGAGACCGGACGTAGGCAAGCATTGTCTCGATCATCCGCTGCTTCGCCGTGGGCTGCCGCAGTTGACGAACGGCCAGTCCCCCACCGGCCGTAGTGACATCGTAGAGTCTGACTCCTCCAGTAGCAGTCAACCAGCAATCAACCGCCAGCTCCCCGGCACCGTGACTTCGCTCGTGTAGCAGTCGGGCGATTGCCCCACCCAGCGTCTTGACCTGGTACAAAGTGCTGTGCAGTCGTCTTCCCAGCAACTCCTGCAAGATCGGTTGGAATCGGTCCAGTTCGCTCACGGTCGTGAATTGACCGGCCATCGCTCCGGCCGATCCAATCCTCGCCACCGCAGCACTTTCCTGCCACTGGCGCAGGCCATTCCGCTGCCAAATTGACCGGACAAGAATCGGGTGACGGTGATAGCGAAGCGGTTCCTCGAATGGTTGGAGAATCACCTCGCCATACCGCTGTTCGAGATGGGCTCGTAGCGCAACGCTGGAGTGGAAAACCTGGGTGCCGTCGGGCGCATCACGGTGGGTGACGAGGCTCAGCTCTCCCTGGGGGGATTCCATGAGACAGATCGCTGGTTGACCGTGACCACGGAATCGAGGCCGGACGACGTAAGTCCGGCCATCAGAGAGAAGTTGCTCAAGCGACTGGTTGGCTTTGAGGAGGACGGGCTCGGGAATGTCTCGGCTGACGGTTGGGTGACTCATGGCAATATGCAGCAGTCGCCAGAGATCCAACACAATCGCATCGAGGTCGGGGTGATTGACGCAGAGTGACCCTTCGTGTTCGCGCAACCACCGAAGAATCTCTAAGTCCTGACGAGTTGGCCTGGTCAGCTGACTGTAGACAATCCGTGGGACCGGGAAAAAATCACGTGACCAGCGCCCATTGGTCCGAGACCAGCCCCAGACCATGGTCCGCTGACGGAGGACATCTCGAGAGGAGAAGACATAGGCGGGCCGCCCAACCATACGCGCCGCCTCCACAACGTCACGAATGAAGGTAGTCAGGGGACCGAAGGCGTCCCCATCCCGCTCATGATGGGGTTCCGTCAAGATGCCAAGGACTGGGAGCGTGAGTCGAGGTAGTCGTTGCGGAGACATATCGTTCTTCTCTATACTACACTCCCTATGGATCCGCCCGCAACTCTTCATCTCTCCTCAAGCTACTCACCAGCTGGCGACCAGCCACAGGCAATTCAAGCGCTCTGTGACGGGTTGGAGCGAGGCGTGAAGGAGCAAACCCTGTTGGGGGTAACGGGATCCGGTAAAACATTCACGGTCGCAAATGTACTAGATCGCGTCCAGCGTCCGGCACTCGTGATTGCCCATAACAAGACGCTGGCGGCCCAGCTCGCCGCTGAGTTTCGGTCATTCTTCCCGCAGAACGCCGTAGAGTACTTTGTCTCCTACTACGACTACTACCAACCTGAAGCCTACGATCCGTCCAGCGACACCTACATTGAGAAAGAAGCCGAGATCAATGATGAAATCGATCGGCTGCGCCATGCGGCCACGGCCGCTGTCCTGGCTCGTGACGATGTCATTGTGGTGGCATCCGTCTCCGCGATCTACGGACTTGGATCGCCGGACATGTATCGGGCCAGTCTCCTGGAGCTCTCACTCGGCCAGACCCACGATCGCGGCACACTCATCAGTCAGTTGGTTGAGATGTACTACGCCCGTGGCGCCACCTTTGAGCGAGGCACGTTCGCCGCTCGCGGCGGGACCATCGATATCGTCCCCACCAATGAAGAACGCATCTACCGGCTGCGCTTGGATGGTGATTGCCTGGCCGCAATCGAGATCCTTGATCTCGTGACGCGGGCGGTCCTTGAGTCACCGCCACGACTCATGATCTTCCCGGCCAAGCACTTTGTGGTCTCGCCCGAGCAGCTCCGCGGTGCGCTCGTCTCCATTGAACACGAGCTGGCGGAACAGCTCGCGGCCCTCCGAACCCGCGGCAAGCTAACCGAGGCCGAGCGCCTTGAGCGCCGGACTCGCCATGACATCGCCTTGATGCGCGAGGTGGGCTACTGCAACGGCATTGAGAACTACTCACGTCACCTGACTGGCCGAGCCCCTGGTGACGCTCCTGATACGCTCCTTGACTACTTCCCCAAGCACTTTGTGACGGTCATTGACGAGTCTCATGTGACGCTCTCGCAGATTGGGGGCATGTTCGCTGGGGACCGGGCTCGCAAAGAGACCCTGATTGAGTACGGCTTTCGCCTCCCCTCAGCCCTCGACAACCGGCCGCTCACCTTCCAGGAATTTGAGGCGCGGACACCACAGCGGCTCTACATCTCCGCCACCCCCGGTCCGTACGAGCGACGCCGCTCCGGGCAGCTGGTGGAGCAGATCATCCGGCCCACTGGGCTGGTCGATCCTGAGACGGTCATTCGGCCAATCACCAATCAAGTGAAGGACGCCCTGACTGAGATTGAGACCGTCGTCCAGCGGGGGGATCGCGTCCTCGTGACCACGCTCACCAAGAAGATGGCCGAGGATCTGGCCGAGCACCTCGCCCAAGCCGGCGTCAGCACCACCTACCTCCACTCTGAGGTAGAAACCCTCGAACGAATCCGGACGCTAGACCGGCTGCGACGCGGCGACATTGACGTCCTCGTCGGCGTCAACCTCATTCGGGAAGGACTGGACCTGCCAGAAGTTGCCCTCGTCCTCATTTTGGATGCTGACAAGGAGGGCTTCCTGAGATCGGAAACCTCACTCGTTCAGACGATTGGGCGCGCCGCCCGCCACGTCCGGGGACGCGTCGTCCTCTACGCCGACACTATCACAGGATCGATGCAGCGAGCCCTGACTGAAACCGACCGACGCCGAGCCAAGCAGGTCGCCTACAACACCGCCCACCAGATCACTCCCCAATCCATCAAAAAAGAGCGGAAGAGCATTTTGGCTGACGATGAGAGTGCCCCCGCCCAAGAACTCTTGCGGCCACTCAATCCCGATGATCTGCCAAAGCTCATCAAGGAGCAGGAAGGGAAGATGAAAACCTTGGCCCGCGAGCTCCGCTTTGAAGAAGCGAGCCTCGTCCGCGACGAAGTCATTGAGCTGCGGAAACTCGCCCGTACCCTGAACCAGCGCTAGTCAAGCGGCCTACGCCCGCAATCACGATCCGTGTTTGGTGGCTGTTCGGGTCTATGATAGAGTACCGATACCCCGGAGCGGGGAGACCTAGTGGCAGGGTAGGGAGCGAACCTGGCCGGTGCCGAGCCCTTGGTGTCAACTCATGACGAACCCCCAAACACACATCATGGTTCGAGGGGCGCGCGAGCACAATCTCAAGAATATCGATCTCGATATTCCCAAGCACGCCCTCGTCGTCTTCACCGGTCTGTCTGGATCCGGTAAGTCTTCGCTGGCCTTTGACACCATCTACGCCGAGGGGCAACGACGCTACATCGAGTCACTCTCCTCCTATGCCCGGCAGTTCCTCGGTCAGAGCGGGAAGCCGGACGTGGACGTGATTGAGGGACTCTCCCCGGCCATCTCCATCGACCAGAAATCCGCCTCGCACAACCCCCGCTCAACCGTGGGGACGGTCACGGAAATCAACGACTACCTCCGACTCCTCTACGCCCGGATTGGCCTCCCCCACTGTCCGAACGATGGGAAGCCGATTCGGTCCACTACGGTTGACGAGATCGTCGATCGCGTGCTCGCCATCAGCACCGCCCCGCGGCTGGTGACGATCCTCGCCCCAATCGTCCGAGGACGGAAGGGTGAGTACCACCAACTCCTCCAGGATCTCTACGCCGACGGCTTCACGACCGTCCAGATCAATGGCCAATCCGTCGCCTTAGCCGAGCAGATGCCCAAGCTTGCGCGCTACAAGGCCCACACCATCTCCCTTGTGATTGACCAACTGACCCTGACCGACACGACCGTCACCCGCCTCACCGAGGCGATTGAGCTCGCGGCTGAACGCGCCGATGGGATCGTCCAGCTTGAGGATGAGTCCGGACTCCATGAGTTCAACCTTAGGCTCAGCTGCTCGGCCTGTGGCACGAGCGTGCCCGAGCTGGAACCGCGGTCCTTCTCCTTCAACAGTCCGTTCGGCGCCTGTCCGACTTGTGATGGCTTGGGCGTCCAGCGGAACATCGATCCCGCCCTCGTCATACCCGACGACAGCAAGACCATCGCCGACGGCGGTATTCTCCCCTGGACGTACTCGCCCAAGAACTGGTACGGCTTCACGCTCCGGGCAGTCGCTGAACACTACCGAATTGACATGAAGACGCCCCTCAAGAACCTTCAGTCCCACCAGCGCGCCCTCCTCCTGCGTGGACCGGCGCAGCCAGTCCGGATTCCGGCGGTCTACTACACCCAGGGCAAACGCAACATCTTTCACATCCGGTTTGAGGGCATCATTCCCCTCCTGGAGCGACGCTGGCGTGAGACCGAGTCCGAGGCGGTTCGCGAGGACCTTGGTAAGTACATGGCCGAGTCACCCTGCCCAGACTGCGATGGAACCCGGCTCAAGCCTGAGACCCTCCTGGTCACGGTGGGAGATCGGAACATTGCGCAACTCAGCCAGCTGCCGGTGGACGAGGCCCTCACCTTTGTCCAGTCCCTCACGCTGACTCCCCGTGAGGGACTGATTGGCCGGCGAATCCTCAAGGAGATCACGGATCGCCTCCGCTTCCTCCAGGATGTTGGGCTCGGCTATCTCACCCTGAGTCGATCAGCCACCACGTTGGCGGGCGGAGAGGCCCAGCGGATCCGTCTGGCCAGCCAGGTGGGGAGTCGTCTCACGGGCGTATTGTATGTACTCGACGAGCCCTCGATTGGGCTGCATCCCCGGGACAATGAGAAGCTCATCGCCGTCCTCAAAGAGCTCAGGGACCTGGGGAACACGGTGCTCGTGGTGGAACACGACGACGAGACGATCCGAGCCGCGAACTACGTGGTCGATATCGGCCCAGGCGCGGGCAAGCACGGTGGCGCCATTATGGCCCAAGGCACCCCGGACGAGGTCGCTCACGTGGCCACCTCGATCACCGGCCAGTACCTGGCTGGGACGCGGGAGATTCCCGTGCCAGCGCGGCGGCGGAAGGGGAAGCAGTTGCTCTCCGTCCGGGGAGCAACGGCCAACAACCTCAAACGCCTGACGGCCCACTTCCCACTTAGTACATTCACGTGCGTGACGGGTGTATCTGGGTCAGGGAAGTCTACGCTCGTCACCGATGTCCTACACTCAGCACTCGCCCGCAAACTGCACCGTGCCCTGGTCAAGCCTGGCGCCCACGAACGGATTGAGGGAGGCGACCACATCCGGCGCGTGGTCCTGATCAGCCAATCCCCAATTGGCCGGACCCCTCGCTCCAATCCTGCCACCTACACGGGGGTCTTTACCCCAATCCGGGAGCTCTTCGCCGCCACCCGGGATGCCAAGGAGCGCGGCTACACGCCGGGCCGCTTCTCGTTCAACGTTCCCGGGGGCCGCTGCGAGCACTGCAAGGGAGATGGTCTCATTCGAATTGAGATGCAGTTCTTGCCGGACGTCTACATTCCTTGTGATGTCTGCCACGGCCAGCGGTACAGTCGTGAGACACTGGCGGTTCACTTTGCCGACCGAACGATTGCCGATATCCTCGCCATGTCCGTGGATGAGGCCCTCGAGTTCTTCAAAGACTTCCCGGGGCTCGCCGATAAGCTCCAGATCATCACCGACGTTGGCCTGGGCTACATTGAGCTCGGCCAATCAGCCACCACGCTGTCCGGC
>JACQIO010000012.1 GCA_016198415.1 Candidatus Berkelbacteria bacterium | reverse complement strand
TTTGCGATTTGCGATTTGCATTTTGCGATGTAATGAGCTGTCCCGTCATCTTCAAGTGAATCGCCAGTGTCCAGCTGTTCGATAGCTGAAGCAGAATGACCTTGGCCCGTCGATCGACGGATTCGATCGACGCACCCACGAGCGCCTCGTCGATCAGCGCTCGATCAGCCGGAAAGATCTTGAGCACACGAACGTCGACTGACTGGACGGTCTTACCAACGATCGTTCGTTCCAGTCCTCGCCGGACGGTTTCAACCTCTGGGAGCTCGGGCATACGCTCAGAATCACGAATCCCGACGCACGAATCAAGGGGCACGCGCATTTGACGGGAGAGCCGGCGCTCGATACGGTCGGTACGTCACGCTCCGTGACACACTCTTTGGAGGGAGACGAACGATCTTGGACTTTGACAGTGCGGCACGAATGGTGCGGGAGTCCGCTGACTCGATCCGCAAGCAAACAAAGAAGGATGTGGCGCCAAAGTACTGCGTGGTCCTGGGATCCGGCCTGACCGCGGTCACGGAGGCCCTCATCGCCGGCGCGGAGCACCTGCGGCTCTTCTATCAGAACATCCAGCACTTCCGACCCTGCACGATGAGTGGGCACCGGGGAGCGCTGGTGCTCAGCGGCGATCTAGCAATCCTCGAGGGTCGTGGTCATCCGTATGAGGAACGGTCCGCCCACGAACTGGCTCACCACGTCCGGACGCTCGGCTGGTTGGGGTGCAGATCGTTCATCCTCACGAACGCCACGGGTAGTCTGCTCCCGGATCTGTTTCCGGGATCGATTGCGCTCGTTGAAGACCACTTCTGCCTGCCGACCGGCCTCGACCCAACGGTGGGTGTGCTCGACAAGGACAATCCCGATGAGACCCGCCTGATGCGGAGCGAGTTTCTGGATGCCCAGCGACTCTACCATCCGAAGTTCCTCGAGCAGGCAGAGGCGTGTGCGATCGAGTTGGGCATACCTGCCCCACGACGGGTTCGCTACGGGATCATCCAAGTAGGTCGACGGTACGAGACACCGGCCGAGATCGACTTCGGCCGCCGGGTCGGCATCGAGACCGTTGGCATGAGCCTTGTTACCGAGACGTTGGCGATCAAGGCCATGGGGGCGAACACGCTAGCCATCAACGGCATCTCCAACTGGGCTGTGGGAATCGAAGCAGCCCTCGACGGCCATCCCCTCACCCACAAGAGCGTAACCGATGTCATGGAGGAGCTGGTCGCGCCACAGCTGTCGCGCCTCATCCCCGCTCTCGTCGGCAGATCAACCACCCCGGTACCGATCTAGTCGGGACCGGGGTGGTCCACCTCGAGCCAGGGCAGCGCCCTGGCTCGAACCATGTCCCGGCCCTCTACTGCCGGTATGGATCTTGGTCTGACGATTCTTGCGACGCTGCTATGACGCTTCCAGGTTCGACCCGACGGGTCCAAGGGAGAAGATCGATTAGTATCGATCCGTCACCAGCTCGAGCGCTCCATCCTCGATCTTGAGGTAGCTCGCCAACCCGTAGCGGACAAAGCCGGTGCAAATGTAGCGATGTGCCAGATCGAGCTCGGCCAAGTGGTTGTGACCCGTGACAAGAATCTGGTTGGGCGTCAGATTGGCCGCCGCCCACGCCTTCATCCGCTCGTTATGGTGCGCAAAGACCTGGAAGTAGCGCGGTCCAAAGAGTCGGAACGGCAAGAGCTCGCTGAAGCTCCCGGCCGCGGCCGAGAGTGGATTCAAGGCCCAGCCCGGCAACCAGGCATCCGAGTGCGGGACGATCCGGTGCCCATGCTGGATGACCAGCTCAGACACTTCTCCATTTCCACTTGAGAAGTGGAAGTTTGGGAGTGTCAAAACGAAGGTATTGGTCTGTGTGACCGAGAACATCCGCACCCGCTCGTCACTCGCATCTTTGGGATCGTGATTCCCGTAGAGATAGACGGCGTTGCGCGCTTTGAGGAGTGGAAAGAGCTCTTGCCACGGACTCATGACAAAGCGGTCAAAGCTCGTCACGTACGAGTCCCAGAAGTCGCCGTTCAGGATCACCTGATCGGCCGGCTCAATAATCGAGCGGAGGAACGAACACTTCCGGTGCCGAAAGACACTCGTCAGGTGGGTATCGGAGACGATGATGGTCCGCATACTGTGAGTATAGACGACGTGCCCCGGGATCACCCAGGGCACGTCTCAGTGGAGAGCCGCGCTGACGCTACGAATTCACTGGTCCTGGGGGACCGGGAAAGATCACGAACTCTGGATCAAAACCGCTGACAAACTCTCGATCCTCGTTCTCAAACTGTTGCGCGTGGATCTCGCCTGCCTCATCCAGGCTCATGGCATCGATCACGAACTCCTCCTGTGGACTCGAGAGGACAAAGTAGCCAAGCTGTGGCCCGATCAGACTGAAGTTCTCCGTCCGCATCGTGCCGTTGCCGGCGCCATTGGTGGCAACACCGCCAAAGAACAGGCGTCCCTCGGCCGCGTAGGCACTGTCAGGATCAATCCCCACGTTGCGCAGGGGCACAAAATCAACAAAGTAAAAGGCGTTCGGTTCGGCTCGGGTGAGATGCACCGTCAGCCGTCGGCCATTGATCGTCACCACGCCCTGCTTGAGGCGATCATCACCCAGGTTGTCCGAGCCACAAGCCGGCACACCGAACACCTCCGCATCCGCACATCGAATCAGATCGGTCCGGTAGTAGTCCCACTTGGCCATGCCCAAGGCGGCAGCGGCCGATCCTGCCACCACGAGGCCGGCACCGAGGCCAAGCGTCCATAGCTGCCATCGCGTCATACTACTCCTTTGCCCCTCCACGATTGCTAGCTTGACTGTCTCTCGGAGGCCGATTGCCTGTCAAGGGAGGGCTGCGGATAAGTCCCCGGCTCTGGCGCTACCGGCACACCAAGGGCGCGAGCGCGCAGAGTCGATCGGTGTGGGTAACGAGCACGAGCCCCAGCGCCACGACCGAGACCGGGAAGACCACCAGGTTCTCAAACCACTTGCCCGTGACAATCCTGAGACCCTGGAGTGGCCAGGGTGGAATCCCGAGGTTAGGACCAAGCGGCCAGAAGATCGGAATCCCCTGGACGGTGACGGCGTCGGCGGCTAGGTGGGCAATGAAGCCGATTTTGAAACTCTCAAGGAACAACGCGTGGTCCAGGAAGGTGTCAGGCCGAATGAAGGTGGTCACCACCCAGCCGGCCAACCAGACAAAGAGGAAGTAGCCCAGCATCGAGTGGGACAGGTTCCGGTGCCCGCCGAGTGCCTGGGGCGCCAGCCGGCCGACGTAGCGCCCGAGCGGGACCGAATCCCAGAAGTGACTCGTCGGCTGGTCAATGTCCGGCATGAGCGAACCAAAGAAGGCGCCAAAGAGGATCGTTCCGGCGGCGGCCGAAGTCAGGTCAGCCTCCGGGTGAAGGGCAAAGAACCCAGCCGTGGCCGCCGTCAGGCCGAGGATCTGGTGGGTCTTATCCGTCATGGGTCTGACTTGCCCAGTGAAGCGCAGAGCGCGAAGTTGGGTCCGTCATGAACTGGATGGGTCGGTCAGACCCTTCCAGGATTCGTGGTGCGCCGACGCATCGTCGGATCGACTGTACGGCTCGGCATCGATCGGCTGCGAGCCAGGCGGCAGGGTTGCCTCGCGGGTCGACGGTTGACTGGGTGAGTCCATCAGTCCCCGGGTCTCCGGCGGGCCGAACGCTTGGCCGGACTGTGGTGTCGCCGGAGCCGATTCGACGGGACGTTGGGTGGCCGGGGTACTGACCGGCTGTGCCCCTCCGGAGCCGGGGGCGGAGGGGGGTGAACTGGCAATCTGCTGGTTTGGCCGGCTGTCAGGAACGGGCGCTGGTCCACTGGGTACCTGGGTTTCTGGTTGACTAGCTGGCTGTGCCCCTCCGAAGCCGGAGGCGGAGAGGGGTGGTCTGGTGATCTCCGCTGGTGCTGGCGCGATCGGCTCTTCTGGCGGCAGGGGGGCACGCGGTGGTTTGCGGCGGCGCAGGACCAGGAAGCCAGCCCCGGCCAGGAGGAACAGGCCGATGGCCACCAGGACCCAGATGGTCGATCGACTGACGCCCTTGACGGCCACTGGGTACGTCAGGTCCGCGTTCCACTTGGGTGAGGCGAGCGTCAGGGTCTGTTTGCCCGCTGGCGCCTTCTCAGGCACGGTCACGGTCACCTTAGTCACCTCGGCGGCCTCAGCCGGGATCCCGGTTACTGCCGCCTCCACGCCTCCCAGGTCAGCCACGAGCGTCTCTGGATTGACCGGCTCACTGAAGGTGATCGTGAAGGTCTCGCCACTCTCAACCGAGGCGGCCGAACTGGCACCCTTCGATTCATCTGGCTTGAGCGTCAGCTCGGCCAAGGCGGGCGGGGCGATGGTGCTACCCCCGGCGTTCTCTTTGGCCACCACGGCCGGCTTGACCCGGACGATCTCGGCCTGGCTGGCCGGTGGGGTCGTGCCAGTCGTCGCACCAGTCGAGGTCGTCGCAGCCGCGATCGTGACCGTCGTTGTCCCTTCGGCGTCAACGGGCGCGCCCTCGGCCAGATTCGCGCCGTCGGTGGCTGCCACCGCAAAGCTGTAGACGTGGCCGGTCTCGGCCGGGTACGTCGCCGTCGTGTCAGCGCTCGCCGTCAACCAGCGGGCAAATGGACTGCCGTTGTCGCTGGCGAAGACGTCGTAGCTGGCCACCCCGGCGCCCTCGTCAGTGCCAGACCAGGTGAGCGCGATGCCGGCGCTCGTCGTCTCGGCGGCCAGGCTGCCGAGCGAACCGGTTGGCGTGCTCGCGTCGATCTTATTGCTGTGCTCGGGTGTGTCGATCGCCGCGTTTTGGTCAAAGACGATGCTCGCCTTGGCCGCAATCGTTGTGCCCGTGGCTAGATCACTCTTCGGTCGAACGCTGTAGCTGACGAACCCTTCGCCATCGTGAGAGTCATTGTTGACTGGCAGGAAGCCCTCAAGCCGGCGGGCATCGTAAGCCGGCTGGCCGGTCGACGGGTCGATCGCCGTCAGGGTCCACTTCACTTGGCGCGAGCCACGATCGAGGGTTCCCTCCGCATCAACGTACAGGTTCTGCTCAGCCACCAGGTCGATCCGGCGGCTGAAGCTGTCCTCGGTCTTGGCCTCACCCTCCACACTGAACCGGTGCGATCCAAACCCGTAGCTCCCCCACTCGAACGTCGCTAGATCCAGGTTGCCATCGAGCGTCTCGGTCACCACCACCTGCTGGGCATCGGCCGTCGCCTGCTTGGGATCGTTCTCAAAGCGAATGGCGTACGGGAAGACGGTGTTGTTGGCTACCCACTGCTCCTCCCCATACCCGGTGGGCCCAAGGATGTCGTTGGGATCCTTGGATCGGAGGTACTCGGGACAGTTGTGAGCCAGCCACTGGATTCGCGCCTCTTCCCCACCGAGCCAGAGGTAGTACTTCCCACGATCCCGACACCAGTCCGCATCTGCTTGCACCTGCCGTGCCTTGTCGGTGATTTTCTTACGAATATCTGCCGCATCGCTGTCGCCATCACCATCAACGTCTTCATCAGCCCAGACCCAGTTGTCCATCAGATGGTCGAGACCCCTGTCCCCGAATTCTGCTGGAGCATTTGAGTTGTAGCCAGCATCGTAACGAGCTCGCCAGTAAGGACCATACGGTGCAATGTTAGGGAACTCCGTGGCAGCGGTAAGTGCGAGCGTAATAGGAGATCCTCCAAGGAGTCTCTGTCCGAACGTCCTCGCTCCGGCGCCTACTGCAGTTGAGACAGCACTTGCCTCGGCCACAGTAGCGGCCCCCTCAGCAGCGATTTGTCCCTCAGCCTTTGCCAAGGCAGCTTTCCACGCAGCCTCGGCTTCAGCCTTTGCCAAGGCCGCCTCCCATGCAGCCTGCGCTTTTAGCTCCGCCTCGATTGCAGCACGGAGTTTTGCCGCCTCCCATGCAGCCTGCGCAATGCGCTCTCGTTCTAAGATTTGGAGCAAGACTTGATACGCCTTGGCGAGCTGCTGCTGTCCCCATTTGACCGCCTCAAGATTCCCTCGGGCTCGATTCCGCTCTATGTACTTCAGCCAGTGCTCAACCATCTGTTGCGCACTCGCGGCAGTGGGTGTACCTGGGATCTCCAAGCCGGTCGGGTCAACCAGTCGGTCTGGCTGATTCTTCACGTAGCGGTAGAGGTTGGTATCTCCGGCTGCAAAGCCCGTTGGATCTGGGCTAATGAAACGTCCGAGCGCTGGATCATACCAACGGTTCCTCATGTACAGGAGACCGCTTCCATCAGTTTGGACGCCAAACTGTCCAACAAATCCGAAACGGCGTGGAGCGCTTGGATCAGCTACGGTCCCGAAGGGTTCGTAACCGTACGACGTGCCCTCTGGGTTAGTCGGCGACGTGCTGAATGTGATCGAGCCAACCTGGTTGCCATGGAGCTGCTCCACACCTCCCGAGTCCTCTAATGAAGCATAGAGACGATCCTGACCGTAGGCATAGCGCCTAGCAAGCCTCCCTTCCTGGTACTCAGCAAAGACTGTACCGAGTCCGAGCGGATCGATGAGGTATTCGGTTGATTGTCCGTTCTCTGTCCGTGCGGCAAGGCGACCGCTCGGATCATACTTGTAAGTAGCCTCGAAGTTGGGGCCATGGATCGCGATGAGCTGTCCGGCACCGCTCCACTCATATCGCCACTCCTCAGATCCGTTTGTTTTCTTATTGAGGCGACCAAGCTCGTCATACGAAAGCGTCCAATCACCGAACCGCGTGTACTGGTTCGCAGCATTTGTTGAGTACATGGTCCGCTGTCCGTCAATGACTTGGGAGACTCGATTGCCCACTGCGTCGTACTCGTACTCGATCGTTTTCCCAGACGAGAACGATCCGCCAGTAAGCTGCCCTAGGGCGTCGCGGCGTAACGTGGTTGTGCCCTGATTTAGGGAGTGGATTGCGACGAGACGACCACTCGTATCGTATGTGTACCGTTCTTCATCTAGCACCTTATCACCCGCACCAACCCGAGTGACACGTTCGACGAACCCGAGACTGGTGTACTGGTACGTCGTGGTGACGCTATCCTTTCGTTGCTCGCTGATCAGCTGGCCCTGGTCGTCGTATGTGAACCGAACGAGCTCCCCGAGCCCGGAGCTGGTTATGCTGGCCAACTGCCCCTTATCTGTGTAGTGATACTCGATGAAATGACCGTCGTCCGAGGTGACCTTGACTAGGCGACGAAGATCGTCAAACTGGTACGTCAATGCTCTGCCAGCCGGATTCGTGACCTTTTTCGGTAGGTCGGTTCTTTCATCAAACTCGTACCTTACTATCTCATTGCCGTTGGCCAGGCTGGTGATCCGGTCGAATTCGTCATAGCCATAGCGAACTTCTAAGCCTGAATCGTATTGGATCCGCTCAAGAAGCTGACTCTCTGGCCGATAGGCGTACTCCACCCTCCCCGTAGTCCCAGGCTGGATGACTGTTTGGGGCTGACCCGATCCGTTGTACTCAAAACGACTGACTGCCCCCAGTGGGTCGGCAACCGCTGAAACATCGCCGGACGTGTTGTATTGGACGGCAGTTCGATGTCCGAGTCCGTCAGTGACCCCTGTGAGTCGGCCGTTCGGGCCAGCACGGTCGAAGCGAGTCACGACGCCTTGTACGTCTGTGACGCTCGTCACGGCTCCGTCAGGAGCATATGCTAAGCCAGTAGCACCGTGGGGGCCGATAACCAACCGGGTTTGACCCTGCTCGTCTCGTTTGTAACGTGCTTCATTACCATTCGCATCAACCATCCGTACAAGAGCACCACCGTGGTCGTATACGTAAGTCTCCGCACGGCTCCCTATCCGTTTGATGACACGCAAGCCAGGTTGATATGCGTAAGTCGCTGTGGCAACTGGCCGACGAACTTCAGTCGTTCGCGATCGCTCGTCATAGGCGTATTCAATCTTCTCCCCTGTCACCAGCACCTCCTCGATGACCTGATTGACGAGTCTGCCTTCGACATACGTGATGATCGATCGTTTGCCGTCAGGGTACGACACGGTGTCACGGAACTTCTTCCCCCCGAGCGACTCGTGGACAGCGTAGGTTGTCACTCGCCCAAGTTCATCTATTTCCTTAGAGATGTAGGTTTGAGCACCTTGGCGCACGTATTCGAACCGAGTTGTTCCGGTATCCGTGACGATGCTGCTGAGAAGGTTGCCGTTCCACTCGTAGCGAAGCCCAGCGCCTAGCTGACCTGCCATCGAGCTGGCACGTCCATTCCCGTCAAATTGCACGATCGTGCCATCGGACTCGGAAAGTCGATACCCGTTGGCCTCCTTCTGAATCATTCTCCCATCCTCTTGCGTCTCTTTGAACACCCCATCGCTGACTTCGTAGAATACGTCGCCAGCGGTGAGATCGGGGATGAAGAGGAGAAGTCGATTCTCGCCAAGTACCTTCAGGCGCTCGGGTGCGAGTCCCGGCCCCCCAATTCCCATCACGCCAACCATCGCCGTTGCCGCCATTCCGTAGGCATTCTGTTCGTGGAGCTCAAAGACGAGGAGAGAGTTGAGATCGCTTGGGTACTGATCGGCAAGTCCAAGGTAGGTCGCGTTCTCGGCCAGCAGATTCGCCAGCTCTGGTGTATTTGAGAGAGCCATGAGCGAAGGCGCGTACTGCTCGGCACGGGCAAGATTGTCGTCCGTATTACCCTCCGCGGGCAGTTTGCCGACCTGCTCAAGAATGCTATCAGCCATTTGACCACGTTTTAATTCAATGTCCCCTCCAGAGAAATTGACGAGGTCAAGCGCCACGGAGCTTAATCCCGCTTCATCGTCCTTCCGATATTCGAAGCGGAATGATCCGCTTCCTCCCACGGGTAGGACGCCGGCCGGTCCGCGGGATGATTCTTGGTTGGTCGCCAAGAAACTCACCCCATTGCGATAGAAGAGACGATCGCCTGGAATGGAGAAGGTGGCGTTCGTCGGCAGGATGCCAAGCAGCGGAGCGACCACGTCGGTCTCGCCGATGTTCTCGTAGGTAATCGTCGCCTCCCCATCCCAGCCAACGCGGAGCGGTGAGGCAGTGCTCAGGGTAGCCTTGACCTCGCCCTTGGGGCCATCGGTGACGGTGAAAGCGGAGGCTTTGGAGGCGTTCTTGCCGGCGTGCTCGACGGTGAGGTTGTAGCTCCCCAGGCAGGTGCCTTCTAGATCAAAGGTAGCGTAGAGGAGTCCGGCGTCCTTGACGAGGACCTGTCTAGCCACCCGAGCGTCAGTGTAGTTTTCGATGTTGTAGATGGGGTTGAGGAGCCCGTCGGTGCCGCGGGTGGTCATCGGCCGAACCTGGTAAGGCGGGATGGTCC
>JACQIO010000009.1 GCA_016198415.1 Candidatus Berkelbacteria bacterium | reverse complement strand
GCCCAAGCTTGGAGACCTGGAGTGTCTCTGCTCGGAGCACGGGCATCATCATGACCTGTGGGTCGATGATCCCATACCCGAGATGTCAGGGGCTGATCGGTTCTCCCTCCATACGCAGGGGGTGTTCAAGTGCCAGCCGGCGGGAGCCGTGGAGTATTTCCCTGAAACGGGATTCGTGTTCTATGGCGGGACCGGCCGGATGAAAAACGGTCGACTCCGGATCTGGGGTCTGACCCGGGCCAACGAGTGGCTCATCGTGACCGTTGAGTTCAACAGCGAGCCCGGCTACAAGGATCGGGGGAGGGAACGAGCGGTGAAGATCGATCTTGGGGAGGTGGATCTGCCGACCCTCCTCGCGGAAGCCCAGGTTTCACCGCGCGAGGTCTGGCAGGAGCTCGGTGCCCAGATCAAGCGGACCTACCGGGCTCGGGAGGAGTTGGCCGCGCGTCTCCGTGCGCTTGCCCAGATGGTGGAGATCGAGGAGCTCGCCCTGTCGGTCTCACAAGAGACCCGGTAGCGGGCCCGGAACACAAGCGGAGCCGGTGGCAGGATGCCCCGGCTTCTTCCTTTTCCGCTACACTCTGGCCGTGACCGCCCAGGTTGTTCAACGTGCGCTCCAGGCGCTCGCCTCTCCGGAGAGGGCGATAAGCTCGGCGTGGTTTTTCAAAACCGGACCCGGACAGTACGGCGAGGGTGACGAGTTCCTCGGCGTGGCGGTACCCGAGCAACGGAAAATCGCACGGCAGTTTCGTGAGCTCCCGCTTTCCCAGATCGCGAGACTCCTTGCCTCAAAGATCCACGAACACCGATTGACGGCCCTCCTCATCCTCGTTGATCAGTTCGAGCGTGCGATGAGAGATCAGCTTCTAGGTAGGACCCTTAGGGTCGAACCTAGAAGCATCGTTGAGTTTTACTTCGAACATCTCGATCGGGTGAATAACTGGGATTTGGTCGACTCGTCGGCGCCGCAGATTCTGGGCACGTGGTTGCTCGTTGCTCGACCCGGGGATACTCCCGGAGTGAAAGGCCGGTACACTCCGGGAGTGAAAGAGGGGCGAAAGATCTTGTACAAACTCGCCCGTTCCAAGTCGCTCTGGGATCGCCGGATTGCCACCATCAGCACCGCGGCATTCATTAAGCAGCACGATTTCAGCGATACGCTGAAGATCGCTGAGATGTTGGTCCACGATCCGCACGATCTCATTCAGAAGGCGGTTGGCTGGATGCTGCGCGAGGTTGGCAATCGGGATCAGCAGGTCGAGGAGGAGTTTCTGGATCGGTACGCCGCCGCCATGCCCCGGACAATGCTGCGCTACGCGATCGAGAAGTTCCCACACGATTCACGAACGCACTACATGTCCCTCTCAAGGAAGGTGGTCGCATGAGCTGCACCGAATGGCTCATCGAATCCCTCATGGCCGAGTCCAAGACAATGTTCGACCACTCCCCAGCTTACATTCCAGGAGTGTAAGACTAGGAACGTCAGAGGATATAGTGCAACCCCGGTTTGGGGCCGGGGTTGCAGGTGGGGTGCGGGGCTGGTGCTACTCGGGGACCGACGGGAGTCCCGTCAGGTAGATCCCGAGCATGGCCATGCCGGCTTGCACGCCGCGCAGGTAGGTGGAGACCTCACGAGTCGAGTCAAAGGACTCCTGCCACGAGGCCGGGTCCGTTTCGCTCGTCTCAAGCTCCACGAAGTAGACGGGTTGGGGAATGAAGTCGCTGATGGTGACCTCGACGGTTGTGATGGTGATGACGAGCTCACCGTCGGAGAGGGGGTGGCTGCTCTGCTGACGACCCTTGCGCCGAGATCTCGGCCTGTCTCTCGTCGCTCAGTCCGCGTTCTTGGGGTCGAAGTGGCAGCGGGCCTGGACGGGAAGGTGGGGGCGTTCCAGGACAATTGATGCGTGATCAGGTGCCTCAAGCGTTCCGCTACCGACCCAGTAAGTGGCGCCGAAGATCTGGACGTGGTTCATCACCTTGCCGCCCTGTCGGAGCGTGTGTCGCGTTCCGTTGATACTGACGTCCTTGTCCAGCTCAACGACTGGTTGCTTGCTGCTGAGTCGAGACACGCGCTCCCATTCCTGCCACGAGAAGCCCAGGTCAATGAGGAAAATGTCCCCCTGGCGCCGCCAGGAGAATCCCCGCTCCTCAGCAACGTCCACGAGTTCCGGTCGGAGTTGCCAGAAGAACTCGTCCTGACCCTTCTTGAAGAGACTCGTGAGTGGGTCATCCGTCAGGCGTGTCAGGAAGGGCTGCTCATCGGTGCCACCGAACCAGACAAACCGTTCCCGACGCCGGACCGAACTCCCCTTCTCCCACACCTGGTGCTCTTCCCCCTCGTAGGTGTAGACGAACCGCCTCCCTTCTAAGAGAGGGAAGAACTCCGCATCTGTGCGGCGCGGGAGGACGATCGTGTGTTCAACCCGAGTCGGCTCGTGGTGATCCTTCGAGCTCGCCCACTCGATCGTGGCTTTCTCCGCCCGCGTTGGTAGTTTCCCCAGTTCAAAGAGACGCATACGTTTCGATTCCTCTCTAAGTTGTTAATGCCGAGAATCCTCCGTACCCTCAGCCCATCGACCGTGACACGACACTGCTCACGGTCGCTAGTCGTGTGCATTTGACTCAAATCGAATTGAGCGGTACGGATAGAGGGTGCACGCTATTCAACAGCACATCGTCGGCGCATTGGTTCTCAAGCACCACGCGCGCTACTCAGAGCTCAAGCCGGCCGAGGTTGAGGGTAATCGCTTTGCCTACCACCTCAAGCGTCTGCTAACCGACCAACTGATCCAACCGTCTGATGGTGGATATCGGCTCTCGGCACGTGGCCTGCAGCTGGCCGATACCCTGAGCCTCAGAACGCTCTCGCCTCGCCCCCAACCAAAGATCGTCACCTTGTTGGCCATCCAGAACGATCGTGACGAGTGGCTCCTCTACCGACGCAAGAAAGAGCCCTTTGCGGGGCTCGTTGGCTTTCCGTACGGCAAGATCCATCTGGGTGAAACGATCGAGGAGGCAGCCGGCCGGGAGCTTCAGGAAAAGACAGGACTTGAAGCAACCCTGCGTCATGCTGGCGATGCGTATCTGACGGTCAGACGCGGGGAGGGGCTTCTGAGTCACATGCTGGTGCACGTTTTTGTCGGGAATCAACCGCGGGGCGAACTCACCCTCCAGTCATCGATTGGCACCTGCTTCTGGCGGGCGATCGAGCAAGTGAATCCGGCCGACGCCATGCCAGGCTTCCTCGACTTGGCAGCCGCTCTCAAGCAAGAGTCACCGGCTCATTTCTTCCACGAATTTGTGTACGATAGCTCACATGACTGAACTCGCCACCTTTGGGGCTGGGTGCTTCTGGGGCGTGGAGGCGGCGTTTCGGAAAGTCGCGGGCGTGGTCAATGCGACCGCAGGATTCATGGGCGGGACGATGGAGAACCCGACATGGTTTGATGTGGTCTACCGCAAGACTGGCCACGTGGAAGTGGTGCAGCTCGAGTTCGGTCCGAGTCAGATCTCGTACAGCCAGCTCTTGCAGATCTTCTGGCTTGTCCACGATCCAACGCAGGTCAATCGCCAGGGGAATGATGTGGGCGATGAGTACCGGACGGTGATTTTCTACCATTCCGACGAGCAGCAACAGCTTGCCGAACGTTCGAAGCAGCAACTCGAAGCCTCAGGGCAGTACGACCAACCGCTTGCGACCACCATCGAGCCAGCCACAACCTTCTACCCAGCCGGGGAAGAACACCAACAGTACCTGGCCAAGCACCCCGGCGGCTACTGCCACGTCAACCTCGGTCGGGTCGACGAATTCCTCAAGCTGCTCTGAGCACGCTCGTCCATCCATTTTTCCACTCCCCAACCTACGTTCCTGGAATGTATGCTGGGGAGTGTATGGGAGTTGCGAGACCCTCGTTTGAGAAAGGTGGCATCTACCACGTCTACAACCGTGGCGTTGCCAAGCAGGACATCTTCACCACTGACCGCGATCGCGCGCACTTTCTGGAGATCCTGAGCTTCTATCGGGATGGGTCATTCGATCGTCGTCTTTCACATCTCTCCCAAGACCAGCTTCTTGAGGTCTTGGCTCGTGACCCAGAAGAGCCACTCGTCGAGATCCTGGCCTACTGCCTCATGCCAAACCACTTTCACCTCGTGCTGCGAGATCTTGTTGGCGGTGGCGTCTCAACGTTTCTGAGGCGAGCTCTGAATAGCTACGTACACTACTTCAATACCAAGCACAATCGGGTCGGCCCACTCTTTCAAGGGCCATACCAGATAGTCGTCGTGCGGACAGATGAACAGCTCTTGCATGTGAGCCGATATCTCCATCTCAATCCAGTCGTTGCTCGGCTCTGTACAGAACCGAGCAACTATACCTGGTCATCGATGTCGACATACTCCTCGGGACACACATCTCGTCTCTGTCAATCTCAGATGATCCTGGCACTCAGCGGTTCAGGTGAGCGTTACGAAGCGTTTGTCCGAGATTACGCTGACTATGCAATCTCGCTCCATGACTACAAGGACCTGCTTCTGGATCTCTGACCACTCCACTGCCTACATTCCTGGAACGTGGGCAGTGGAGGGTCGACGAGTTGCTCAAGACGCTCCAGGCTTCGCCTCGTTGTCCTACCGGCCGGAGCGGAGTTTGCCCAAGCCGGCAAAGACCAGGCCGATGGCGATGAGGAGCGCGATCAGGCCAACGATGAACGCCGCGGCTGCGTAGCCAAGCTCAGGCGCGATCATGAGGTAGAGGCCGGCTCCCAGCCCAATGAGCGCAAGACTAGCCGTCACTGAGGCCAGGATTATGAGCACTAAGGCAACCGTGGTCGCCTCAAGGAACCGAACGATCGGCGTCAGCGCAGCGCTGAGCGAACGTTGCAGCTCGCGTTGGAGGAGATGGAACAGCATCTTACTTCCGCTGGTTGGCAATGAGAAAGCCAATCAGCGCCCCAACCGCCAGCGTGCCGGCGGCAATGTTCCAAGGATTCTCGTGCGCATACTCATCGGCGTGGCGCGCGGCGGCCTTCCCCTTCTCTAGCGCCTCTCGGCCCTTCTCCTTGGCCAGTTCAACCTTCTGGGAAAACTGCTCTCTCAGTGCCTCCATCAGTTCCGCTGAGTCCTCCATGAGCTCGTCCTTGGTATCATCCGAGGCCTCGGCGAGCCTTTCGCCCAGTTCGGCCAAGAGTGACTTAATCTCACGAACCTGCTTCTTGGTGGCCATCGTAACTCCTTTGGTTAGTACTTTCCCGAACGTAACCTTACTCGTACCCTACCACGCCTGGTGAGACTTTCAAGGATTCGGTACACTTGCCACGCAAAGGAGTCGCATGAGTCGTACACTGGCATGACCGAGACCACCTCGATCGCTGGCACGGTGTACCGGATTGCTGACTTACGGCCGATCGCCGACCGTCTGCCGACCGTTGAAGTCGCGATTGGACAACTCAGGGAGGCGGCGGGGCCAGGGCACACCTACTGGATCGATCGAGCCGGACATCACATCGGACCGGACGATCTCCTGAAAGACTGGGAGGCGGCGAAGCGTCATCCCGATTGGGCCGATCACGTCGCGACCATCGAACAGGCCGATCTCACCGATCCCATCTGGCTCTACGAGGATGGCTCCATCATCGACGGCGTCCACCGGCTGACGCGGGCGCTCCGCGATGGTGTCGAACAGGTGCCCGTGAAATACTTTCAAGCATCGGATCTGCCAAAGGAGGCGCATGGCCACTGAGTACGCACGGCGAAAGTTCTCTCTACAGCCTCTCGGCCCGGAGTGGGCAGAGAAGTTTCAGCATGTTGCCGAGCACATCCGTCCAGCGTTCGGAGCGCTCTGGGGAGGGGTGGAGCATGTGGGGAGTACGGCGGTTCCGGGTATGATCGGCAAACCTACCCTCGATGTCCTTGTGCTCGTGAGCGATATCGCCGCAATCGAGGCCGTGGTGCCGGCAATGGAAGCATTGGGATACGAAGATGCCGGTGCGTACGTGAGTCCGGAGAGCCGGTTGTTCGTGCAAGAGCACGAGCGGGAGCGATTGATCAACATTCACGTCTTCGAGCCGACTCACCCGCAAGCGCTGGACATGGTGGCCGTCCGCGACTTTCTGCGGAGTCATCCGGCAATGGTGCAGCAATACGTTGCAGTAAAACAACAGGCCTACGCCGAACACCCCAATGATTATGCGGCCTACCGCAAGCCAAAGGATGCATTGATGGTTGAGCTGGTGAAGCAAGCACGGAGCTGGCATGACCAACAAGGATGAACTCAAGAGAAAACTCGATCCCATGGCGTATGCGGTGACGCAAGAGGGGGCAACGGAGCCGCCTTTTACCGGCAAGTTCTACGATACTCACGACCGTGGGATGTATCGGTGCGTGGTCTGCGGAACCGAGCTTTTCAGCTCGGATACCAAGTTTGAGTCGGGCACTGGTTGGCCGAGCTTTACCAATCCGGCCAATCGAGAACAGGTCGAGCTGGTCCCCGATCGCTCGCATGGGACAGTTCGTACGGAAGTGAAGTGCAAAACCTGTGGTGCCCACCTCGGCCACGTCTTCGACGATGGACCAGCAGATAAAGGTGGCAAGCGCTACTGCATCAACTCCTGCGCGCTCGACTTTGAGAGCAAGCCGGAATGATGAGAAAGATCATCCTCATTACTGGTGCGCCGGCCAGTGGGAAGACCAGCTTGGCCTACGAGCTGGCTGGGCGTCTGTCGGTGCCACTCATTGCTCGCGATACCCTCAAGGAACACCTCTTCGACGTTCTCGGCCACTCGGACCGTGCTTGGTCACAGAAGCTGGGAGCGGCCACCTTCACCCTGCTCTACGCAATCGCCGAAGAACTGCTGCGAGGCGATCAGTCGTTCATCCTCGAATCAAACTTTAAGTCGCAGGCACAAGCTGAGTTTGAGCGCTTGCGAGCCATTCACCCATTCGAGACATTCCAGATCATCTGTGGTGGAGACCCTGATGTCCTGGTCCAGCGCTTTGCGCAGCGGCACAAGAGTGGTGAGCGACACCCAGGCCACGTCGACCATCACAACCTCCAGACATTCTTAGACAATCCAGGCAGCGGTTGGTACGAGCCATTCAACTTACCAGGGGAGATCCTGAAGGTCGACACAACTGTCTTTGCGAGTGTCGACCATGAGAACATCGTGCGCAAGATCGCAGCTTGGTTGCAGGTCGCATGAATGGACACACGGCGCTCGTTACAGGAGCCAGCAGTGGGATTGGGTTGGAGTTGGCTCGGATTCTGGCGGCGGAGGGGCACGATCTCGTGCTCGTAGCGCGGCGGAGGGAGCAGCTGGAGGAGATTGCGCGCGACCTAGAGACGCAGTACGCGATTCACGTTCGTGTCATTTCTGCCGATCTGGCCGATCAACGTGCGGTCGAATCAGTCGTCCAGCAGCTCAAGGCCGCTAAGGTCGAGATCGACATCCTCATCAACAACGCCGGCTTTGGTGACTACGGACCATTCGCCCAGTCCGACCGTGCCAAGCAACTCGGCATGATCGACGTGAACGTGCGGGCCCTGACTGAGCTGACTCATCACCTGCTCCCCGGCATGGTCGCGCGCAAGCGAGGTCGGATTCTCAACGTTGCCTCGACTGCCGCCTTCCAGCCTGGGCCGCTGATGGCCGTCTACTACGCCACCAAGGCCTACGTCCTCAGCTTCTCCGAGGCGATCGCAGAAGAAGTGCGGGGGACCGGTGTCACCGTCACCACCCTCTGCCCCGGTCCAACGCAGTCTGAGTTCCAGTCGAGTTCGCGCATGGAGGAGTCGCGCCTCGTCGCCGATCGCAAGCTTCCGACGGCCGCCGAGGTCGCCCAGTTTGGCTACCGAGCACTGTTGGCCGGCAGGCCAATCGCCATTCACGGCTGGCTCAACACCCTGATCCCCTTTGCGATCCGTTTCCTCCCTCGCGCCTGGGTCGTCCGCGCCGTCGCCCAGGCCCAAGCCCGCACGCAGCGGTCGTGAGGTTCACTCGAGTGAAGCGCTGAAGGTGCCGGCGTCGTTGATCCAGTAGAAGAGACGTTGTGTTTGGTCGGCCAGCGTTAGGACAAAGGGATCCTGCGGCATGCCGGGTGGGCCGCCCTGGGCGCCGACGTTGCCGTCGCCGTACTGCGCGTCGCGAGCCAGGAGCGGCTGGTCAGCGAGGGTGAAGTTCAGCCCATCCTGCGAGGTTGCCTGCCAAATCCCACTCTCACCGAGTGGGTACGTCTGCGCCGTCACGGAGAGGATCGTCTCGTTCCCCGCTTGCTCGGCATGGGCAGAGAAGATCATGTCAAAGTCCGTCGCATCTTCGTCACCGTTCCCTTCGCCCTCACCGGCAGTCGCGGGGAAGCGGAGTCCTTCGTCCTTGGTCCAGGTCAGGCCATCGCTTGAGTGAGCCGAGAGGATCCGCCACCCCAGATCGTCCTGGCCTGACGGCGCCTCGCCGTCGTAGTAGAGCCGGTAGGTCCCATCGGGCAGCGTCACGATACTGGGATGGAGGATCGCCTGCCGATCGTACTGGCCGCCCTTCGCCAGGCGGATCCCCTCTTCAACGGTGAAGGTGAACCCATCGCTTGAGATGGCGCTCTTGAGATTGCCATCAGCGTTGAAGTACATCCGGTATCGACCGTCGGCAAGTTTGATCGTCGCTGGCATTTGCCCAGTCAGGCGCGTGCCCGGCTCGAGTGTGAAGTGCTGGCCGTCACTCGAAAGGGCGCTCTTGATGGCATTGAACTGGTGGAAGAACATCCGGTACTGACCATCCGGCAGCGTAATCACCTCGAGGTTGTTGAGGTTCTCATCAGTCAGGACGACGTCCTCCAGCGTCAGGACGCCATTACTCGCGCCGACATCTTGGCCGTGGCGGATGAGTGAGGGAGTCGTCTTGGTTGGGATCGAAATCGTAGCCGTCGCATCTGCATCGTCCACAGATTCGGGAGTCTCAGCTGGCAACTCTGACGCCTCCGGCGTCGAGATTGCGAGGTACCACCAGCCGGCGACGCCGAGCACCACCACGATCACACCAATAATCCACCAGCGCGCCGCGTGGTGGGTCGAAACTGTCCCTGATTCTTTCCCTCCTACCATACCTTCACGGTAGCTGCAGTGAGGCCCTCGCGCAATCGCCAACGGTCACGACGACCGCTCGCCCTCCTCAGCCGACTCCTTGGCGCGGAAGGCGGCGACATCGAACGAGCGCCAACGGGCGGTTGCTTGGTCGAGCTTATCCCGGTTCTCTTGCATCTGACCCAGTTCACGCTGAGCCGGCTGGAGTTTCTCGGCAATGATGTCGTCGGTCACGCGGTGGAGTTCACGGTTCCGGGCATCCAAAGCACGTTGGAGGGTTTGGATCTCAAGTGTCATGGACTCCTGCGTCATCGACTTAGGGTCCTTGACGCCGTTTTCAGGATTGTTCCGCTGCGGGTAGGCGAGTCGATAGGCCTCGGCCATCCGGGTCTGGAACTCACGGGCGAACGCCGTGTCAGCGTCCTCACTCTCCTGCTGACGATCCCGTCTTCGGGCCAAGTCGGTAAGGCGATCAAGCAGGCCCCGCTTCGTCGCTGCTTTGGCGTTTTCGCGGGCCCTGAACAAGGTCTCGAGTGCAGACACAGCCTTCGCGTCGAGGACAGTATAGGCTCGGGTGGCGGCCGTTGAGGTGCGTTCAACCCGTGCCCTCGCCTCCTTTTCCTGGGCTTGGAGTTGACCTGCTTTCTGGTCGAGTTCGTTTGCTCCTCGGACGTACTCCTGCTGGGCGTGTTCGGCCCGGAGCGTGGCGATTTGGAGGACCTGCGCGCTGGCCTCCTCATCCGTCTGCTCCCTTGCCTCATCGATCTGGGTCTGGAGCTCGGCGTGGTCGGCGCTTGCCAGGACGATCCGCCCCTCCTGAACCGTCCAGCTCCGGTAGCGCTCGTTGCCCGGGCGACTGACCCACTGGGCCGCGTCACGGACCCAGGCGGAGACGAAGCCCTCATGGGTGTAGTCGATGTGGATCCCCGCTCGGGACAGAAACGTGGCTTGGGCGCGGTCGGCCGAGACGAGCCGCTGGAGTCCCGGCAAGAGGGGGGCGAGGCGTTCTTGGACGAACGCGGCGCGCCCAGCCAGCTCGGCCTCAGAGTTGCCCGGGAACTTGAGCTGCGCAGCGGCGAGGAGCGCCCCACTCGGTGCCTCATGGCCTTGGACGAGCTCCTTGAGCGCCACAGCCACCACCGTTGCTTCTGCTTCGGCCTGCCGACGGAGGGTGAGGCGTTCGTAGTCGGCGTCCGGTGGTCCCCCCGCCGCGACGGGCTCACCGCGCAGGTGGCGGCGGAAGTCGCCGTCCTCAAGCGCGTTGCGTCGGTGGTGCAGGCCACGCTGGAGCGCGTCCCTGAGCCAGGGAAGCGCCTCACGCTGAGCAGCAGCCGAGGTGGCGCCGATCTGGGCGAAGTACCCATCGATCACGCGCTCAATCGACGGCTCGACGACCGCCCGGCCGAGCTCTTGGTTGAAGCGGGTCAGCTCCGCTTCGACGCGCCAGCTTTCCCCCTGATCCCGCTGACCGGCAAACTCGTTGCGCTGGTAGCCGATGAGTTCCTTTGAGACGTCCCGCTGGAGTGTGCCCAGCTCGGCCTTGAGCGCCTCGGACTCCTTGTGCTCCACGATGGTCGGGCGAGCCTCCAGCTCGGTGAGCTTCGCCTGCAATTTTCCGAGCTCAGCCAGGAGTGGGGCAGCCTGGTCGAGCGTATCAGCGTGAGATCGGATCTCCTGTCCGAGCTGCTCGAGGAGCTCACGATGGTTGACCGGTGCGTCCTCGGCCAGACTCCCTTCGGCCTCTTTGAGTTCGGCTAACAGGGGTTGGCTGTGCTCCTCCACTCGGTCCTGGATGGATTGGACGCGGTCACGGATGGCACTCAGAGCGACGTCTCCCTGGCTGATCGCCTGCTCCATCTGGTCCATGATTCCCTCGTAGCGTTCATCGCCAACGGACGCCCGGAGCTCGGTCTCTTTGTCTTGGTACTCGGTCAACTTCTCTCGCAAGTCGCCCAGGTGCCGCTCGGCGTCGCCGAGCTCAGTGTCCAGGGCCAGCTCGTCCAAGGCCGCTCGGAGCTCTGGCGAGTGCTCGGTGTCAAGCGACTGCAGGCGCTCATGCCGTTCGGCCAGTCGGGTGAGTGACTCGGGGCTGTGCCCAACCTCGACCTGGAGCCGTTCAGACTTCCCCTGGATGGCGGCCAGGACTTGCTGGTACTCGGCTACGTCAGCCTCGTGGGCGGCTTTGGCTGCGGCTTCTCGCTTGGCCTCGGCCTGCCGTTCCGCCTCCGCCTGCTTGGTGGCCTCGGCTAAGGCCGCTTCGGGATCAAAAGCACGCCACGACGGTGGCCGTTCGGCAGGCTTGGTTGCCTCCTTTGCCGATTCGGGCTTAGCGTCGAGCTGTGCTGGGTCGGTCCCTTGCGGGGGCGTCCCGCCCGTCTCCTGCATCGTCCCTCCTTCGTACTCGTTCCAGTTTACCACGCCGGATCGAGTCGGCCAGGTGGGTAACTCGAATTGACGAGTCGGCACCAATCGGCAAGAGTGAGCAGTACCATGGACTTTCCACGCCTGACCGGCATCGTTGGCCTACTCCTCATTGTAGCCGGTGTCCTCCAGCGCTCGCCCCGGGTCAGCAACTCGCTCTTTGCCGTGGGCGGCGTCTTCCTCTTTGCCTACAGCATCGCCATCCGTGACGTCGTCTTTGCCCTCCTCCAGCTCATCTTTGCCGGTGCCGCAATCGTCGACCTAGTCCGTCATCGCCCAGCTCAGTCCCCGCCCTCGGCCCCACCGGATCCTGCCCCATGAAGATCTACTTTGCTGGCTCCATCCGGGGTGGGCGGGGTGATGTCCGCCGGTACGCCCAGCTGATCGAGAGCCTCCGGGCATACGGCGAGGTCCTGACCGAGCATGTTGGGTCGAAGACCCTCTCGGCGCAGGGCGAGCTTCATCTGCCAGAGGCACACATATACCATCGGGACATGAGCTGGTTGGCGGAGGCGGACGTGGTGGTGGCTGAGGTGACCACCCCGAGCCTGGGTGTTGGGTACGAACTGGCAGCCGCGGAACGCTTCCATAAGCCGGTCCTCTGCCTCTACCGTCACCACCCAGACCAACGGGTCTCGGCGATGGTCCGCGGCAATGCGAACTTGCGGCTCAACGAGTACCGGAGTGCAAGTGACGTGGCCACGCTCCTGCGTGAGTTCTTCCTCAAGTTGCCGCAGACGGCCAAGCGTGTCACTGTCCAGACATGAGTGACCCCACGTCGCCTTCGGCTTTGCAGGGCAGGCTGAACTCCTGCGCACACCCGGGGCAGTGATGGCGGATGACCAGGTTCAAGAGATCAAGGACCGGATCGACATCGTCGATTTGGTCAATCAGTACGTCCCGCTCCGGCGTTCCGGGGCCAATCACAAGGGCCTCTGCCCATTTCACAAAGAGAAGTCGCCGAGCTTCATGGTCAATCCGGAGCGCCAGATCTTCAAGTGTTTTGGCTGCGATGAATCGGGCGATGCCCTCACGTTCGTGCAGAAAATGGAGGGCCTGACGTTTCCCGAGGCGCTCGAGCTCTTGGCCGATCGGGCGGGCATTACGCTCGATCGGAAAAAGGCGCCGGAGCAGTACCGGCAGGAGAAAGACGAGAAGAGTGCCCTCTATCGGGTTAACGCAACCGTCGCCAAGTTCTGCCACGCGGTCCTCGTCAAGCACGCGGTCGCGGCTGGGGCCCGCGCCTACCTGGAATCGAGAAAGGTCAGCCCCGCCACCATCGATGCCTTCCAATTGGGGTACGCACCCGCCAACTCCTCGGTCCTGGCCCAGTGGCTGGGCAAGCAGGGCATCTCCGCGAGCACGCTCCGCGCCGCCGGCTCGCCAGAACGATTCCGAAACCGGATCATGTTTCCCATTCGAGATCCGCTCGGGAATGTCGTGGGGTTTACGGGGCGGTTACTGCCACCGACCCACCCCCCTTCGCCTCCTGCATCGGCTTCGGTAGGGGTTGGACCTGAGGGTCCAAAGTACTACAACACGCCGGAGACGGCGATCTTCAAGAAGAGCCGCGCCGTCTACGGTCTCTACGAGGCCAAGCAGTCTCTCAAGCACCACAAGGCGGCGGTTTTGGTGGAAGGTCAGATGGACGTGACCCTCTCGCACCAGGTTGGCCTGACGGTCGCCGTTGCCTCGTCCGGGACGGCGCTCACCGTCGACCACCTGGCCACGCTCAAGCGGTACGTGCCCAAGGTGTTGATCGCCTTTGACGCTGACGCGGCCGGCCTCGCCGCCACCAAGAAGGCGATTCAACTCGCCATCGACGCAGACCTGGCGGCCAAGGTGGTCCGCTTTCCGGTGGGTATCAAGGATGCTGGGGAGGCGATTGAGCGCGACCCAAGCCTCTGGAAAGACGCGGTGGCTAAGGCCCAGCCGGCCCTCGATTGGCTCATCCAGACGGCGGTGGCCGAAGCCGGGGAGCCGCTCGATGGCGCCGGGAAAAAGCAGGTGGCCAGGGCGACCTTGCCGTTCATTGCCCGGATTGCCGATCCGGTGGAGCGGGCCCACCACCTGAGTGCGCTGGCGGTCACCCTCCGCGTCCCAGAGCCGGCGCTCAGAGAGGCCCTCGATCGGGCTAAGGTTCGCTCACCAGCCCGCGCTGGCCAGCCGGTCACCGGAGCACCCGCGGCCAGCCGTCCGCGCGCGGCGCGATCGTTGGCCGAACAGCTGGTTGGCCTCGTCCTCCTCCAGCCGTCCATTGGACCTGAGCTGAAGCTGACCACCGACCACGTCGCCAGCTCACCCCGCGCCCAGGAGTTGTTGACGGCCTACCAGGCGTGTTATAGTGCTGAGGTGCGGCAGTCACCTGCCGAGTTTTTCACATCACTCAAGGCGACGCTGCCGTCGTCACTTAAAGCGGAGGCCGATCTCCTGCTCGCCGAGGTGGAGAGCCTGGCGCCAGACCGCGAGGCCGCGCTCCAGGTGGCCCGCGAGCTCCGTGGCCGTCTCCAGCGTGCGTCGCGCGAGGGCCTCAAGGACACGATCGCGAGCGAGATTGCGGCGGCCGAGGCCGCAGGTGATCGTCCAGCTGTCAAGAAGCTGATGGGACAGCTGCAGGAGATGCTCAAAGGATAATATTGGCTCACACCACAGAGGACAGATGGCTTACGCCACAGATGCGCAGATCAGCGCAGATAACGCTGATAGACGGTGGTCGACGCGACGCTTGCGTCGCATCCATACTATCTGTGTGTCGCCCGGGGCGACCTGTGTATCTGCGGTGTAGGACGAGAGACCTATGCCCAAGCGCAAACCAATCGCCAAGAAGCCGGAGCTGGTGCTCAACTTCCCCGAGCCGATCGTGGTGCTCGCCAAGAAAGGCAAGCGGCACGGCTTTGTGACGTACCAAGAGGTTCTTCAGACGATCCCGGACGTGGAGCGGCAACTGGCGCTGGTTGACGAGCTCTTTGCCTTCTTTGCTGAGCAAGGGATCGAGGTTCGGGAATCGACCCGCCGACTGCTCCAGATTGATCCAGCGGCGACGGGGAAGAAGAAGCGCATTGACGACGATCTGGCCGATATTGCCGATGACTCGGTCCGCATGTACCTGCGGGAGATTGGGACGGTGGCCCTCCTGACCGGTGCCGAGGAGGTGATGCTGGCCAAGCGGATTGAGAAGGGTGACTTGGTGGCCAAGAAGCAGCTGGCCAACGCCAACCTCCGGCTCGTCGTCTCGATTGCCAAGAAGTACATCGGTCGCGGCCTCTCGCTCCTCGATCTCATTCAGGAGGGGAACGTGGGTCTCCTGCGCGCCGTGGAGAAGTTTGACTACCGGAAAGGCTACAAGTTCTCCACCTATGCCACCTGGTGGATTCGTCAGGCCATCACCCGAGCGATTGCCGACCAAGCCCGGACCATCCGCATCCCGGTGCACATGGTGGAGCTCATCAACAAAGTGGTCCGCGTCCAGCGCCAGCTCGTTCAGGACCTGGGCCGGGCGCCGCTCCCAGAGGAAGTGGCCGCTGAGATGGGTTTGCCGATTGAGAAGATCGAACACATCCTGAAGATTAGCCAGGAGACGGTCAGCCTGGAGGCGCCGGTCGGTGAGGAGGAAGACTCGAGCCTGGGTGACTTCCTCCAAGACAAGGAGAGCGTCTCGCCCGAGGAAGCGGCCATTTTTGAACTCCTGAAGGGTCACGTCGACGAGTTCCTTGGCTACCTGGCGCCGCGTGAGCAGAAGATCCTCAAGATGCGTTTTGGGTTGGAGGACGGCAAGACGCACACGCTTGAGGAAGTCGGCAAAGAGTTTGGCGTCACCCGCGAGCGGATTCGACAGATTGAGGCCAAGGCCCTGCAGAAGCTCCGCAGCCACAAGACGAGCCAGAAGCTGAAGGACTATCTACGATAGTCCAATTCATGATTGGTAATTGATCATTGGTGATGGCGGGGATGTGGGGCAGGGGATCATGAATCATCAATCATGAATCATCAATCCAGCCGACCGGCGACATGGCCTGCGATCACTGTGTTTGTGGCAGTGAGTCTCATCGGCTGGATTCTGACGTTAGCCTTCGCCGGTCATCTGGTCGTCGATCCAGTCGCTTTCCCCCTTGGTCCCCTGGCCGTTCGCTGGTACGGCCTCTTTATTGCGCTCACGATCGGGATTGGTCTACCGTGGTTCCTCCGGCGGGCGCTGGCGCGAGGGATCGATGGGGCGCTCGCCGAACGGGCCGCGTGGTGGGGGGTTGTGGTCGGCGTGGTCGGCGCGCGGCTCCTCTACGTGCTGCAGAATCTCGATGTGTTCGGCGCCAACCCGGTGTTGATCCTGGCCGTCCAAGATGGTGGCCTGTCCATCCACGGGGCGCTCTTAGGTGGGATTGTGGCGGTGGCCACCGTGACCCGGTTTCAGGCCCGGACGTTTTGGTCCATCGCCGATGCTATCGTCCCGCCGCTCCTTCTGGGGATGATCTTGGGGCGATTCGGCAACTTCACCAATCACGAGCTCTTTGGCCCACCAACGGACGTGGCCTGGAAGATGTTTGTCCCCCTCCAGGATCGACCCGTCGGGTCCCAGGAGGAGGCGTTCTACCATCCAACGTTTCTCTACGACGCAATCCTCAACACGGTCGTACTGCTCATCCTGCTCACGCTCGAACGATCTGTCATCAGCGCGCCGGGATCTCCTTCGAGGTGGCGGTCACGACTCCTCGGAGATGGAGGAGGCGTGCCCGGACAGCTTTTCCTGCTCTTCATTGCCGGCATCAGTCTGACTCGCTTCATCGTGGAGTTCTGGCGCCTGGGCGACACCACCGCCCTCGGTCTCTCCCCTGCTCAGCTGGTCAGCCTCCTCCTGTTCGCGAGCGCGGGTGCACTCCTTGGCTTGGTCCGTCTCGGCCGATCAAAACTCCCGTAGTTCACACCACCCACCTTGCACTTCCGGAGTGTGGGCTGGGTGGTGTTGAGTCTTCAGGTTGACGATGGAGGAGTTCTCGAGTAGAGTGACGCCCTGATCCTTTCCAATGACGAGCGGAGCAGTGTTGGCGCGACCTGGTCGTGCCCGCGGCGCTCCTCTCGTGAAGGTTTATCGAATGCTTCATGGGCAGCGAGCAGAAAGGGGGCGCAAGCCCATGAAGGTGAAAGCTACTATCACAAGGGGGGCGCCCAGTGCCGTCATCGACGCGTTCGGTGGCGAAGTCTTCGCAGAGGATGTCCTGAAGCATGTGATCGGAGATGTCCTGGGCGCCGTGGATCCTTCGCAGCGTCCGGCGGAGTACTTCGTCCAAGAACCGGATCTGAGCGTCTGCGTCCACTCGGGATGCTTAGGCGTCGTCGTTCAGCTCTCCGGCGTCTCCAGGGGTGACCGCTCGCCGGACTCGTTCCTCGGCGCGCTCCAGCTCCTCGAGGAGATCGCGATCGAGACGATCAAGCGCAACCGGGGGGAGGCCCGACTCCAACTCTTTTGCGTGATCGCCCTGGATGGGGACGTTCCCGCAGGGTCTGGGGTAG
Organism: Candidatus Berkelbacteria bacterium; assembly: GCA_016198415.1. GTDB lineage: Bacteria > Patescibacteriota > UBA1384 > JACPKC01 > JACPKC01 > JACQIO01. Next base: position 4,698 of record JACQIO010000009.1, on the reverse strand, counting down.
GCGGCTACTCTTCGCTCTTGGAGACCAAGGCCTGTTGGATCGGGGGCGAACCGGAGGAGGATCTGGAGGGCGAGGACGACTGAGGAATCTTCCTCACTCATCAATCAGTGGGGCGGGCCGACGCTATGTCGACCCGCTCCACTGGACCAAACCACTGCACCTGTCGGTGCTTTTCTGTTTGTCGAGATCGTGACTACTCGGTGGGCTCTGCCGTGAGTCGCCGGGCGGTCTCGATGGAGGCGAGGAGCTCCTCGACCGACTCGCCGCCGTTCACGGGGATGCGCGGGAGCGTCAGGTGCGGCGTGGCTGGGCTGACGACGCCAAGATCGGTCGTCAGGCCGAGTTGGTAGCCGGCTGCCCGGGCGGCTGCGAGCACCGCGTCGTTGAAGGCACCGTCTGGATAGGCAATCGCCGCGATTCGCTGGTCGGTCAGCTGCTGGAGCTCAAAGCGGCTGGTCAGGAGCTCGTCGGCCAGCTGCTCGGCCGTCTGGGCGGTCAAGTTCGCCTGCGTCCGGGTCTGGCTGCCAATCTCAATCCCGGCCGCCGCCAGCTCCGTCACCTGGACCGAGGTCAGGTAGGTTCCCTCGCTATCATCAAGGAGCTCGGTGGGCACAAAGACGACCGCCGTCAGATCACGCCGCTTGAGCGCCGGGTAGGCGTTCATGAAGAAATCGGCGTAGCCACCATCGAATGAGAGGATAAGGCTCCGCTCCGGGTACTCGCCAGCCAGGAGCTCGGTTAGCGTGATGGGAGTGTAGCCGGCATGCTTCAAGGCCTCGAGTTGATCGGCAAAGGGACCGGGCGCCACGGAGCGCCGGTGACCGGCTGGATCTTGTCCCTGATCAACGGAGCGGATGGCGTGGTAGAGGAGGATCGGGACCGGCTCGGCCTCGCTCGCCGTGGAGGTGGCGACGCCCTGGAAGCCGGCCGAGGCGGGCAGGGAGAGCGTTCGCGTCACCTGCCCGCCTCGCGCGGTCAGCATGATCAGTCCGCCGAGGAGGAGGAAGCAGAGTCCAACGACTGTGACGAGTCTAGTGATGAGCACTCGTTCCCCCACTCCCTGACCACGTTGGTTCCGGCACCTCGGCCGCCGCGTTCAAGGATCGACTGATCGCAAAGAGTAGGTCAGACAGACGATTCACGTACGTGAGAAGAGTCGGCGAGATCGGCAGCTCACGCGCCAGCGTCACCAGCGCGCGTTCAGCCCGCCGGCAGACCGTGCGGGCCACGTGGCAGTGCGCGGCGGCCGCGGTGCCACCGGGGAGGATGAAGGCGACGAGCCTGGGGGCCTGAGCACCGGACTGGTCGATGGCGGCCTCGAGCTCGAGGATTCGAGCGGCGGGAATGGCTGACTCGGCAGAGGGGGTTGGTTCGGCCAGGGCGGCGCCGATGGTGAAGAGATCGGCCTGAACCGACTCTACCAATCGAACGATTGAACCATGAGACCGTGGCGGCTCCGACGATTGCTGGGTGCGCAAGAGCGCCGTCACGATTCCCAGCTGGGCGTTCAGTTCATCGAGCGTGCCAATGGCCTCAAAACGGAGATCGGCCTTGCTGGCGCGCTCGCCACCGAGCAGTCCGGTGGTGCCAGCGTCGCCAGTTCGGGTGTAGAGACGAGTCATCCCGCTCATCGTAACGCGGGACCGCTCACTGCGGTAGAGGCGCTACTCCGCCAGTACCTCAACGAGGGGGCCGGCTGTGAAGTCTGGTGGCAGGAGGCCGCGGCGCTTCCAAGTGGTTGGCGGGATCCCGATATCGGCCACGACCAAGCGCCCAACCAAGTTTTTGGCGAACGGCTTGCGGAGGCCGGCCTTGGGATAGCCGAGCGTGACGGTCACGTCGGCTCGGATGGTGGGCAGATCGGCCTTGCCGGTGGTGGCGTTGAGGCCCGATGGGACATCGATCGCCAGGATGGGCAACTTGAGGCGGAGCGCTGCGTCCACCAGACTGGCCGCCGAGGGTGACAAGGCCGGGGGCTCGGTGCTGCCTACCAGGCCATCGATGACGAGTTGGCCCGGTGGAATGAGGGCGCCTGGATCAAAGATCCGGATGCCAAAGGGCTCCGCGAGCCGGAGCTGGGCGGCCGCCAGTTCCGAGAGCTCAGATCGCTCGGTGGCCAGGAGGATGGTCAGCTGGGCGCCTGCGCCGGCGAGTCGCCGGGCGGTCGCGATCGTCACAGCACCAGTCTGACCCGGCCCGGCCAGGCCGATGATCTGGGATCCGGGGAGTCGCTCGAGCATGAGACGGACCTGGGTCACCAGGGCGTTGGCTGCGTTCTCGATGAGGGCAGGGACAGGAAACCCATCCGCCTCGGTGAGGTGGCGGAGGATGTCACGCATCTCCTCTGCCGTGATGACGCCGAGTGGCATGAACTCCTTTCCCCTGTAGCGTAGCGGGGAGACTGGTTCGGTCAAGGAGCGGCCCGTCGCCTGTGCTACGATACCAGCATGACGCCGCTCCACCATCATCGATCGCCCACGCTCACCACGGTTGCGCTGACGACCCTCGTGCTCTTGACCACCTTCTGGCTGTTCGCTGGTACGAGTGATCCCAAGGCGGAACCGGAACCGACCCAGTCACCAGTCGATGATGGCCAGACGAGTGGGAGCGGCGTGATCACCGGATCCATCGAGCCGACCCAGGGCGCCTCGACGATCCACGAGACGGTCTGTGCGCAGGCGACCCTGGGGACCGAGCCGATTTGTACGACCAGTGACACCGATGCCTCGTTCTCGCTCTCCGTCCCCGCTGGCCAGTACCTCGTCTACGCCTTCGCAGAGGCGGCGCCGGGGACGCTCGCCTACTACACGCTCGCAGCCCAGTGCCAGCCAGATGCGCCATGTGTTGAGAATCACCAGCCGATCGTCGTGACGGTCCAGGCTGGCGAGGTGGTCGAGGGGGTTACGCCAACGGACCCGGCGCGCTAACCGCTTCGTCTAGGGCTTCTTGGGTCCGGTGCCGCGCATCTGATCGTCTGGGAAGACAGTCAATGGCGTGACCAGTCAGGGAGGCGTTTGTGGAGCTCATGGCCAATGGTGGTGAGCGCGTAGAAGCCCACGCCCACGGCAGCAAAGCCCAGGATGACCGTGGCAATCTTGGACAGATCGTGACTGGGGGTGAGATCGCCATAGCCAATCGTCAGGATGGAGACGCCGGTGAAGTAGAAGCTGTCCACCCAACTCCAGTTCTCGAGCTCGTGGAAGACGATCGTGCCGGTCACGAGTAGCAGGAGAATGATCAGCAAGGCCCTCTGGAGCCGCCGAGACATCGCCCGGACCCTTGGCCTTAGCCCTGGTCGCCAGCGACCAAGAGCGTGTTCGTCACCCAGCCAACGAGCCAGAGAATGATGGCTGCCCAAACGGCGGTGCCAAAACTCGCGATCGCAAAGCCGTCGATGAAGCTGGCCACGAACCAGAGCATGAGGGCGTTGATGATGAACGTGAAGAGGCCGAGGGTGAGAATGTTGATGGGGAGCGTCAGGAGGAGCAGGACTGGGCGGATGACGGCGTTGACCAGGCCCAAGATGAGGGCGGCAATCAAGGCGGCGTAGACGCCTGCCACCTCAAAGCCAGGCACGAGGTAGGCGACGAGGAGCAGCGACAGGGCGCTGACCAGCCAACGGAGGAGTAGCATACGATCTCCTTTCACTTTTTCTTTATCCTATCACAGTCGGGCGGTTGTCGAGTGAGGCCAGCTTTGCTAGGATGCAGCCTGTCGAACAGGAGAGAAGGTAGTCCCGGATAGCTCCCCGCCGGCTGGCGGGGGCAGAAGCACCTCGCTGTGAATCATCGTTCGATAGTCCCGAGTAGCTCAATGGCAGAGCGGCGCGCTGTTAACGCGTAGGTTGTCGGTTCGAGTCCGACCTCGGGAGCCATGAACTACTCGCCTTCGGTTCGGATTCATGGCTGCGTCAGCAGCTGTGAATCCCAATCTCAATGTGGGTAGTTCATGGCTACAATCTGTATTTTTTACCCCATGAACTCTAGGGTTGCCGCAGAATCTTCTCCATGGCCTTCCCCTTGGCTAGCTCGTCGATGAGTTTATCGAGGTAGCGGATTTCCTGCATGAGCGGTTCTTTGATCTCTTCCACCCGGATGCCGCAGATCATGCCGGTGATGAGCTTCCGGGCCGGATTGAGCTTGGGAGCCTGGGCAAAGAACGTCTCAAAGTCGATTTTCTTTTCTAGCTCTTCGGCCAATTGTTTCTGACTATAGCCGGTCAGCCAACCAATGATCTCGTCGACTTCGGCCTTTGTCCGTCCCTTCCTCTCCGCCTTGGCGATATACAGCGGGTAGACGCTCGCGAAGCTCGTGGTGTAGATTCGATGCGTTGTCATGGTGTGTTCCTGATCTGATATGGTTTAGTGTAGCAGGAAAATATCAAGTTTCCCGCTCGAGATGAGGGAGCCAGGAAAAAGATGAACCTGTTATCTTGTGTGTTTTGCTGTTAGCATACGAACCATGAATGACTTGCATGAACGCTGGCCGCATCGTTGGTTGACACCGAAAGCCGAGCCAGTGAACTCGCAAATTCATCGATATGGCGTGTCTGCTAAGGAGCCCATCCAACAGGGTGAACCGATAAATGTATTTGGCGGAATCGCTGTTCCTAAATCTGAAATTGACGACTATCGACGGATAATCAGCCACGCCGGCATTCAAGTGAGTGATGATTTCTTCATCGTTCCTTCAAGCAACG
>JACQIO010000007.1 GCA_016198415.1 Candidatus Berkelbacteria bacterium | reverse complement strand
GGCCGATACTGACGCTGAGGAACGAAAGCGTGCGGAGCGAACAGGATTAGATACCCTGGTAGTCCACGCCGTAAACGTTGCAAACAAGGAGTTCGGAGTATCGACCCTCTGTGCACCGAAGCTAACGCGTGAAGTTTGCCGCCTGGGAAGTACGGCCGAAAGGCTAAAACTCAAAGGAATTGAGGGGGGCTCGCACAATCGGTGGAGCATGTGGTTTAATTCGATACTGACCGGAAAACCTTACCTAGGTTTGACATCTCCGGAACCCGCCAGAAACGGTGGGGTGCCTTCGGGAGCCGGATGACAGATGATGCACGGTCGTCGTCAGCTCGTGTCGTGAGATGTACGGTTTAGTCCGCAAACGAGCGCAACCCTTGTCCTGTGTTGCATTTCACAGGAGACTGCCTCGTTCAACGGGGAGGAAGGCGAGGATGACGCCAGATCAGCGTGTCTCTTACACCTAGGGCGACACACGTGCTACAATGGCAGCTACAACGGGTCGCAAGGCCGCAAGGCGGAGCTAATCCCTAAAAGCTGTCCCAGTTCGGATTGGAGTCTGCAACTCGACTCCATGAAGTCGGAATCGCTAGTAAACGCGGATCAGCCATGCCGCGTTGAATACGTTCTCGAGCCTTGTACAAAACAGAATGCGCCATTCCTTGGTAGTGGCGAGTCCGTTCAAATCGGACCTGGCTGTAAGAGGCGGCCAGAAGCGAACGCGCAGTCCTTGGGAGTGATCCTGAGGGTGAAGGGCGCCAGTAGCGGCAACCAGCTTGAATTTGTCGGCGTGATTGGTGGACGATCCTGCGTACAACTGGAGAAGTCCTCTCTTGAATCGGCCGATCACGTATCTGGAATCGAGATGGTTGCGAATCGTCGTTACCTTGACAGTGGGAGAGCTGTTGACCTCCCCGGTGGGAACCGGGGTAGATCTGTCGTAAGATGAGATCAATGGGGCAGCAGCAGTCTGCAGAGTCCGTAGTACCCGCCGACAGCTTCGCGCAGTCAGGCGGGGAAGGGACGAATCGAGTCATTCAGCCGTTGAACCCCCACTACGTGGCCGGGTTCATTGACGGCGAAGGGAGCTTTGTCTTCTTCCTCTCTCCGAGGAAAGACATTCGGTCAGGATTCGAAGTCAATCTGGATTTCCAGATTGAACTCCGGATCGATGACCGAGAGATCCTGGAACGGATCCAAGCGACCTTGGGCGGGATTGGTCACCTCAATGTGCTCAACTACGAGCGCTACGAACGGTGGCAGCCGCACGTCAAGTATCGGGTTGGTCGGATTGACCAACTTCAGAACCGGTTGGTGCCATTCTTTCGGAAGTATCCGCTCCAAGCGAAGAAACGACGGAACTTTGAGATCTTCGCGCAAGCGGTTGAGATCAAGTGGCAGAAACGTCACCGATCTCCCAAGGGAATGGAGGAGCTTATCCGTCTGCGCGAGCAGATCGCCGAGCTCCGTGGCTAGAGCTCCGCTAGGGTACGGGAAAACCGTGCGCCCAGTGGCGATGGAACCGGCCCGAGTAATCGGCCGAGTATCCAGGAACACCGCCCGTCAAGTGAGCCGAGTTGGTAATGCCAGAAGTGGTTGCTTGCAACCCCCACGGCAGGATCAGCGAGGAGCACTAAGTCGTAACAAGGTATCCGTAGGGGAATCTGCGGATGGATCACCTCCTTTCTAACGGATGTTTGAAGATTTGGTTTCAAATCTTCTACCGTGAGGTCGACCCTGGACCAGTCACCCGCCCTTCGGCGGACTCCGGTACAGGGCATGGCTCTTCTTACAACCATTGAGCAACCAACCAAAAGAACACCCGTCTGGGTGTTCTTTTGGTTGTCCTGAGCCGGCCTGCCCTACGCGTATCGAATCCGCCGAAGGGCGCGCGGTGCGCTTGACACAGCGGCGGCCTGCCGGTTATCTTCACCTGTCGCAACCGCGACCGAAAGGGGACTTAAGAAGATGGACAGAGGAGAGCGGGCGTGGGGTCGGTTTCTCGACCTCTTGCGCCCGCAGTTCGAGACGCTTGTCCGGGGTATGGGCAAGCCGATGGACGAGTTCATGAAGGTCTGGCAGCGGTTCTGGATCGAGGAGGACGAGGAGTCCTGTGTCGAGTTCGTGCGGGAGGAGTTCTTGCTCCAGAGCGGACTCGCGTCAGACCAGTCCCAGAGCAAAGAACCGCTGGATCTGGCCAGCGCGATCGCCTGTCTGGGGGATCTCATGTTTCAGCGCTGGGATCGGCTCACTCAGGGCTCCTCGGTGCTCGATGAGGCAGAGGAGATCGTCGCGATGGAAGAGGTGAGGGACCTGGATGCCGGCTTTGTGCGTACCCTCATCGAGGCCGGTGAGTTCGTCGACGGGGACGAGTCCGTCTTCACGCTCCAGCCTGCGTCCACGGCCGGCGGGGAAGTCGCCGCTCTGCTCCTGCAGGCCCTCTCGCCAGAGCTCGTCGAGCAGTTCCGCGCTCAGGCCTGCGCGGAGACCCAGGAGGTGGGGAATGTCTGAGGTCCGGCCGCAGTCCAGGGCGGCGGGATTCCATGACTTCCTGGAACACCTCTACCAGGCCGGCTACCGGATCGCCGCGCTGCGAGGGATCGAAGATGCCTTCGTGATTGTCTGGTGCAAGCTCAATTGCTGCGTCTTGACCGACGCCGACGAGCTGCGCCAGGCCTGGTACGGCATCGGGGAGCGCTCGGTGCTGGAGGTGGCAGAGGAGCGGTTGACCGAGGCGCTCGGGACGGCCGATGCCCCCACGGTGGACCGCCGCGCTGCGGCTGCGCGCTTCCAGCGGCCGGTCCAGGCCGTCCTGAACCCGGACAGCCTCGCGCGGTTCACGGGGGGATCGTGACCTCGCCCCACTGGGGGCACACCAGGGCCGGCTTGGGATTCTCCAAGCCGGCCCTTCGCACGTGGCTGGAGGTTGTCGCCTACCTCGCGCTCTGCGCCTGTAACTTCTCCACATCGGCCTCGATCCGCTCCATCCGGTGAATTCCAACTAACCGTTCCTGATCTAGGCGCTGCAGTGTCAGTGCGTGCTCGGCATGATCCCCGGTATGCAGCTTGAGAATCTTGGAATGTTCTTCCAAGGTTGATTTGATTCCCGTAAGCTGCTTGTCGATATGATCGAGCACGCGATCGAGCTTCTCGTCGAGCGTGGTGAATGCGTCCTCAATGGACATCCGCTTCTTTGGCATGAAGCCACTGTAGCACCTGACCGATTGCTGACACAACGCCGCGATCCACAGACCAAAGCTTGTCTGCGGGCGGTGGCAGGCGTACGGTCGGGAGGCATCGACCAGATGCGGAGAGGAGGTGAGGTCGATGCCCAAGACCACACCACGCCCCCATACCTTCGAGGAGTTCGACGGACGGCTCAGGGAGCACGTCCGCGAGCTGGCTCGGAAGCGAGGGCTGGACACCGGGGGCGAGTTCGATCAGGCCTGGGCGACGACGGGGAGCCTGAACGGCGAGCGGGGACTCTGCTTCAAGCTCGCCTGGGTCCGGAAACTCTCAGGTGAGATCCTCTGGGATTCGTCACTTCGAACCCGGGACGTCCTGTGCATGCTCCACGGCGAGGAAGGACTCGTCGAGTTCGAGGAAAACCTCGCCCGGGAGCTGGCCGAGGAGCTGCCGCTCGAGGTGATCGAGCAGTTCGATACTCGGCCGGAGCTTCTGGCCCAGATCCGGCTGCATGCCCAGGCAGGAGCTGCTGCCGTGTTTGCGGCCATGGAAGGCCCCCGGGACCCGGGCGCAGCGGTCGCAGAGTCGGGCACAGGGTCCAACGCCGAGGCCTGACGCAGTGAGCGCCGGTAGGGGGAAGGGACAGGGCCATTCCGGGTATCCCCGGGTGGCCCTCATTCTGCCTCCGCGGGCCAGGCGACCTTGTCCCCGGCCCCCCTCCTGCCGACCTGCCGAGTGGTCTACAAAACGTCAATAATGTGAACGATCGTCCATGTTATTGACGTTTTTTCCTCTTGGGTGGGGGGAGGTGGTGCATTCACTCTAGAGGCTGCTTCACTGTCTGGCTGCTTGCTTTTCCCCTCACCATCGAGTAGGATCTGCGATCGCAGACATCCAGGGGGCGAGGCTCCTTGAGAATTCAGAACGAAAGCGAGGGATCAGCAATGCTGAGTGACGTTGCTCGAGCGCGGCTGGACGCCGTGTTCGAGGCCAACCTAGACGAGATCGCGGCCCGCCAGGCGCTCTGGCAGGAGATGGGAGCGCTCAAGGATCGCGCGATGCGGGGGTACGGTAACCTCCAGGCGCTCCTCCTGGAGTCCAGGGTGATCTCCTACCTCAACTTGATCAGTGGTCGAGACGGCGAGGAGAGGGCACTCAGCCTGCCGCCCCGCATCGGGGATGATCGGTGGAGTCGTCAGGAAGCCAGTGTGACCCTCGGGGTCGACTGCGAAGGTAGGCCCCACATGACCTTCGGGAGCAACTGGGCCTACGGGAGCTGGTCCGACGCGGCCAGTCCTGCTCGCTTTGACCGGCTCTTCGACCGCTACGACCTGAGTTGTCACCCGGGGAGCCGCCTCAAGCTCGTCCGGCTGTTGGCCACCTACGTCAACCCGACCGTGCTCGAAGTCCAGTTCCTCGAGGCCGTCCGGCTGATCGAGGAGGAGCACCAGCACAGGTCGTCGGAGCGGGAGAAGGAGACGGCCGGGGACGAGATCAGGGACTTGCTGGAGCCGGCCGATCCCCAGGAGTCGCCGATGGAGTATAAGCAGCGGATGGAGCGCGAGGATGGTGGCGAAGACGAGATCGAACAGCGCCGTCGGTTCCTCTAGCGCAGCCCACCAAAGTCCACAGGGCCGTCCCGGATAGTGCCGGGGCGGCCCTTCGCACGTCTTGCGAGTGCAGCCGGGGACCGTTGCCTTTTCCCCATCGATCAGGTACCGTTGCGCCGCATCGAGTCGGGCCTGGAAGGAGGTGAAGTGCGATGCAGGCAACCCGGCAGGGTTCGTATCCCATCTTCGAGCAAGTGCTCGAGGAGTGGGTCGAGGACCGGGCAGAGGAGCGCGGCTTCGACGTCGATCAGGTGGGGACGGAGAGCCAAGCGTACCTGGCCGAACAGGTGGCCCGTGGCGCGGAGTCGCTGTACTCCGTCTGGAGTGGCGGGGATGACGTGGTACTGCTCGTCGAGTGCCAGGCCTACGCGGCCGTCGTCCTCTGGCGCCTCGATCCAAACGGCGGGCTGGAAGATCCGTCTCCGGAGTACATCAGCACGATCTGCGGTCTGTTCAGTGAGACGGTACTGGAGGGGCTGCTCGTGGCCCAGCCCCGGGACAGGGAGTAAGCGCTCGGTCGCACCGCCCAGCTGTCACGGGGGATGACAGCTGGGCGCACTTTTTTCATCGACACATCGATGTATCCCACCCGTTGCCTTCTTGGGCCCAATCGAGTACGATGCCGACTGACACACGAGGTGCATCGAATGGCGACCACGCGTCGCCTCAGTGGGAGGGTGAGGCGCTTCCTCCATCGAACTAAGCCGCTCCACTGGGCGATTGGCGCGGTCTTGTTGCTGGTGGGCGGCACCGCCACCATCCTGGCACTCAAAACCGATCAGCCGGCCGAGGCCTCGGAGAACCCGCCAGAGACCACGGCGGAGGTGATCGAACTCCCACCGGCGGAAACAGTGCCAGCTGAGACAACGGCCCTGGCGCTCAACGCCAAGGTGGCCTGGACCAAGGACGAGTTTGTCATCGACAACCTGGACTCATTTGCCTGGAACGCCTGCAAGCTAGAGGTGAACGGGAAGTCCTTTGGCGACGGCTACGGGGTCTACGTGGAGACCATGGCGGCCCGCAAGCGGCACTTTGTCCCGCACGCCCAGTTCAAGCGATCCGATGGGGCGGTCTACCGGTTTGCCAAGGCCGAACCGACTCGCTTCACGATCCGCTGCCGGGAGGCGCATGGCCAGTTGGGGGTCTACGTAGGCAGCGCCAATTAGCGCTCGACAGCGGCTGGGGTATCCGGTATCATCATCCCGCGCGACGAGATCCGGCTCCGAGCGGCAGCTCGGGACCAATTGACCAGCGCATTCCCCGCGGTGGGTGTGGGCGAGCTGAACGTCGTGAGGGAGGGCTTTCAGGGCTCCTTTTCCTCCTTCCCTCTTGATTGTTCGGCTTGCGGGCTCGTGGAAGAGCGGGGAGACGTAACTTTGCCGAGGGGCGTCTCGAGCACGCCACACCCACCTTTCACATTCGAGTTCAGTCGGTTCCGGACGCTCCGCGTCTCTCGATTCGTGCAGAACCCCCGATCGAATCGCGGTCGTAGATTCTGTCCGGAACCGGCTGTTCCCATGGCTGCACCAAGGGCGGGCGAGCCTTGCTCCGCCCACTACCAACTTGAGCCCAGCACGCTTCGGGCTCGGGCGTTGGATGCTGGTGATCTTGAAGGATTGTTGCCGGCAGTCCAGTCCACCTTGGTGCGGCCTCCTTTCCCGTTGCGGGTCTGATCTGCTCCTATACAAACCTCGATCGGACCCAAGACACCGGCCCCCGCGAACACACTGCGGGGGCCACTTCTTTATCCTCATCACACGCTTCTCGCAGGGGTAGGAGGGGGCTAGTTGCGAGGCACCCCCTCCTACCCCTGCACCCCACCTCCCCGCACGCTTCACCTCGCCTCATTCCTTCCGAAAGGAAACCTCCAACGACCCTTCGGTTTCGTCGGGCTCCTTTGGAGCGGCTTGAGGCGAGGTGGGGATGGAATCCGCCAGAGGCGGATGCATTGGATCCACGTTTCATGTTGCACCTTTTGCCTTTCACCCTTCAGCCCTTGCTACTTTACAACTCGGGTGAAGCCGTTGACGATTCCAGGCTGAGCGAGTAGGCTACATGCGCGAGGTTGTCTGAGCTGGGAAAATCTCACGAGTTCGGAAACCGAACGCGTGAAACGGGGCCCGGCCCGGAACAACTTCGCACAACAATTGAGACTCCCACCCGTCGTTGGTCCGTGGCCTATCAACCAAGTGCAGCCAAAGGCTGCAGGCAGGCGGATCCTGGTAGAAGAAACAAACTGCGGCCACTGGCCGCGATGGGTGGGTTTCCACTTCGCAGCGGGTCCGGTCATCCTAGAAGACCGGGTTGATCGGCTCGCTGCGAACTCCAGGCGCTGGTGCGCCGTCGGTCCTGGGGGTCCGTTGGGCGACGACGTCTCTCCACTCAGCTCCGGGCTCAGGAGCTGGCTGGACTGGTTGCGGGGGTAGCGACCCTGCTCTCAAGTCCGGTTGTGACGGTGTGGCGCCGGAAGGCAGGGGGAAGCGCGCCAGCCTCCCTGCCCATGAGGTGCCCCGTCCGGTTTGACCGCAAGCGGTGCGCAGAGCACAGGTGAGGACCCGCGTTCAATCGCGTGGTCATTGGGTGAGGAACCCGTTTGGCGGAATGAACCGCCACTTCCTGCACGCGCACTGAGCGCCTCTCCATCATCCTCTCAGCCACGACTGGGGGGGGAGGCTCGAGGGTACTGAGGCGATGGCTCAGTACCGGGTCGACGGCCCGCTCGCCGGTACGAGCGGTCGTCACGACCCACGCGGCCTTGCCGCAACACATGGCCGCCCCAGGTGGGGCGGCCCCCTTTTTCTCCCTTTTCTCCCGTTGCCCTGGTCCGTCGCTTCTTCTATACTGTGACGGTTCGGGCGTGTAGCTCAGTGGTTAGAGCACGTCACTGATAATGACGGGGTCGAAGGTTCGATTCCTTCCACGCCCACCACACTCCGTCCGCCAAGGCGGACTTCGCGTGGCGCGGCCACCATATTCAGAGGGTAGACTCCAGGAAAAGGCTCGCCATGGACGGCGAGTTTTCCGTTATACTTCACGATATGCTCAATACCCCGCACATGCTGACCGGTGTGGCGATTGGTGTCGCCACTGGGAACCCGGCGGCGGCCTTTGCCGGCGGTCTCGTCAGTCACTACCTCCTGGATGCCATCCCGCACACGGATCCGGGGACGTGGCACTTCAACGAGGCCTTCCCCCACCGGGTCTCCGAGCGGGATCTCACCCTCGGCTTTGCCGATCTGGCGGTAGCCGTGGCCCTCCTCATCTGGCTGGCTGGTCAGGCACCGATTGTGACGGCCGCCTCGCTGGCGGGCCTCGTGGGGGCTGTCCTGCCAGACGTGCTCGTGGTTGCCTCACTCTTCTTTCCCAAGCTCGTCACCGTCCGAGGACTGGATCGCTACTTTGCCGTGGTCGCTCGCTACCACCGAACCTCACCGCCCAAGGTCTGGGCGGCTGGCTTCCTGACGCAGGGCATCATCGTGGGCATTGCGGTATGGTACTTGCTCGCCTCCTAGTGTTTCTGCTAACGTTCGCGGGCGGTCTGGCGATCCTGCGCTACACCGAGCCGATCGTCCGGACGTTTGGGATGCAGTTTGACTGGGCGGATAAGGTCTTTGGGGCCGGCGGAACGTACACGGCCGTCAAGCTCTTTGCGCTGCTCCTCATGTTCTTTGGCTTTCTCTACTTGATCGGTCAGGTCGATCTCTCGCCACCGCCCGTTTTTGAGGGCCGTTAGCTTAATGGTAGAGCACCCGGTTTGCATCCGGGAAACGCGAGTTCGATTCTCGCACGGTCCACCACGCCTCTTCAGAAAGACAGTTAGGCGATTCGTGCTTTGAGTTCGTTCAGTTCTGACTCAAGTCGACCGGTCCGCTCAACGCCCACGAGTCGCTCTTGATCGAGTCGAGTCGTCGTCACGAGGATCTCGGCCAGCGTGCCCGTGTGGCTACTGAGCGTTGATTTGACTTCAGTCATATCAGTTTGTAGCTGGTTCACCGTGCCATGCACCTGGCTCACGATAGTCTGTAACTGACTCACGGTACCATGCAATTGGCCCACGGTACCCTGTAACTGACTGACGGTACCCTGCAATTGGCCCACGGTACCCTGTAACTGACTGACGGTACCCTGCAATTGATCAACTTTCTCGATCAAGAGAGTGGAGTTCGCCTCTGGATCAAACGTTTTCTTTGGCATGATACATCCACACTAGCACAAACGAACCCCCGATCGCTCAGAGGTTCGTTGTGTACAATCTGCGTTTTCCTGCGAACAATCCTGTGGCCGTAGCACCTTCCCGACTACATCATGCTCGCGATAATCATGCCCATCGCCAGCAAGGTGACCAAGTGGTTCCCGTTGTTGATGAGCCAGAGGTGCCAGGAGCGGCCTTCCCAGGCGGTGTTCATCGCCGAGATGGGTGCCACAAACCCGAGCCAGGCCCAGAACGCGGTGGAGGCGCCCAGCGACGAGCCCGTCATGTCTGGGAACGCCACACCCATATAGGTCACAAAGTGGGTCAGGATGTAGGCGGTGACGAGGGCGGTGATGACCGAGAGGACGTAGCCAGTTGTCTGGCCGTCCTTGAGATCGTCCTTTTTCTTGCCCACGGCCTTCAGCCAGGGCTCGGCTAAGACGCCGTACCAGACCATGCCGATGACCATCGCTGCGATGACCGCGTAGAGGATCGCTAGCCAGTTGATGGTGACTTCTGTCATACCAATCACCCCCTTCCTTAGTGTACGTTCGAACCTCTCTTCAGTCTACGTAGATTGTTCCAAGAGGACAACCGTAAATTCATCTGCGGACAAATCACCAATCACCAAATTCCAATTTTCAAACGTTGGATTCGGTCATTGTCTGATCATTGGTGCTTGATCATTGGTCATTCAGCCAAAACAGCCCGGTTGCCCGGACTGCTTTGGTCGTTCGCTATCGAACGAGTGCTACTCTTCCTTCCCCATGACTGCCCAGAGGGCCCAGATCCCAACCACGAGGTGAAGAATGTTGTCGAGCGGGTTCTCAAGGTTGGCACCGTAGAAGTTTGGTGCGTCACCAGAGAGGAACCAGCCCCACAGTCCAATAATGAGAGCGACGATGCCGACAATCCAGGTCAGCGTCCGCTGCATACCCGCGTCCGTCCACATCGCAGCTGCCAGGCCGACCAGACCAATAATGAGGTGGGCCCAGTTCTCAGCGGCGTCAAAGTACCAGGATTCGCCGAAGAGACTCTGGTCTGCCGTTGGGCCGATGACCCCAATCGCGCCCAGGATGGCGACGAGAACCAACACCCAACCGCCCCAAGTGAGGAACATCTTTGGATTCATTGACCGTCACCCCCTTCCACTGCGCTAGATGAGTACGCACCAATCGTACACCGTATGAACTCGGGAAGCAACAGGAGGAAGCCTTTCGGCAATGACCAAGTTCCAACTCACAAGTACCAAACAAATTCAAAGCACCAATGTCCAAACGATTGGTGTTGGGGTACTTTGAATGTAGCAGTGTGTTTGGTACTGGGAGCTTAGAATTTGTTTGGCACTTGTGAGTTTTGATTTGGAGGCTTGAGATGAGTCAGCAGCGAATCTTCATCACCGGTGCGTCGAGCGGCTTAGGGGCGGCGTTGGCGCGGGCCTACGCCGCCCCAGGTGTGACGCTGGGACTGGCGGCGCGACGCATCGAGAAACTCGAGACGCTCAAGGGTGAGTTAGAGGGTCGAGGGTCGAGGGTCGAGGTGTACTCACTCGACGTCACCGATCGCACGGCCACCCAGCAGGCCATTGATCGGTTCGTGGCTGTGGCCGGCGGCATCGATCTGGTCTACGCCAACGCCGGCGTCTACCAGAACTGCAATCCCGCCCTTGGTCACGTCGGCGAGATGGAGGAGGTGATTGACGTCAACGTCCGGGGGGCCATCTACACCTTGACCGCGGCGCTTGCCCACATGGTGCAGGCCAAGGCTGGCCGGCTTGTCATCATCGGCTCGATTGCTGGCTTCAAGGGGCTACCCGGTGGCGTCTACTCGGCGAGCAAAGTCTTTGTCCGTTACCTGGCCGATGGCTGGCGGGCGGACTTAGCCGAGGCTGGTGTGGGCGTGACCGTCATCTACCCGGGCTTCATTGCCACGGAGATGACGGGCGAGGGGAAGGACTACCCATTCCTCATGCCGGCTGACCAGGCGGCGCGCGCCATCAAGGGAGCGGTGGCGGCCGGGAAGGATGAGTTCATGCTCCCGTGGCAGTGGCGCCTGATCGTCCCGTTCCTCCGCTTCCTACCGGCCTCGCTCTTTGCGCGGCGGTTTTAACACGGCTTCATTCGTACCGGTCTCGGCGGTTGAACGGCACCAGCAGTCCCGTATACTAGGATGTGTTGTTGAGGAGGGGTGCCGGTGTCTTTGCCCCAGCCGTCCGAACCTGTTGAGACCTTGATCCACTGGCTGGATCCGCACCACCAGGCGCTCACGCGCCGGTTTTGGTGGTATGCCCGCTGGCACGCCCATCCGCATGCCAAGCGGGTGCATATTGGTCTTGGTCTGGGGGTGTTGGCGTTCGCCCTCGTCAAGATTGCCCTGGTGGCGTCGTTCCTCCTGCCCAGTGCGGGCGAGGCGGCGACCACCTGGACTGAGACGACGCAGGCGCACTTTGCCGCTGGCACGGCCAGTAGTACCACGGTCACCAACACCGCTGGTGGTGAGGTGACGCTCCAGGGCTACACCTATACGAAGAAGCGGGCGATCACCGTCACCAACAACACGGCCGGGACGTTGACCAACTACCAAGTTCGGCTCGACCTGACAAGTTCCAACTTCACCTTTACCGATACCCAAGCCGACGGGGACGACATTCGCTTCCTGAGCTCGGACGACTCGACCCAGCTCGACTACTGGACGGAGGTCTGGAACAACGGGGCACAGACCGCCACCGTCTGGGTGGAAGTCCCCTCGATCCCAGCCAGCAGCACAGCCACGGTCAACATGTACTACGCCAATGCGAGCGCACCCAGTGGCTCGTCTGCCTCAACAACGTTCGTTCGCTCGATCACCAACCTCGATGGGGCTTGGACTTTTGACGAGGGCACGGGTTCGACGGTGGCTGATGCCTCTGGTGACAATAACACGGGTACGATTACCAACGCGACGTTCACGACCGGAAAGTTTGGACAAGCACTGAACTTTGATGGGGATGGCGACTACGTTACCGTGGCTAATGAGAGCAATTTTGACTACGAGCGGACGCAGGCATTTTCACTCGAAGCGTGGATGAAGTACGTCGATGACAACACTGACCACTTCTGGATCTCCAAGCAACGGAGCCAAGACAGCTACAAGGGATTCGGGATTACCAGTTCCGGATCCCGCGATGACTGGGGCGGCTTCATCCAAACCAGTGGTTCGGATTACGCATACTCCGGTAGTACTACGACCCTAAGTACCGATTGGCAGCACCTCGTCTTCACCTACGATGGGTCTTCATCGACCAATGGCTTCCGTCTCTACCTTAACGGAAACCCAGAAACAATCGAAAATCTCGATACATTGGGCAACATAGCCTCTGGGAGCACCCTGAATGATGGGGCACTTATGTTTGGCGCTCGTGGTGGCGCCGAGGTGCCAGCGAAGGGAGTGCTTGATGAGGTTCGTGTTTACAACAAGGCACTGAGTGCCGCCGAGGTGACCGACCTGGCGGCCAACTACGCCTATGCGACCACCAACAGTGCCAACACCATTCTTGTTCGCAAGCGAGCGACCACTGAGCCAAGTGTGTCCGTGGGGTCTGGGTCGACGGTCTCGCAAGGGGTCTACCCGAGCTCGGCAACCTTCACCTCTCAGGCCTACGACACCGCGCAGTTTTCAGATTTCGGTTCGCTCGCCTGGAATGCCACAACGCCCACCGGCACAGCGGTCAAGTTCCAGGTGCGCAGTGCCGATACCTCGGCGGCCCTCAGCTCGGCGACGTGGTACGGACCAACCGGGACCGGCGACTACTACACGTCAACGGGAACCACGACCAACGCGACCCACGATGGCAACATCTGGGTCCAGTACCGAGCGACGCTGGAGACAACCGATCCAGACAGCACGCCGACCCTCAATAGCGTCTCACTGACCTACGACGTGGCCAATAAGACGTACTCGTCCAACACGTCTCTGGCCGAAGGGACGTACACGATGAACAACCTGACGATCAACACGGCTGCTACCCTGACGTTGGCCGGGAACACGACCGTGAATGTACTAGGTGCGCTCGACATCGACGACGCGGGCGGGGCGAGCAAGATCGTCTGTCAGGGGAAGAACACCTCGGCAGCCTCGGGCGGGGTGGGCTGCACCATCAACGTGACTGGGAATGCGACGGTTGACGCGAGTAGCCTCATCGATGCCGATGCCCAGGGCTATGCGGCTGGGACGTCCACCGCAGCCACCGGGAAGGGACCGGGAGCGGGAGCGGGTGGCACCAACCGTGGTGGTGGTGCTGGCCATGGTGGCGTGGGTGGCGCTGGTGATCCCAATGGCGGCGGGGCCGGCGGCCCAGTCTACGACGATCCCATTGCCCCAACTGACCTTGGCTCCGGCGGTGGTGGAGGGAATAGCGTTGGACCGAGTGGTGGAGCAGGGGGTGGAGCAGTCCGTCTGGCGGTGACCGGAACCTTGACGCTCAATGGCGGCATCACCGCGGATGGTGCTGCCTCGGCCGGATCCTGCGGCGGTGGCGGAGCCGGTGGCTCTGTCTACGTGACCACCGGGACCCTGGCCGGGAGCGGAACGATGACAGCGACCGGCGGCAACAGCGCCGGCAACTGTGGTGGTAGCACGGCCGGCATGGCCGGCGGCGGCGGCGGCCGGATTGCCGTCTACTACAACACCAACAGCGCATTTGGTGGGTTCACGACTTCGGTTGTCACTGCTGGGACGGGGACGAGTCCGGGACAGAACGGTTCGGTGGGCACTGCGGCGTTCTTTGATGCCGACACGATGAGTGCGCCAACAACCGATACGGCCCGAGATCTCTACGTCTACACCAACTTTGCGTACGAGACCGCTGGCGCCTCGATCTCGCTCGATAACGTCACCGTCGGGACGAGTGGCGTGGCTGGTGCCACCTTGACGTTGGCTGGGAATACTACTCTCACGATCGGAGGAAGTCTGGCGGTCACCGATGGAACGAGCGGGAGCAGTCTCGTCTGCTTGAGCACCAATACCACCGCTGCCTCCGGTGGTCGCGGCTGCACACTGTCCGTGGCTGGCAGCACGACCATCGCCACAAACTCGTCGATCTCAGCCGATCAGAAGGGCTACACGGCCGGGGCGAGTCAGGACGCGAATGGGAATGGCCCGGGTGGTGGCGATGGCGGGACTGGTCGTGGTGGTGGGGGTGGTCATGGTGGTGCCGGTGGGACGGGAGGCACTGGCCCTGGCACTGGCGGTACGACCTACGACGACGGCCTGGCTCCGACCGACCTTGGCTCCGGCGGCGGTGGGGGGAATGTCGTCGGCCCAACCGGCGGGGCCGGCGGTGGAGCGGTCCGCTTGACCACGACCGGGACGTTGACGGTGAACGGGACCATCACCGCCGACGGTGGCAACGAGACCGGCGGCTGCGGCGGTGGCGGAGCCGGTGGCTCCGTCTACGTGACGACCGGCACGCTCGCTGGGAGCGCGGGCACGCTGACCGCGAGCGGGGGTGGGGCGGGCGCGAATACCTGTGGTGGCGCGTCGACTCACAAGGCCGGCGGCGGCGGCGGCCGGATTGCCGTCTACTACACGACGCTCGGGGATTTCAACGTTGCGAACATCTCGGTGGCTGGTGGGGCCGGGACCGCCTCCGGCACGAACGGGAGCAACGGAACACAGTTTTCGATCGCGAACGGACACTTTACGGTCAGCGACAACTACACGTTCGCTGAGAACAGTACCATTGCCTTCACGAACATGACGGTCAACAACGGGGCCACGGTCACGATTGGCGGAGGATCGACCGTGACGCTGACTGACACGTTGACGGTGACTGGCAACTCGACGATCAAGGCGAATGGCAAGAATCGCACCGGCGCGTCGGGTGGCTCGGGGGTGGTCTTCACCGCTGCCGCTGTCACCATTGCCAGCGGCTCTTCCATTGATGGTGATGGTCAAGGCTACACGGCCGGGACAAGTGCAGGAGTGGCTGGCAACGGTCCGGGGCCAGGTCAGGGCCACGCCAATCGCGGCGGCGGCGGCGGCCACGGAGGGGCGGGTGGGGCCGGCAACGCGCTCGGAGGTGGGGCGGGTGG
>JACQIO010000008.1 GCA_016198415.1 Candidatus Berkelbacteria bacterium | reverse complement strand
GCTCTACCTCGACGAAGAGGAGACGACGTCCCCTCTCCAGAAGGGGATTGCATGACTCACCAACACCGCCTCACCCCTGACGAAAGCAAACCCATGACCCCCAAGAATCGCCGTCCCCGCTTGACTCACGTCCGCCTCGAGAACCTGGCCGCTCGCATCTACCTCTCGTTGCTGAGCAGGATTCCTTTGGATGACGCCATTGCTCAAAGCGCCATCTATGCCTCGGATGCCTTTGATCTGGCCGAAGCCTTCGAGTGCGTACGTCTTGCTTATGGCACCACCCAAGCCGAGCACCCACAGGCCTACTTCGCGACCCTGATCGAGACCACAGGCCAGTTGGATTGGGAGGACGACCAGTTGGTGCACACCCTGTCCATCATGGCCGAGAACCCCGAGAACTATGACGTCGACCGGTTCCTGGATGGGTTCGAGCAGTGGCTGATGGAAGAGCAGATGAATGCAGAAGAGGGACGTCAACTAGCCGCTGCGCAAGTTCGCGCCCTCTACCCCCAGCTGAGTCGAGCCGCCGTCGATTATTGGGAACCAATCCTTACCCGCCGAACCCCATGAACGAACCCCTGCTACACATCACCGAGAGCCAAGTCACCCAAACCCTGCGCGAGATCATCGCACGCGCCCCGGTGAAGTCGGGGGAGAAGTACGATGCTTACCTCCTGGGTGTCTACTTGGCCCTGGCTCGCACCATGCCCATCCTGCGATCCCTGCTGAAAGAACTGGGTACCACGGACGTGGCTCTCGCCGCCATCGAGGCTGAATACCAAGACCGCTTCACCCAGTGGCTGCGGACTCACAAGGAGTCTTCTCATGCGTGAAGATCAATGCGAAGTCGAACCGGCAGAGGTGCATGACGTGCTGGGCTTAAAGTCCACCCCCAAGGCCCTGTTGGTGCGCACCGGATCCAACCCCGAAGACTTGATCTGGGTGCCCAAGTCGATCATCGACGAAGACTCCGACGTCCACGAGCCCGGTGACACCGGCACCCTCCGAGTTCCCGAGTGGTGGGCCAAGAAGGAAGGCCTGGCGTAATGCTCATCACCCCGCCGCCCTTGTCCCTCCCATCCCCACAGGGGATTGCCTCCCACTTCGTGTGGCGCCTGGGCCTGGACAAGATGGTGCACGCCTACGCCTGGCACGGGATGTGTCAGTGGGTCCACCTAAGCCCTTCGCGCCCGGACGACCTCCCCGCCCCCTGCCATGACCCGGTGCTAGACGAGTTCCCTCTTTGTGCCGAGTTCCATGGGCCGGGATACCTCGTCAAGGCCCGTGACACCCTCCACTACAGCAAGCACCGCGACTTGCACACCCGACGCGTAAGGGCGGAGCTGCCCAAGGAGGCCCTCCCCTGCAACCCCTGCTCAAGCGGGTTGGAGGACAACCCCGGACACACCGGCTACCTTTGGTATCCCCAAGCCGAGATCATCCGCATCGAGAACGACTGCGTCAGCGTGGACTTGTCTCCCGCCCGCCGGCTGCCCCCTCTCCGGCAACTCCTCTCCAAGCTGCTCCACGAGCCCCCCGTGCAGATAGGACAGAAACGGTCCGTCTACCTGCCCATCCGGGCCCCGAGAACCCTATGTTGATCCGCCTGCTCACGCGCCTGCTCCAGAGGGTGAAACACGCCGCCTGCCCCTCGCCCCCCGTCACCTGGTTACCCCTCTCGGGTGTGACGGTGATTCGACACCTACCCTCCTCGCACAGAGACCGACCCTCTGGCATGCTGATTCGGGTGGGCAAAGAGCAGCACCTGTTGCCGCGACATCACGCCCACCCCGCCAACTGGGGCACCTGCGTTGGGGTCCCCACCACCCTCTTCGTTTCCAAAGCCTGGGCTCAGCAGGAAGGCCTGCGGGAGGACCCCGAATCATGAACAAGCGACGAATCCAGAACAAGCCACCCGCCCCTCGCCCCTCGGGCGAGCCTTGTGCCCGCTGTCACAAGACAGACGAGGATCGGCGCACTCTCCAAGCCGCCTGCTTCTACGACCTGAGCGAGCTGAAGATCCCCTTTGGACGGAAGCTGGTGCTGACACCCGTTGGAGAGCTGAAGCCGGAGGCCTGCACCGAAGTGAAACCCCCAGTTACTCTCCCCTTACAGGGGAGGGATCCCGTGATGCTGGTCCCGCCCACCCTGACCTACACGGGTGACGTGGTGCCCGAGGACCTGTTCACCTTGCGCCTCTGCAAGGACTGTCGAGCAGACTTCATGGTGGCCCTTTCCATCTGGTGGAACACTACACCGACCGTGCGACGCGGGGCCGACACCGGGATCTTCGTGCGTGAGTACGGCGCCGTTCGCGAGCTGACCGTACAAGAGGCACAAGCCCGCTGGCCGGAATGGGAGCCCCCCAGCGACCTCCTCTCGCGCGAGAAGTGAGCACAAGAACCAAACCCCTCTGCCGGAGCAACCCCCATGCCCAAGACCAAGTCCAAGAGCAAGACCCAGCCCAAGCCCCAGACGTATGTCACCGGATCCCTGAACGATATGCCGCCCGCCTACCGCAACACCTACAGCCGCCTGAGCGCCTGCCTGAAGCAAGAACTCGAAGCGGTACTGGACGAGGCCCAGACCCAGCCGATTGCGGTGACCCACTCGGTCTTGCAAGGGGCTCTTCGCGCCTTGACTCAATACTCGGGGGTGCTCGTCCAAAACCTGCACGGTCTCGGCGCGGATCCCGTATTGCTACAGACGTCCGTGACGGACGGGCTGAACCAAGGGGCGAGGTCGGTGTCAGCTCCGCCCACCCCTCAAGTGCAGCCGGGCGCGGCGACCTTGGCCCCAGACAAGACGGCGGAGCCCCTAGCCGGCTCCGTGTCCGCGTCCGCGCCCCTCAGTGAGGTGCGTTCACGCGTCCACGCAATCTACCAGCAGCTCTGCGTCCTCCTGCCTGCGACAGGACGAGACCCCGCCCAACAAATCCTGGAATGCGCGGTCCAGGCTTGCGCGATGGAAGAGGTGATACGTCAACGATTCCAGACCTTGACCGAAGCGGGGGTGGACGAAGACTACATGGAGGCTCTGATGTCGCAGACCCGTGCGTTGGTTTTCGGCGCGTCTGATTCCGCGCCTGCTCCGGCCCTGGATTGCAAGGATCTAAATTGAAATCCCCCCGGTCTTACGCGTCCGATACCTCGGTCTCGGTGGACCGCTCGCGAGCGGAGATCAATCACCTGCTCCGCGAGTGGAGCTGCGCCGAGATCGCCTGGACCGATCATCTAGCGGAGAGCCGTGTCTCCGTCGAGTTCACCTGGCATCGAGAGGACGCCCTCTACCGCGTGCGCTTCACCCTGCAGGTGCCCAAGAAAACCATCCCCACAAAGCACCCCCCGTATGAACGCCCGCAGACCGCGAAGGAGCAGGAACAAGCTGCACGCTCGGTGCACCGGCTCCTCCTGCTCAAACTGAAGGCCGACCTCAATGCCGCTCAGGCAGGGCTTGCCAAAGTGGAGGAGATCTTCCTTCCCTGGATGGTCGACCGACGCGGGAAGACCGTGGCCGACCTCCTGCTTCCGCGCCTGAAGGAACAATTTGCGGCGTTGTCGCCGGGGGCGACGTGAGCGCAGTCTACTACATGGCCATGGCTCTTTGGTGCATCTCGTCCGGCATCAACTTGTGGGCGAGTTGGCGACACTACCGGTCGAAGCGTGCCTTCGATCGATTGGTTGAACAG
Organism: Candidatus Berkelbacteria bacterium; assembly: GCA_016198415.1. Taxonomy (GTDB): domain Bacteria; phylum Patescibacteriota; class UBA1384; order JACPKC01; family JACPKC01; genus JACQIO01. Next base: position 1,000 of record JACQIO010000008.1, on the reverse strand, counting down.
CTGCAGGAGCTGGACCGGTGACGACGCTACAAGAAGCCATCGCCGAGGTCCGCGCCAACGCACCGCAATACTGTGCACCGGGTCGGGGGGACACGGCCCTCGAGATCGTGCTCCGGGCGGCGGAGGAGTCGGGGCGGATGCGCGCAGCGTTGGCGGACGTGATCGAATATCTTCAAGCCCAGCTCGCGCTCGCGGACAAGCTGGCGACTGCAGCGGAATTGTTTGAGGCGCATCGAGCCGATGTCGGCGCCTCTGTCGATTCCATCTTCGTCGCCGCGAAGCGGCTCGAGCAGCATCGTGACATCTATCAGCAAGCTCGGAAGCGAGGCGCAAATGAGTGATACCTGCCCACATGGGTTCTACGCCCACGCGAAGTGTGAGGCGTGCATCCAAGCGCCCCTCCTGGTTGAGTGTGAGCGCCTCCGCGCTCAGCTCGAGCTTGCGGACAAGCTGGCGGCTGCGCTGGAGGGCCTCGCTGTAAACGCGACCGAACTGGACGACCCCGCAGTTCGACAATTGCTCAGGATCGGAGCGGCGCGTATTGCCTACCAGCAGGCCCGGAAGGGGCAGCCATGAGCTCGCCGAGACACACGTGCGCGAGCACACATCAGCTCAATTGCCCAGCATGTACGGCGGTAGAGTCCGTTTCGACCGACGAGCTACGCCGTATTCGCGACCGTGAGCTCGCTGCCCTTGAATCCGAGCGCGACGATCTGCGAGAGCGTCTCTCGGAGCTTACAAAGGCTGCGCAAGACGCCATCGAATGCACCGAGCATCCAGCCGGATGCGCGTGCGGGCTGTGCTTCGCTGTTAGGACGTATGGACTCGTGGGGGGCGCATGAGCGTCTGTCTTTGGTGCATGGATGAATACTGCACGTCAGAGCTTCACGAATGGCGGCTTAAAGTCTCCATCCTCGAAGACGAGCGCGACGCCCTGCGGAGAGAGCGGGACGAGGCGCTGGCCATCGCGGACGCCTACCACGACCGCCGCGAGGCCGAG
>JACQIO010000006.1 GCA_016198415.1 Candidatus Berkelbacteria bacterium | reverse complement strand
GCCGGCCACCTGGGCGCTCGTGGCCGTGGGCCTGCCACTCCTGGCCAGTCTCCTCCTCATCATCCTCTCGCTCCAGCTGACACGTGCCTGGCAGGGTCAGCCGGTCACCGAGGAGCTCACCAAGCCCCCGGCCGAACTTCAGCCCGGGATCGTCGGTATTCTCCTCAAGGGGAAGTCCTCGCCTCGGTCACTGGCCGCGACGCTCCTCCACCTAGCCACCCGCGGCTACCTCCAAGTGGTCCACCGGACCGATGGTTTCTCCTTTGGCAAGCGTCGGTCGCTCGACCTGCCAGTCCGGCAGGCAGGCCTGCCTGCCTCGCCAGCCCAGGGGAGCGGACTCGATCACTTTGAGCTCGTCCTGCTCGACAAGCTCTTTCTCAAGGATGCGATCCGCTCCACCGGTCACGACATTGAGCTGCGCATCGGCCGGCACTTGTTCTCCCGGAAGGTGGCGGAGGCCTACCTGGCCATGTACGAGGCGGCCTTGGCCGAGGGCTGGTTTGTCCGTAACCCCGAGCTCACCCACCGGCGCTGGCGGTTTGTCTCGCTGGTGGTCATGGCGGTGGCCATCCTCGCCTTTGTCATGAGCCTCCTCATTGGCCCCGCCCCGCACTACTACACGCTTGGCTTTGCCGGCCTCTTCTTTGTGGGGGTGGTCATGGAGCGGATTGCCCCGCTCCTGCCGCGCCGGACTCGGGCCGGGGACGTCGCCTTCCGCCAGTGGCAAGCCTTCCGGAACTTCCTGGCCAATCCCGCCCCCCTGACCGGGCCGATCGACGCTCAGGCCCTCTACGAACGCTACCTCCCCTACGCCGTCGCCTGTGGTTGCGAGGTCGAGTGGACCGAGCGGTTCCTGGATCTGCCGTTCCGAGTCCCGGACTGGTACACGAGCGAGACCGAGCTCCACGTCATCGAGGAGTTTGCCAACTCGCTCTTCCCGATCATCGGGACCGTCGCCACGGACCTGGCTCGCGCCCGAGAGCCGTACGCGGTGTGATAGAATGATGGACGCCATGATCGATCCTACGCTCCAAGAACCAGCATTCTCGGCCCGCCAGCTCAGTCAGCTGACGGAGGCAATCCGTCCAATTGTGCGCCAGGAGGTTCGGGCTGCCATCGAGGAAGAGGTTGATCCAAAGTTCACGGCGATTCAGCAGGATCTGACCGAGCTCAAAGATGGCCAGGCTCGGATTGAGGCCAAGCTCTATGGCCACAGTGAAGCTTCCGACGAGCGGTACGCCGGCCTGGACAGCCGAGTCCAGTCGCAGCTGGATAACCACGAAGACCGGCTCGCGGTTCTCGAGAAACAGCCGGCGTAGCCGACTCCACGGGAATTGAGACGTGAAGAGGCCCGGGTGCGTCACCCGGGCCTCTGCTTGATCATGGCCGATGGTCCCTCGCTGTGAGGGCGCATCGAACCCCGAATGTCTCTAGAGATCCACCGCCACGCGATTCGCGGGAGCGAGGTAGATCAAACCGACGCCATCATTCTGGTTATTTTCGACGACGACATAGACGTCTCCCTCCAAGAAGGTAACCGTATCGCCGACCGCACGATATCTCCAGCTTCGGTCGGGTACCAGCTCCACTCCCCACGTATGAACCGCCTCCTCAGTCAGTCCATACTCAAGGTATGGGACTTGGAAGGACTCGAGTGCTCCGTATGACTCGAGGAGCTCACCAAGATCGGTCGTGTAATGCACCTCGTGCTTGGCGGCGTACTCGTGCGCGTGGCGACGGAGAACCGAGAGAGGCACCGGTCCCTCGAGGTTGCCGGTGAAGCACTCGGGGAACGCCTTTGCCAGACGGCTGCCCAGCCAGCTCGTCGGATCGATCGTCGCGAGGACCGCCATGAGCAGGTTGTTTTCCGCGCCGATCTTGCAGATCTCCGCCCAGTTCCTGGGCGCTACGGTCTGTGCCATGATGTTAAGTCCTCCTTGGTTGATCTACCCAGTGAGATCGTTCACTGGGCGACCGAGCAACCTACCAGAATCGAGACAGACTGTCAAGATACCCGTCATACCCCTGACCTCTTCGATGTATGACACAAACCATATAGTTGACACGATCAAGAAGAGAGAGTAGCCTGTGTGACGATGAACTCGTCACCATTTGATCGCTCCACATTCCAAGCCTTTGGGCTCGACGAACGGGCCGCGAGGATCTACCTGGCTGCGCTCGAGCTCGGGCAGGCGCTACAGCTGCCGTTGGCCAAGAAGGCGGGCATCAAGCGGACCACGCTCCGTGAGCTCCTGCCGAGCCTCCTCGAGCGAGGGATTCTGCAGGAAGTGGTTCGAGGGAAACGGAAGTATCTCGTGGCACGAGATCCCAGAGAACTGATTGCGCAGCAAGAGCAGCAGTTGGCTGGAGCACAACAGGCTCTCCCAGCGCTCTTGGCGGTCCAGAACTCGTTGGCCGTTAAGCCGCAGGTGCGGTTCTACGAGGGGATTGAAGGGGTCAAGCAAGTGTTCGCCGAAACGCTTCGCATTGGTCAACCGATCTACAGCTTTGTCAACGTGGCCCAGATTCACCCCGAACTCGAACGTTGGCTGGTGGCCGAGTACGTTCCGGCGCGGGAGGCGCGCGGTCTCCACAACTCCGTCATCGTCAACGCTACCGCCAACGTCGACACGCTCATCCCAGACAACGCCTATCGCCACAACCTCAAGGTTTCAGACACGGAGTACCCGTTCGCCATGGAGATCGATGTCTTTGGTGACTGTGTGTCCCTGAATCACTTTCGGACCGGTGATCAGCCCTCAGCCACCCTGATCCAGAGCCAGTCGGCCGCCGAGACACTCCGCTCCCTTCATCGCCTCATCTGGGATACCAAGGCGCGCTGAGCGCGGCGCTCAGAGATCAGGTACCAAGAGATCCGCTCACTTTTCTACTCTGGCGATGTAGCGACCCGATGTAGCTGCTGAGTCCTTTCGCCAGGCCGTTGTACGCATCATCCAGGACTAGCTTCCGGGCCACAGGTAGGTAGCCAACGCCCGTCGCGACCTCCAAGTGACTCCGAGTTTCTTCAATCTCGCCACGGGCTGGTAGAGGACCCGAACTTTATCTGCGTAGTGGAATCGCCCATGCGACTCGGCAATATTCGCCGTCACGCTATTGGCTGAATTCCGTGTCTGGGACGTCAATCCGTACCGCTCTTCTACAGGGTAAGCCTTCGTGACCGCATAGATCTCCACGACAAGCTCGTAGGCTTTTCTCCAGATCGCGAGATCTCTGAATGTGATCGCCATGGCTACTCCCTTGATCTCCAATCTCTTGATACCTGCCTTTTGAGCCCTGCTCAAAAGGCAGGCTGTGCCACCCAGCCAAAGGCCGTGCCGGAGAGGCGGGCCTGGGACTTACCGATCAACTTGTCGAGCGGGACCGGCCCAAAGAAGCGCGAGTCGTTCGAGTTGGGGCGATTATCACCCATCACAAAGACCTCATCGGCCCGGAGGGCGCGGGCCACTTCCGGCTCGGTCGTCAGGGCCTGGGGGAGGTAGTCCTCGGCCAGGGGGACGTCGTCAATGACAACCTGACCGGCCCGGACCTCCACCTTCTCCCCCGGCAGGCCGATGATCCGCTTGATGAACTTCCGCTTAGCCGGATCGCCCGGGAACTGGAGGACGACCACGTCGCCGCGGTGGGGTCGATCGAGGACGTAGGACAGGCGATCGACGAGAACGAACTGCCCGTCCTGGAAGTTGGGGAGCATGCTCTCGCCGCTAATCCGAAAGACGGTTACCACAAAGAGGTGGACCACCAGGAGGAGGATGAGCAGCACCATCAAGCCCTTGGTCAGCTCAAAGCCGATCGCGAGGATCCGGTAGAGCCGCTCGGAGCCGGTCACCTGCTCACCCAGCCGCGGGTGGGCCGCGTCCGGCGCGATCGTCGGCTCCGGGCCCCTCGGCATCGTCTTCTGAGTGCGCTGGTCTGGGTTCTGGTCCGTCTGCCCCTCCTGCATAGGACCATCCTACTGGTGAAACGGGAAAGGCGAAAGGTGACACGGAGGCTTTGGACGTGAAGAGACCCACCCCCCGCTTGGGGATGGGTCTCGGGAGGCGTGAAACCTCGTGGCTCAGTTGAGCCAGGGGTTGACCAGGCTGATCAGTCGCCGTTCGCCCTCGGCATTCATCAGTCCGAGGCTCCGGGCCTTGGCGTTGATCCGCTCCACCTCGTGCTGGACCAGGTCGACCGGGAGATCCTTCTCCCAGAAGAGGGGAACGCAGTTGCGGAGGAAGGTGAGTGAGGCCAGCGTGGTGTAGAGCGGCTCTCGACTCCACCTGATCACGCACAGCCCCCCTCGTCGTTCCCAGAGCGGCCGTTCGTGGACGGCCACGCTGATCACGGTGGGGCTTGGGCCGACGAACTGGTCGCTCTGGAAGAGGAGCCCGCCGGGCGCTCGCCCGCCGAACTTGACCCCGATGTCCCAGAGCTCGAATAGGAGTTGCCCTGGCGCCGGCGGTACCTCCCAGTCGGGTCCGACCGGCTGGGAGGTCTCGATCGCGAACCCGCCTGGTTCGTAGGCGAGATTCAGGAGAAATCGCTTCGGATCGTGGCTGTAAATGGTATCCACCTCCTCGCAGTTGATTCGAAGCTCGACGAAGATACACAGAGCTGCGGCGGAAGTCAACCCGACGCCAGACGCCAGAGGGAGGATGACGCGTCGAATTCCACCCCCGCCTGACACTAAACTATCATGCTATATAGCATGATAGTTTAGTAGTTGAACGGGCCGTGGGTTGGGTGTCGGAGACGCTGGGGACTCGATCGTTACTTCTTGGGGATGCGCTTGCGGGTGGCGGCCTTGGCTGGCTTGGGAGTTGTCGCCTTGGATTTGGTCGCGCTCGGTTTCTTGGTCTCGGCTGGTTTGGGGACCACACCGCCGGCACCTGGCCGCTTGGTGGTTGGTGCGCCGTGGGTCCGCATCAGCTGAGACTTCAAGCGGGCGGCTCGGTTGGGGTGCATGAGGTGCCGCTTGGCCGCCTTATCGATGAGTGAGATCGTGGCCGAGATGGTCGCTGGACTGGCTGACTTGAGGCTGGCCCGGAGTGAGGACTTGAAGCGAACGTTCGCCGTGGTCCGGCGGGCCGCCTGCCGAATGGCCTTCTTAGCTGAGGAGGTATTTGCCATAGTGGTCGTCAGTGTAGCGGGAGGGCCAAGACTTGACAAGGGCTTCGTCGGCCACTTCCCAGTCTGGCTGGAGGTGGTGCCAATGTCGTGTCACTACACGCTGCTGTGTCGATGACATCGCTGTTGACACCAGGCGGAAGCTCGGCTACGCTACCTGGCTATTCGTTGAAGGGGGTGTCCCCCTTCGTTTTTGTGAGAGAGGCCATGGAGCAGTCACCCAAGCAGCAAACCGTTGAGCTCTTGAAACGCGCCAAGCGGGTGGTCGTGATGGCCCACCAATCGCCGGATGGCGATGGCATCGGTTCGATGCTCGCGCTCGTCCTGGCGCTCCGCAAGCTCGGCAAAGAGGCCCAGGCGCTCTGTGCCGATCCCGTCCCGGCCGTCTTTGAGTTCCTCCCAGCGACGGCCGAGGTGACGGACCAGCTCTCGGGGAGTAGCGACGAGTTCGTCATTACGCTCGATACCACCACCGTGGCCGTCGACAAGCTGGGTTACAAGAACTACCCGGATGAGAAGCAGCTCCGGATTGTCATCAAAACCAAACAGGGCCAGATCACCGAGCCGCTCCTGAGCTTCTCAGCCGGCGGGGCCGCGGCCGATCTGATTGTGGTCCTGGACACGAACGACGTTGAGCGGCTGGGGAGCATCTACCCGCGCTATGCCGATCTCTTCTACAAGACCCCGATTGTCAACATCGATCACCACCCGGGCAACGACTACTTTGGCAAGGTCAACTGGGTTGATCTGGCCGCCACCAGTACGGCCGAGATGCTCGTGGCCCTCCTGGAATCGCTCTCTGGACAGGGGGAGAAGGCCTTGCTGGACGCCGATATCGCCACCCTGCTCCTGACCGGCATCACCACGGACACCGGCTCCTTCCAGAACACCAACACCACCCCCAAATCCTTCACCGTCGCCGCCCAGCTGGTGGCGGCCGGCGCCCGCCAGCAGG
>JACQIO010000002.1 GCA_016198415.1 Candidatus Berkelbacteria bacterium | reverse complement strand
TGACACTTCTGTCTCCCTTTCTTCGTCTCAAAAAAGCTTTGGCCCGCGCGGTACTGACGATTATTGATCGTCATCCGCCGCAGCGCACAATGACGGTTGCTCGACTCTTGCAGCTGAGCCGGTTGGTGGATAACACCGCTCGGTTCAACTACTCGAAGAGGCGGACAAACCGGGTGGCCCAAGTCGTTGCCTTTTTACGGCAGCATCAGATTGGCGTCCCCGTAGAGACTGAGTCTGAGGTAGCTCCTCAGACGAGATACCGATCTTCTTGAAAGAAGACGGTATAATACGTCAGCCCCTCACCCAGCACACTGGGAAGGGTGAAGATATAGTCCGTGCCATCAGGAATGATGGAGAAGCCCTTCGATTCCGCCATTATGGCGGACTCAGGGTGAACACGCGTGAGACAGTTCGGTCCTCATCTGCTGTGAGCGTTTGGAAACTTGAGGGGGTCTGTCCCTAGTACGAGAGGACCGGGATGGACGGACCGCTGGTGTACGAGTTGTCACACCCCGTGGCAGTGCTCGGTAGCTATGTCCGGTTCGGATAACCGCTGAAAGCATCTAAGCGGGAAGCCGGCCCCGAGATAAGGTTTCTTTAAGGTCCGTGGGAGACGACCACGTTGATAGGCCCGAGGTGGAAGGCCCGCAAGGGTCGGAGCCGTAGGGTACTAATGACCGCTCTATCCGGAGATCCGCAGAGCCTCGCTCTACATCGGTGAAAAGTGAAACGTCACTGGTGAAAGGTCATACGAACCTTTCCCGTTTTACCTTTCACCTTTCACGGGCAATCTCTCGGTGCGATTGTTGTGTTCTTTCAGACTATGCGCGCGTGCGTTGCGTGCTTGAACATTGTACTGTCGGTGCTCGTTGAGTGGAGGTCACACCCGTTCCCATTCCGAACACGGAAGTTAAGCTCCATATCGCCGATGATACTGCCTGGGCAACTGGGTGGGACAGTAGGTCAGTGCCGACAATAGAGTTTTCAAGCAAGCCGACCCGCCTTCGCCGCCAGCACCTTGCACAGAAGTGCCTGCCACGAAGACGAGCCCTGGGGCTCGTCTTGTCGATTCCGGCCTGAGCCGCTACCATAGAGGGAAACAGACAAGGAGGTTGCATGCATTGGATCACGCTCATCTTGGGGATCTGGGTCTTCATCTCGCCCTGGCTCTTGGGGTTCTCTGACATTGCCGCCGGACTCTGGAGCAACATCGTCGTTGGCTTGATCCTCGTGATCGTCGCCATCTACGGACTGTCGAGCAGCGAAGCCTAGTTTCGCAGAAGTACGAAGTACGGAGTAAGGAGTACGGGCCTGTTCCCTTACTCCGTACTGCATGCTCCATACTCCTCGACGCGCCACGCGCGTCATTGCTGACTTCCACGTCCATTCTCGCTTTGCCCGGGCCTGTTCGAAACACCTGACGCTACCGGTGATGGCGGCGTGGGCGAGAGTGAAGGGGATCGATCTGCTGGGCACGGCCGATTTTACGCACCCGGTTTGGCTCTCAGAGATCGGAGGACAGTTGACGGAGGACGGAGCGGGGATTTACAAGCTCCGCGACGAGTGTGCCGTCGATCTTCCGTACGCGGTCAAGAATCCACGACCAGTCCGATTCATCCTGACGCACGAGATCGCGACCATCTGGTCTCAGGGCGGGAAGTTGCGGCGGGTACACACCATCCTCGTCAGTCCTTCAATCGAGGCGGCCGTTGCACTCACCAACCTGTTGACGCCGCGGGGCAAACTGGGCGCCGATGGCCGGCCGATCCTGGGGATGAGTTGTCGCGAGCTGGCTGAGATTGCCTGGAGTGTCGACGAACGGACGCTCGTGATTCCCGCCCACGCATGGACGCCGTGGTTTGCCATTTTCGGTTCGCAATCCGGCTTCGACTCATTGGCCGAGTGCTTTGGCGCCGATCTCGTCGATCGGATCCCCGCCATCGAGACCGGCATGAGCTCGGATCCGGCGATGAACTGGCGCCTCTCGGCACTCGACCAGGTCGCGCTCATCTCCTGTTCCGACGCCCACTCGCCGGATAACCTCGGTCGGGAAGCCACCGTCTTCCACGTTGAGGACGCGCTCTCCTTCGACCTCATCGCCCAGATGATCCGGGCAGGAGCCCCAGCATATCGACAGACACATTCCAACTTACACTTCTCAAGTGTCAATGGAGGAGTGTCAGCAATCACCAATCATGAATCATCAATCACCAATTACCTGGATTCCACCATCGAGTTCTTCCCCCAAGAGGGCAAGTACCACCACGATGGGCACCGCGTCTGCGGGGTGAATTGGAGTCCAGAGGAACGGCAGCGTCACGGGGGGATCTGCCCGAGCTGCGGCAAGCCGGTGACGATTGGCGTCCTCTCGCGCATTGACGAGCTGGCTGACCGACCACACGGCTTTGTGCCAGACGGTGCGCCCGGTTCGAAATCGATCGTGCCGATCCGCGATATCGCCTCAGAGATGCTCGGGGTCGGCAAGAAGTCGAAGGCGGTCGACCGGCTCTACGCTACATTGGTCGAGTCCCTCGGTCCCGAATTCGACATCCTCCTGGACACGCCCACCAACCAAATCGCGACACTCCCCAACTTACACCCGCCTTCGCTCAGCTTCGGCAGGGCAGGCTTCTCAAGTGGAAATGGAGAAGTGTCCGCGGCTGGGCAGTTCGCTTCGATCGTCGAGCAGATGCGGGCCGGGAACGTCACGATGACCCCCGGTTTCGACGGCGTTTACGGAAAACTCCGATTGCCGGAACGAGCGCACGCTCCGCAGGGCTCGCTCTTTCAGGCCGCCTAGGTTTGGTGCCAGCCCAGAGTTATCCAGAGCGACAGGCTGTCGCTCTTTGGATACAATCGACCCAACCATGGGAGGGACAGCCGCACGCCTACGCTGGGGGATTGTTGCCATCGTGGCGATCACTGGAGTGGTGGTCGTGATTCTGGCTGTCCGGCCCTCGGCTGACACGCTCCTCCTGGGGAGCGAGAGCCCCATCCAGTTTGCGAGCGCCGAGAATCTCCTCACCTTCACGGGTGGTGGCAACGCCTACGGCCTGGCCACGGCTGACCTCAACGAAGACGGTAAGCCGGATCTGGCGGTCACCCAGGTGACCAATGAGAAGGTCGGCACCAAAGACGAGGACGTCGCCTACCTCTCGATCATTCTCAATCTTGGGAGCGGGGCCTACGGGGCGCCGACCCATCTGCCGATCCCCAAGCAAGCGAACGGCAAACTGACGACCGCCCGTTCGATTGTGGCGACCGATGTGGACAGTGATGGCCACACGGACCTCGTCGTCGCGGCCCAAGAGCGGAAGGAACTCCTCGTCTGGAAGGGAGTGGGAGACGGCACGGTCATCGCATCGACACCAATCGTGACCCCGATTCAGCCCGGCCTCATCCAGGTGGGCAACGTCGCTGGTGATGAACACGCCGACCTGGTCATTGCTGGCGAGAATCAGCTTGTCGTGCTGCGCGCGCACGATGAGAACGAGGGCCAGTTTGAGGCGATGAGCAGCTTAAGTGTTCCCGGCAGTGGCTCCGTCGACTTGGCGCTCGCCGACCTCAACGCCGACAATCGGCTCGATCTCGTGACCGCTACCTACAATGAGCGGCGGGTGACGAGCTTCCTCAATACCGGCGATGGGTTTGCTGAGGCGAAGGTCACCGAGTCGAGCATCAACCCGCGCGGCCTGACGGTTGGTGACTTCACCGGTGATAGCAAGGGTGATCTCATCCTCATGGCCCACAACATCACCGCCCCAACCGGTTCGGTCGACGGCTTCCAGCTCTTGCCAGGTCTTGGCGATGGGAAGTTTGGCGCGCCGACCACTGTGACCGGGTACCCAACGGCCTTTGCACCGCACCGCGGGCCGTACTCGCAGAACCAACCGGTTGACCTGGATGGGGATGGGGACCTGGACCTGATTGTCCTCCACGCCTTTGACCACCGGGCGGGGCCGAACTCCGTCACCGTTGGCCTGAATGACGGCAGGGGAACCTTCTCGGTCAGTGGCTGGGTTGCCACCTCGGGCTCAGGCGTGCTCACGCAACCACCGGATGCGGTCAACCTCCAATCGGCGGTGGTTGCCGATCTCAATGCCGATGGAGCGCTCGATCTCGTGACCGCTTCGGTTGGGCCAACGAACGTGCAGCGTCGCTTCACCGCCCAAGGTCAGCCACGGTACGGCGACGTCTCGGTGGCGTATGGGAATCCCGAGATCAAGGGCGCCTTCGCCAGCCCCTCCGTGAGTCGGACCAGTCCGCTCCTGGCCGGATTCCGGGATGGCGCGATTCGCGCTCGAGGTCTCGCCCTGCAAGATGTGACTGGTGATGGCCGCCTTGACGCCCTCGTTCTCGGCCGGGGCGTCGAACTGTTTGGTGGGACCAAGACCGGTGGCTGGCAACCTGGTCAGACGGCCCTGCCACCCGTCCTCACGCTCCAGGAGCAAGCTGGACTTCAGTTGACAGACTTTGACCAAGATGGGACCACGGACCTGGCCTGGACCGGCCGAGACACGTCCAATCGGAAGGGTCGGCACGTCGTTGCCTTTGGCAGCGGCAACGGTCGCTTTGGCGGCGTCTCCCAGGTGTTGCCAGCTGGAGCCAAGGCCGCTCGATCAACCGACCGCCTCGCCCAGCCGGATCTGATCCGTTGCTCGAGCCTGCGGCCCGGCCACGAGTGCTGGTTCAGTGCCGATACCGAGGATCGAACTGAGTGGTCGAGTGCCGAAGAACGAGTCGGGGCGTGGAGTGAGCTGGTCTGGAACAGTCCACGGACGGTCAAGTCCATTATCCTGGCTGACCGAGACAACGGCCCCGACCACATTGTGGCTGGCCAGCTCGTCCTCAGCGACGGGACGGTCCTCGATGTTGGCGAGCCGCCGGATAACGGCACGCCTATCACGATCGAGCTGCCCGCTCCCACACAACTCACGTCCGTTCGGTTTGATGTCACGGCGGTCAGTCAAGGCACTGAGAACGTCGGGCTGCGCCAGTTCAAGGTGATCCTGGCTGAGAACTCGGAAACCAACCTAGCCGCTAGCGCAACCGTCACCTGCTCGAGCGAGGATGGCACGGAGACCTGCGCCCGGGTGACGGACGCGGATTACGGGACGCGCTGGCATGCTGGGACTGCCCGAGAGGGTTCGACCGTGACGCTCGCCTGGCCTGCTCCGGTCACGGTTGGACGAGTGGTCCTGACCGACTATCCAAGCCTGAGCCGGGGGATTGCCCAGGCTCGGCTCCAGGTCACGAAGGCGGATGGGAGCACGTTCGAGGTGGCCACCGGCCCGCTTCCGAATGCTGACAACTTCGGCACACCCTTCACGGTCGTACTGCCGGAGGTGGTCCAGGTCACAAGCCTCACAGTCCGGATCGATGAGACCACCGGCAGCGCTGAGTCAACCGGCCTCTCAGAGCTCGAGGTCTATGCGAATCCGGCAGATCCAACCATCGAACGGAACCTAGCCCGCGAGGCGGCGGTCAGCTGCTCGAGTCAACTCGAGAGCTTCTACCGGGGCCGAAATGACTGCCCACGCGCCGTCGATGGGAGCAAGGATCCAGCCCGGGTCCGCGACGGACAGGATTGGGGTGAGTGGGTCGCCACGGCCAAGACCGGCTCACTTGACCTGACCTGGCAACGACCGGTCACGCTTGGTCGAGTCATCCTCTGGGATCGGCCCCAGGGAGAGCACCAGGTCAAAGCCGGGAAGCTCACCTTGATCGGTCCGGGTGACATCAAGGAGATCCCAGACGTCTCACGATCGATCAATGACCAGCTCCAACTGACCACCACCAAGCGCGCCTATCACCGCGACGAGGTGGTCACGGTCATCCTTGAGAACCTCGCGGAGACCCCCGTCACGCTCCACGCCTGTGCCGGGACGAGCTACTCGATCACACGCACAGGCGCAGCTGAGCCCACCGTCGCCGAGGCCGTGTGCGCGGCTGAGGGCGAGGACGGCTTTGCCACGCAGGTGGCCCAGACGCTCGCCGGCCAGCGGACAAGTCGCGTCACGTGGGATCCGACGAACGGCGGCACAGACACGCCAGTGGCCGGTTCGTACACGTTCGTGACTGGTGTCGGTGAGGCGCAGGTCTCGGTGCCATTCACCCTTCTCGACGCCATTCGTCCCACGACCGTGATCGACGTACCCGAGCTCCCGAACGACGGGGCCGGTCACACGGTCACCCTCCCCGCGGCGACCGTCGTCGAGGCCCTCCGCTTTGAGATTACCGATTCGAGCTCGGACACGACCGGCCTCTTGGAGCTCGAGGCCCTTGAGGCGCTCGCTCCTTCGGCCAGCAGCTCGCCG
>JACQIO010000005.1 GCA_016198415.1 Candidatus Berkelbacteria bacterium | reverse complement strand
GGTTGGGGGCGCCGCTTGGCCTCCTGGATTCGCTGCCACTGGGTGGTGCCCCAGGAGCGAGAGACGGTCCAGCCCCGCTTGGCCTGCGGGAAGACCACCTGGCGCATCGCCTGGTTCAGGCGATCATTCAGCCGCTGGAGCCAGCCACCAATCGTCAGGACGGATGTGTGGAGTCGCTGGGCGGCGGTGCCAGCGGTCAGGCGCCAGTTGGCCAGGTTGTTCGTATCGAGATAGAGCGTCTCGGGCAGGGGACCACCGCCGGCCGCGCTGGGGGACGGAGCATCCAGGAAGAGGGCATTCACCCACTGGGCCCGCTTAGCTCGGAGGAGGTTGGCCAAGTGGAGGGCAGCCTGGCCGAGATCGCGGGCCATGAGTACGTTCGCGGTCAGCTCGGCGCCAGACAGGACGCTCGTCAGTCCGGATGAGGCGAGGAGGAAGCGGTCGCCCGGCTCGAGCGTGCCAGACAGGACACTGGCGAAGGTGTGCTCACTGGAGCTGGGTGAGTCCTGTGGGACGACCGTCTGCGTGGACTTACCCGCTCGGACCAGCCAGCCCGCCACCCCACCAACGGCGGCAATGTGAAGCTCCTCCTCATGACGAAGGACGAGCGCGGCGTGGAGCTTGCCCACCCAGTCAGTCTCACCGGTATTGGCCAGCTGCGTGAGGGTCTCGTTCAGTTTCTTGAGTGCCCGTTCAAAGTTCACCAAGGGTTCGCGGGCGTCACCCCGATAGTACTCGCGGGCCGCAGTGTTGATGATCGTCTGCCCAATCTGGGAGGTGGGGAACCAGGGGTTCTCGATTTCGACGAGGCCAAACAGCTGCTCTTCGGGGTGAAGAGTGGGATCAGAAGGCGGCTTGACCTGGACCGTGACGTAGCGATCAGAGAGCTTGCCGCTGTTAGTGATGCGAACGTGTCGAAGAATAGGAATCCCCTCACTCATACGTAGTATTGAATGGTCGGGCCGGCGGGGCTCGAACCCGCGACCTCAGGACCCCCAGCCCTGCGCGCTACCAACTGCGCCACGGCCCGACATGGGTGGAACAGGGAAAAACGAGGTTCAGTATAGCAGAACTACTGTCCAAGAAAGAACCGGGTCAGGGTACTGGCGAGTCCGGCGATGGTACTGCCGAGCGGGGTACTCTGAAGCAGGACGAGGAGCAGGAGCATGAGGGGAAGGGCGGCTAGCTGGAGCCACTCGTAGACCGACTCGCCAAAGAGGATATGGAGTACCTTTGAGCCATCGAGCGGGGGGATCGGGATGAGGTTGAAGAGCATGAGGAAGAGGTTGATCTGGATTGTGATCACCAGGATGCCGGCGAGGAGACCGGCGGGTGGGACGAGCCACTGAACGGCTAGGCCGAGGAGGGCGGCGGTCAGGAGATTGCTGGCTGGACCGGCCAGGGCTACCAGGAACTCGTCAAGGGCGGGCCGGGAGAAGGCCCGCGGGTTGACCGGGACGGGACGACCCCAGCCAAAGCCAGCCACAAAGAGGAGGACGGTGCCGAGCGGGTCCAGGTGGGCGAGTGGGTTCAGGGTGACGCGACCCTGGTTCTTAGCCGTCGAATCGCCCAGCAGATCTGCCACAAAGGCGTGGGCTGCCTCGTGAACGCTGATGCCCACTCCGAGCGCCACCACCAGGGCGAGGAGCGATCCCAGATCCAGATTGGTCAGTAGCATCGATAGTCTCCTTGCAGGACGCTGCCACGTTCGCCTTGCAGAGCGTCTTCACGTTCGCCTTGCAGAACGCGCACGCGTTCGCCTTGCTCAAACCGTAGGGCCATGGTACCGTACCGCGGTACTGACAGAAAGGATCCCCATGCACTTCCACCACCTTCGGAAACCGGCTGTTCGCTACTGCGCTGTCTGTGGTAAAGAGCCCGTGGCTGCCTACCACGTCTCACACTCGCACCGTCGGATCAAGCGAACCCTCCGGCCCAATCTCAAGCCAGCCGGTGGCGGCTACATCTGTACCCGGTGCCTCAAGACCACCGCCAAGTCAACAGCGTAACTCGGATCAGAGACACGCACACCCCCCAGCCTTGGCTGGGGGGTGTGACGTATCCGTCCAAGCGATTAGGCTTGGGGATCTTGGGCTGCGCGCTGTGCCATGAAGCACTCGCGGCAGAGGACGGTGTCCGTCTTTGGTTCAAACGGAACCTGTCCAGGGTTGCCACAGTTGGAACAGGTGATGTCGTACATCTTCCGCTCCACGGCGCCGGAACGCTCAGCGTCCCGCATCGCCTTTTTCTTGGCTCGGCACGCCTTGCAGCGTGTCGGCTGGCTGAGGCCCTTCTGCGCGTAGAACTCCTGCTCGCCACTTGACCAGACGAAGTTCTCGTTGCAGTCACGACAGGTGAGTGTTTGGTCTTCCGCCATGTCATCCTTTGTGTACTGTTTGTTCGACATCGTCGCGACGTTCGACCACCACTCGTCCGTTTCGATGCGCCCAAAGCATACGGAAGTCCGGCCCAGTTGTCAACGTCTCCACCCCTGGGACGGGCGCTTGAGTGGGGATGAGCTGGCTTGGTAGCATGCAAAGACATGCTTCCACCCATCCTAGAGAGAGCGCTAGAGCACGGGGTCTCGGCGCACGCCCTCATCTTGATTGGATCACCAGCGGCGCAAACCGCGGCCATGGGGGAGCTCAAGGTCTTGCTCAAGACGGCTCCGGCCGACACCTACCACTTGTGCGAGACTCCCACTATGGTCGAGTTGCGGACCGTCCTGGCTCGCGTTCACTACCGGCCCGTCCAGTCAGCCCGGGTCCTCGTTGCCATCGAGGGGACTGATCGCTGGTCCGTGGAGCTCGGGAACGTGCTCCTCAAAACGCTCGAGGAACCACCGGCCTACGTCTGTCTGGCTTTGGGAACCACGGCGGCCTCGACGCTCCTGCCCACCATCCGCTCGCGCGCGGCCAGCTACCGTCTGGTGGGCGATGAGCCCGGGGACGAACGACCCACGCCAGCCATTCCTGCGCTCCGTGAGCTGGCGGCTCTGCCGCTCCACACGAGCTTGGCCACCACCAAGCAGCTCGCGAGTACCGAGAGCGTGACCACCGTCCTCGATACCTGGATCCAGGGTGAGCCGTCGGCGCGCGGGCTCCTCCTGCCGTGGCGGGTGGCCCTGGGCGATCGACCGGTCAACGCCCGGCTCATGCTTGAGGCTGTTCTACTTGAATACCGGGCCACCTTCCGGTAGGAAGAAGGGTATGGTTGCTGAACTGATTCTCATTGCCGCGATTGGGGGGATCTTCATCATCATCGTCCGGCGACTGCCGGATGCCCTCCGGGAGGCCAAGTCAGCTCCGCCACGGCCCCGCTCGAATGGACCGTCGCTCTTGGCTCGCCTCCAGGGAATCTGGAAGTCGTCTGCACCGGCCCGCCCCGTCCGTGCGCCTGCCCCAGCCCCGGCCGAGCTCCCGGAGCCGCGGGTCAGTGGACCAACGGCCGACGACCTCCTGGCGGAGGGCGATGGGTACCTGCAGGCCGGAAAGTTCCGGGAAGCCGAACGAGCCTTCCTGCGGGCCGCCTCTAAGCAGCCCAAGAATCCGAAGCTCTACAATCGGCTGGGTGCAATCTACCTCAAGCAGCAGAACTACACTGATGCCCTCTCGGCGTTTGAGGCCGCCCGGGATCTGGATGCCAGTCGGGCGAGTCGGCACTACAACGTGGCCCTCGCGGCGTGGTACGCCGGGAAGCGGCCGGCCGCCAAGCAAGCGATTGCTCGGGCCTTGGAGCTTGATCAGTCATCGCCCAAGTACACCGAACTTCGCCGTCAGATCGACGAAGGCTAGCGCAGCTCTAGGCCGGACTGTCAGCGGTCACCTGCGGCATGAGTTCCAGGGCGACGCGGAGATTCTCGGAAAGGTTCGGCAGCGTCTCAAGTTCCGCCCGGGAGAGGTAGCGGACGTCATCGTAGAGTTCGGGGAACTTGATGGTTGGGCTGCCACTCTGAACACTGCCTCGGAGCCAGTGGCACCGGTACGGCTTCCCGGCGTGCTCAAAGTCGGTAGCACCGAGCTGCTCCAGGATTTCCACATCAATGCCGAGCTCCTCGTACATCCGGCGGGCCGCCGCGACTTCCAGCGGTTCATCGTCTTCACGACGTCCGGCTGGCAGTTCCCACTGGCCGTCACCGCTGTCTGTGCGGTGGACCAGCAGGATATGGCCCTCATCATTCGTGACCATGCAGCCAGCCAGCTCGATTGGGGGAGGGTTGGGGTTGCTCATGAGCGCAGTCTACCACATCAGATTCGCGGCTAGTCTTGGGGAGACTGGACCTCACCGAGCGTCACGATGCCCGTTCGATGCTTTTGCTCAAGGTAGCCCGAGTACTTCGGCAGGTCGGGAAGTCCGTCATCGCCCAGCTTGGAAAAGGATATCCTGGTCCGCCAGACGTGCTGCAGGAGCTCGGTCTTGAAAGCACATGCCTCGATGTCTCCCGACACGACCAGGCGAGGCAGTCCCTTGGTTGACTCGAGGATCGATCCATCAAACAGTTCGATATTCTTCACGAACACAACGCGCTCGGTGATGTCGGGCAGCTCTTCGATCAAACGACCGAACAGCTGAGGTGTCTCGCGACTAATGAACACGACCCGCTTGTGATGGCTCGCGGCAACGTCTTCTTCCTGGTCTACCAATACCGATTCCGAGGATGCGCCAGTTTGCTCCAGGAACTCATCGCGCGCCATGTGGTAACCGCAGAGAAACAAGAGGTTTGCCCCCTCTAGGAAGAGATGCGCAATCAAGCTGATCGAAAACATCGAGGCTCCTGAGCCATCCGCGCCATGGATCAGCACGGGCAGATCGCTCACAGCCAGGCCGGCTGGCCGGTGATTGAACAGGATAGGTTTCAGCATAAGAACCCTTGGCAGGCCCTGAGCGAATCGAACGCTCATCTACGGTTTTGGAGACCGTTGTTTTACCACTAAACTAAGGGCCTTCGGCGGCACACCCAACAGACCGCTCATATGACCTAGCGTACCGGAGAATCGGCTGAGCGTCGAGGGAGCTTAGCGAGGCTTCGGATTGGGCAGCTTCGTCTCTTTGTGGAGCGTGTGTACCTTGCAGGTTGCGCAGAAGCGCTTCAACTCAAGTTTCTCGGTGGTGTTGACGGTGTTCCGGCGCGTCACGTAGTTGCGTCGTTTGCAGACCTGACACGTCAGGTGAATCTTTGGTCGATTGCTTTTCTTCGCCATAGGGATCCTTTCGATTGACCGGATTCGAACCGGTTACCTTCCCGCCGCTTCATCTGGAGCCCACGGGCGGAATTGAACCGCCGACCTACTCCTTACCATGGAGTTGCTCTACC
>JACQIO010000037.1 GCA_016198415.1 Candidatus Berkelbacteria bacterium | reverse complement strand
TCGCCCAGCTGCCGAGTTTGCACGTTGAACTGGGAGCAGAACTCCAGGATGTTCACGCCCTGCGGTCCGAGGGCAGTCCCAACCGGAGGGGCCGGGTTGGCTTTCCCGGCTGGTACTTGCAGTTTGACAACAGTTTTGACGGCTTTGGCCATATCTTCTCCTCAAAAAAATGATCAACATCCAAATTCCAATGACCAGACAAACTCAAATGCTCAATTGATTCAGGTCAATGATTTGAACCTTCGTGCTTGGTCATTGTCTGAACATTGGTGCTTGGTACTTGGTCATTTTAGACTTTCTTCACTTGCAAGAAGTCTAAGGTCGCTGGTGTCTCTCGACCAAACATATTGACGAGGACTTTGACGCGACCCTTTTCCTCGTCGATCTCGCTGACCGTGGCCTGGAAGCCCTTGAGCGGCCCATCGTTGATCCCAACGAGATCGTTGACGGCAAAATCGATCTGGAACTTGGGTTCCTGGACACCCATTCGGCGTTTGATGGTCTCGACCTCATGCTCGGGGATCGGCGTTGGTCGGACACCAAGTCCAATGAAGCCGGTCACGTTCGGCGTGTTCCGGACGACGTACCAGGAATCATCGGTGACCACCATCTCAACGAGGACGTAGCCCGGGAAAATCTTCCGCTCAACGGTCCGGCGGCGGCCGTTCTTGATCTCGATCTGTCGCTCCGTTGGCACAATCACGTCAAAGACCCGGTCTTGGAGGCCGAGCGATTCAATCCGCTGGCGGAGCGTCTCAGCCACCTGATCCTCGTAGCCGGTGTAGGTGTGAATGACGTACCAACCGCGCTCGCCAGCCTGTTTCTGACCAAGGAGTCGCGTCTTTGGGGTGGCCTGCTGGTCCTCAACCGCTTCTTTGAGCAGCTCTTTGTCATCCTCTGGTTGGTGTCGGCGCTGTGCCATGCGTGCTCCCTAGCCTTCGAGGAGAGTGCTGGCAACCGTGGCCAGTCCCCAGTCAATGATGCCAAAGATGGTTGTGGCGATCACAACCGAGCCAATGACGAGCAAGGAGTACTGGACGGTGGTGGCGCGAGTTGGCCACTGCACTTTCTGGAGCTCATCGTAACTGTCTCGGAGGTAGCGGAAGAAGGCGGTCATACGATGGTGGTGATGGAGAGCTGACTGTACTGCTGGCGATGGCCGCGTGGGTAACGGCGAGCTCGAACCTTGTTGCGGAAGATCCGACCGTAGACCTTCTGCCCCTGCCCGTGCCCCACCAGCTCAGCCGTCACCGTCTTGCCGTTCAGGATGTCGGCAAAGCTGACCGAGCTCCCCGCATCCTGATGGAGGCGCTCAACGCGAATGACATCTCCGGCGCTGACCCGGTACTGCTTGCCCCCGGTTTGGATGACTGCGACTGACTCGGTTGCCATGTCATCGCTCCTTCTTGAGGATGGATCACGAAGCCTCTGCGCCGGCGCGCTTGCGAGCGACTCTACCAGGAGGGCCAAACGCCGTCAAGCCAAGCGCCGCATCCTGCTCCCCTCTCTGGTCCGGATGGCAATGCTCTCGAGAACTCCCAGCGCCGCGCAGTTGGTGATGAGGGCGGTCCCGCCGTGTGAGACAAAGGGGAGAGGAATGCCCGTCACCGGGGCTAGACCCAGGTTCATGCCGACGTTGATGGCAAACTGTACCAGCCAAAGACTCCCCAGCCCCATCGCAATCATGAGCCCAAACCGATCCGGCGCCGATCGAGCAATCCAGAACGCCCGGGCAATTAAGAGGGCAAAGATGAGGATGACGAACGACGATCCCAGAAACCCAGTCGCCTCGGCAATGCCGGCAAAGATGAAGTCCGTGTGGACAACCGGGAGGAAGTCGAGCTGGCTCTGAGAGCCTTGGCCGATGCCCTGACCAAAGAGCCCGCCGTTGCCAACGGCAATCAGGGATTGGAGGACGTTGTACCCAGCCCCGTACGGATCGGCTTGGGGTGAGAGGAATGTCTGGATACGCTCGAGCTGATACGGTTCGAGCCGGAAGTAGACGACGGGCAGACTGACGAGCGTGATCGCACTGAGAAACAGCCAGTGCCCCCGTGGGAGCTTGGCGACCGCTAGGAGCAGAAGGGTGGTGAGGATGAGGACGCCGGCCGTCCCGAGGTCAGGCTGATTGAGTACCAGGAGGACTGGCACTGCCACCACCATGAGGAGGAAGAGGAGGGTCCGGAACCGGAGCGTCCCAGCATCACGGGCCAGGACACGAGCCACCACGAGCACCACGAGGAGCTTCATGAGTTCGGATGGTTGGAGCTGAAATGGCCCAAGATCTAACCAGCGCGTCGCCCCAAACACCGTGGTCCCACTCGTCGCAACCAGTCCGAGGAGGCCAAGCCCGCCCAAGTACAGGAGGTAGGCCCAGGCGCCGAGTCGGCGATAGTCGGCCTGCATGAGCCAAGCGGTCACCAGCGCTCCAATACCAAGGAACCCAAGCTGTCCCCAGGCCAAGTGACTCTCACCTCGCGCCAACGTGACCGTGTAGATGGTTGCGACGCCAATCGCAACGAGGAGGAGCACCAGGCCGATGAGATACCAGTCAATCGACCGGGCCGGGACGAGCCTCATGCTGAAACGCGGATCACGAGTCCATCGATGGTTGCGGTCAGCGCATCAGCCGCGAGTGGTTCACTCACGATCGTGGAACGTGTCGCCGTCTCGATTATGGCCGTTGCATGGAGGAGCTCCTGGCTCCCTGTTCCACGGAGCTCAAGCTGGGCCTGGTCATCAATATTGAGGCCGAGCTGCTTGCGGAGCTGCTGGACCGCCCGGATCACCTCGCGAACCTGCCCCTCACGCTTGAGCTCGTCAGTCAGCACGGTATCAAGCTCAACTGAGATCTCTTTCCCATTCCGTTGCTCAACCTGCTTGACATTGAGTTCATCGACTAGGAGTCGGCTGAGCTCAGGGGACAACTTGATCCCGCGTACCGTCGCACGCGCCAGCGGCTGTCGGACCTTGAGCTTGGCCTCGGCTCGGCGGGCCCGACCGAGCTCGACCACCTCATGGACCGCCGCCATCGACGTGAGGATGGACGCATCAACAACTACCAGCTCTGGCCAGTCGGCCAGATGAACGGAGTCTGGATCGGATTCGTTCCGGAGTTTCGTCCACAAGAGTTCGGCAAAGAACGGTGTGATCGGCGCCATGAGAAGGGCCGTTCGCTTGAGTGCCCAGGCGAGCGTCGGCAGGAAGTCCTCGTCTTCTCGCTTCCGCGAGAGCCGTAGATACCAGGTAGAGAGCTCGTTGATCCACGTTATAAGCTCACGCGAAGCCCGGAAGAGATCGAGCGCGTCAAGCGCGTCTGTCACGCGCTTGGTCACCTGACTGCCACGGGTCACCAGCCAGCGATCCAAGACATGTGTCGTGCCCGGACGTGCCTCCACCTCACCACGATCTACTGCGAAACGGTAGACGTTCCAGAGAATGAGGAAAACTTTTCTCACAACCTGTTCGATGTCATGAGCATCAAAGCGCTTGTCCTCGCCAGGCTGATTGACGGAGTAGAAGAAGAACCGAATCGGATCAACGCCAAACCGGTCAATCGCCTCCCAGGGGTTGACGACGTTCCCGACTGACTTTGACATCTTCTTGCCATGGGTATCGAGGACGAGCCCATGAGAGATGATCGATTGGTACGGTGCCAATCGATCGAGCGCGGTAGCGACGGCGAGCAGCGTGTAGAACCACCCCCGTGTCTGGTCGAGCCCCTCGGCAATGTAGTCGGCTGGGTAATGCTGCTCGAGAGCCTGCTCGGAGCCTGCCGCATACGGGTAGTGCCACTGCGCGATCGGCATCGCACCAGAATCAAACCAAACGTCGATCACCTCCGGATAGCGCTCCATCGTCCCATTTGAACACTCAGTACACTCCCACCGAACGTCGTCGATGTACGGCCGGTGCAGATCCTTTGGTGCCGGCTGACCAGCATGCTGCTCGAGCTCCTCTGGGTTGCCAATGCAGAGCTTGTGGTCGCAAGCGGTGCAGTGCCAGATCGGCAGCGGCGTGCCCCAGTAGCGGTCACGTGAGAGTGCCCAGTCCTTAACCTCGCGCAACCACTCGCCAAACCGGCCCTCTTTGAGATGCTCAGGAACCCAGGTCACTGTCCCGTTGCGCTCGATGAGCTGGTCACGCAGTGCACTCATGCGGATGAACCAGGACCGCTTGGCGTAGTAGAGAAGCGGCGTCTTGCAACGCCAGCAGAACGGGTACGTGTGCGTGTACGGTTCTTCTTTGAGAAGCAGTCCTCGTCCTGCCAGATCAGCGATAATTGCTCGCTCCGTCTTTGGATCCTTGACAAACTGAGCAGCGAACTCGGGGACATCTTTGGTAAATTTTCCTTCCAGATCAACGGTGTGGTGTTTGGGCAGCCCAACCTCGCTGCCGAGGCGGAAGTCATCCTCGCCGTACATGACGGCCGTGTGGACAATGCCGCTGCCCTCGTC
>JACQIO010000036.1 GCA_016198415.1 Candidatus Berkelbacteria bacterium | reverse complement strand
GCTCTGCCACTGAGCTACACTGCCACAGCCGCACTCCGTGCGGAAGCTCCAAGTTCCAAGCACCAAGTACCAAATAAATCTCAACCATCAAATCCCAAATCAAATTGTGTTTGGTACTTGGTGCTTGAGATTTGGTATGTACAAAAATCTTTGATCTTTTGGGTGCGGGGCCAGGATTTGCACCTGGGACTGGGGCTTATGAGACCCCCGTGTTCCTACTACACTACCCCGCAACAGACAGCGTGGCAGGACTATACCACACCTGGGAAAGGGGAACAACCCAGCTACTCGTTCGGCTTCATGACCCAGTCAATCCACGTTTTGGCAGTCAGGCGGGCCTGCTCGAGCATCGACGTCTCGTCCAGCTGGACGAGGGAAGGACTGGTGGCGGAGTTGTTGGGTGGTTCCGGACTCGACTCGGTGTCAACGTTCTCGGGGACGAGGACGACGGTCTCGCCGGGCCGCTTCTTGCCGAGCCGACGTTTCGCCTCGAGCTCCTGGTAGGATCGACTGGCGTAGTAGACCTGGGCGTGTTCCAGGTGATTGATGCGATCCTCGAGGTGCGTGATCTGCTCGGTGAGGGCACGAATCGACTCGTTCGTCCGATAGTTGGTCTGAATGGCCTTGCCCAGGTTCAGGGCCAGGTACGCGAGGACCAGCACCAGCCCGGTTCGGCCGATGATGCGAGCGAGGAGCGACGAGCGTTTGGATGGCATGATCAGCAGTATACCGCACCACCCGACTCGAATGAGCCGGGTGGTGGTTGGCACAGGAGAGGAGAGGTTACCAACGGCCGTTGTGTTTTTTTCGTTCGTTCTTGGGCTGGTCCTGTGTCTTGGGCATATCGTCGCTTGGCGAAGAACCTTCTGGTTGCGACACCCACCACTGGTAGCCGTAGTAGCCGCCAAAGCCAGCGGCCGCGGCGAGGACAATGATCAGGAAGGTGACGAGTGACCGATTCGTGTCCTCGGTGCCCGTGGGTGGCGTTGAGTCCCCGGGCGCTTCACTGGGAGGAGGCGCCGGTGCGTCCACCGTTGCGGGGGCGGGCGCCTGGACGGTTGCAGACGGTGCCGGTTGCTCGACGTCGCTCTGAGCCATTGGCCCGACTTGTCCGCCCATGGCGGAAGGGGCGGGAGCTGGTGTCAGGGGGACGGCGGCCAGCTGAATGGCTCCGGTCGTGGCAGCGCTTGGAGTGGCTGGCAGGACGAGTGTCTGGACGGGCTGCTCTGTTGTCACTGGGGTCTGCTCGGCGACGGCGAAGGGACCTTGGTTCCCCACGCTGTCTTGCGCAGCGATTCCAAACTCGTAGAGGACATTGTTGGTTAGGTTGGCAACCTCGAACTCTTTGAAGCTCTGTCCGGAGAGGAAGACGGTTGCGTAGGCATCGTCACCCCGATTGGTGGCTGGTCGGTAGCGAACGAGGTAGCCACTGGCGTCCTTCACCGATTCCCAGCTGAGTTTCACGCGGCCATCCTGGGCGGAGGCGAGGAGTTGCGCCGGAGCCTTGGGAGCGGTGACATCGGCAGCGAAGGCAATCGGTGTCAGGTGCGGCACGGACGCCTCAATGTACCCGCCGTAGTCACGACCCTGGACGGTCAGATTCTTGGTCACGACCATCGGCTGGTCGAATGGGCGCCACTGCCCAAGGGTTGTGTCATAGAAGTACACGCCGAGCCACTGGTGCTCCTGGATGTTCCAGGTTGTGAGTTGGGCGTCACGGTAGTGGTACCGCAGCGTCAGCGGGAAGGCTGCGTTGGCGTCGACCGCCAGATCCAGGAAGACCGGTGCGAACGTCACGCCCTCAGGAACGGTCCCAACGGGGAGCGTGTCCCCCAGGTCTCGAACGGTCAGGTTCACGTCACCGGCCAGGGACTGGCTCGGTGTGACCCAGAGGCCGAACTCCTCGAGCGCGTTGAGGGAACGAGTGCTATCCAATGAGAACGTCTGGGGTGGGTTGACGATGGTCACCGTGACGGTGGGAGTACTGGCGCTCTGCCGTCCGTCATCGGCAACGGATCGAACAAGGAAACTCCAGGCTCCTAAGCTGAGGGTTGGAGTGGTGAACGAGGTGACTGCCTCATCAACGGTGGCCAGGGCCGCCTGGGCTAGATCAACGGTCGTCCCGCTGTTGCCAAAGATTCGAAAGTCATCAATGTGCGCGTCGTGCGGATCCGTCCAGCGGAGCGTCACCGTCCGATTGCTGTTGGCGGTGGCAACCAGATTGGTCGGTGCCTCGAGCGCCGCTACTGGAGTGGGCGCCGGCGGAGCGACAGGATTCATGGCTTGGAGGGTGGCACTGCCTCGGACCCAGCGCGAGACGAGGTCATCGTGCTCGGCGTACCCGAGAATCTTGACCGACCCGGCTGCGAGCAGTCTGGCATCGATCCCGTCAACCTCGGCGTCATTGGCGAGATCTCGTTCTAAGGGGGACATTTGGCCGGCGGCGTCAATGAGTAACCCAGCCAGATGATCATAGCCGTCCTCGGCAATGGTAAAGGCGAGCGTTACATCATCAACGACCGAGGGGGAAATAACATCGAGGGCATTCGTATCACCCGCAGGCACATGGACGGCTGAGGGGATGTCCGGAACGTCCTCGGCCGGAATGACCTCGGCATTTGATTGGCCTGGACTCTCTGGAGCATTACTGAGCCAGACGCCAGCACCATCAACACTTCGGGCCACCGTCGTGTCATCGTCAGTTGGCGCCGGGAGATCGGCGGCATCATTGATGCCCCAGGCAATCGATTGAACCGTCTCCCCAGTCGTGATACGAACCCAGTCCTGATCAGGATCCAGGCTGAGTTGGGTCACAAAGTAGCCTGACGGGGCGAGGTGAAAAGACGTCAGTTGGAGCTGCTGCGTTGCTGTTTGGATGAGTGGTCCTGACCCCGCAGCGTATACCACATCCGTTGCCCCGGGATTGTAGAGCTCAAGCCACCCCTCGCTCGGTGACACCTCATTGAGCACGACCGACCCTACCGCTTGAGACGATGCTTGGGCAGTCGCTGGGCCGGAGACCATGCTCGCCTGGAAGACCAAGAGTCCAATCAGGAGTTGCGACGTCGTCGCTCTCCACTCGTGTCGTTGTTTCAGCCAATTCATAGACGCTCCTTCCTCCTTTTGGAGATTGTGATGTGAACCATTGATGGTTGATGAGACAGGCTGCGAACGTCGGCAGTCTGTGAGGACAGACGTCACTCCATCACAAACAACACCACCCTCCCCTCCAGGGGATCGGCGTGCAGAGTTCGTCGCAGCATCATTCTGGCCGCTCGTTGGGCCGCGAGAGTGCGTGTCAGTGGTTCTGGAGACTGAGCGTCTGAGGCGGAAGTCGTACTGGCGGCATCAACAGAGGGAATGACCATACACTCAACGAGCGTACGAAGAGTTGTCAACTGTTCCTTATACGTTCGTGACCCTAACCAGGGAGACTAAGGTCGCGCATAAAGAGTACTCCCGACGCTATCGAGGAACGCAACGCGCTGTCAAGAGAAAAACACCAGGACTTTTCCACAGATGACGGGGCAAGGGTGATAGACATCGCACGTTCGTATAGGTAGTGCAGGACTTGAGGCGGGGACCAAGCGAAGCACCCCTGATATTGGTCTAGGTGAGAGATATGCATGGTAGGCCCGGCAGGAATCGAACCTGCGACCGGTCGGATATAAGCCGACTGCTCTTGCCACTGAGCTACGGGCCTGTGCCGGCCGACACTATACCAATCATTGGAACCCGCGTCGAGTCGGAGCCTTGAGCTTGAGGCTGCCATACGATACCATCCTTATCTGCTTGGTACTTGTGGCCCCATCGTCTAGTGGCCTAGGACATCGCCCTCTCACGGCGGGAACAGGGGTTCAAATCCCCTTGGGGTCACCACACCGCTCCCATTGTCAGGTGTCTGGAACTACGGTATCGTCAGACTCTATTCACCAACCATCATGCATGCCAAGTTGGATGTAGCCACGAAGGAGTCGCATGGAATCAACGGTCATCACGTTTGCACTCGCGAGTAGTATTATCACGGTCGTATACGGACTTACCTTAATCCGTTGGGTGAATGCCCAGCCAGCTGGCAAGGGAAAAATGCTCGAGATTGCGACCGCGATCCAGCAAGGGGCCCGGGCCTACCTGGCTCGGCAGAACAAGACGGTAGCGCTGGTGGCACTCCTTCTCTGTGTCTTGATTGGCGTTGGCCTCAGTTGGATCACAGCCGCCGGCTTTTTGGTTGGCGCAGCCTTTTCAGCCCTGGCTGGGTACATTGGTATGCTGGTGGCCACCCGTGCCAACGTTCGTGTCGCTGAGGCGGCCAAGACGGGCATGGCCCGGGCGCTCAACGTTGCGTTCCAGGGCGGATCCGTGACGGGGCTCCTCGTGGCCGGCTTGGCCCTTCTGGCCGTGGCGGGATTCTACTCGCTCACCAAAGACGTCAGTGCGCTCGTCGGCCTCGGGTTTGGTGGATCGCTCATCTCCGTCTTTGCCCGGCTGGGCGGCGGCATCTTTACCAAGGCGGCTGATGTGGGGGCTGACCTGGTTGGGAAAGTTGAGGCTGGGATCCCTGAGGATGACCCGCGTAACCCGGCGGTCATTGCTGATAATGTTGGGGATAACGTGGGCGATACGGCCGGGATGGCTGCGGATCTGTTTGAGACCTACGCCGTCACCACCATTGCGGCCATGCTCCTGGCCACCTTCTTTGAAGAGTTTCTGGGAGAGTCAACTGGCTTAGTTGTCTACCCGTTAGCGCTGGGCGGCGCGGCGGTCTTGGCATCGATCGTTGGCACCTGGTTTGTCCGGCTGGGGAAGGGATCAAAGCCGAGCATCATGGCCGCCATGTACCGAGGCCTGGCGGTCACGGCTGGCGTGGCAGCGATGGCCTTCTACTTTGTCACCGACTGGATCTTAGCCGATTCAGCCGTCAGTACCGTGGTCCCGGTCATCAACCTCTTCTATGCGAGCTTGATCGGCCTGGGTGTCACGGCCGGGATGGTCTGGATTACTGACTACTACACGTCCACGACCTTTGCGCCGGTCCAATCGATTGCCCTGGCGTCAACAACGGGCCATGGCACGAATGTGATCCAAGGTCTGGCGGTCTCACTGAAGAGTACCGCCTTGCCGGTCCTCCTCATCGTCGCCGGCATCCTGGGGGCCTACACCCTGGGCAACATTCTTGGCGTCGCCGTGGCCGCGGTGGCCATGCTCTCGTTGACGGGAATGATCGTGGCGATTGACGCGTATGGACCGATCACGGACAACGCGGGTGGGATTGCCGAGATGGCCGGCTTGCCCAAGGACGTCCGAAGCGTCACAGATCCGCTGGATGCGGTTGGGAATACCACCAAAGCCGTCACCAAGGGGTACGCGATTGCGTCCGCTGGTTTGGCTTCGCTGGTGCTCTTTGTTGGGTACATCCTTGATCTCTCGAGCGCCTCAGCGGAGGCGGCGAGTACGCTCGGTGGTCAGTTCAGCTTTGATCTGTCCAGCCCGTACGTCATCAGCGGGCTCTTCATTGGCGGGATGCTGCCCTTCCTCTTTGCTGCCCAGTCGATGGAGGCGGTTGGCAAGGCCGCCGGTGCTGTGGTGGATGAGGTCCGCCGGCAGTTCCGGGAGATTAAGGGCATCATGCACGGCAAAGCCAAGCCCGACTACGGGAAGGCGGTTGACATTGTGACGCAGCGCGCGCTTCGCCAAATGTTCTTGCCCGCCCTCTTGCCGGTACTTGTCCCGGTGCTCGTTGGCATTGGCTTTGGTCCCACCAACGGGCCAGTGGTCCTCGGTGCGCTGTTGGTTGGCACGATCGTGACCGGACTGTTCCTGGCCCTGTCCATGACCGCCGGTGGCGGGGCGTGGGACAACGCCAAGAAGTACATTGAAGAGGGCAACCTGGGCGGGAAAGGCTCGGAGGCGCACAAGGCAGCAGTGACGGGCGATACCGTTGGGGATCCGTACAAAGACACCGCCGGCCCAGCCCTCAACCCGCTCATCAAGGTGGTCAACTTGGTCGCTATTCTGATCATTCCCTTGATGCTTGCCGAGACGCTGGCCAGCTGGGTGGTCCCAACGATCGTGATTGGGATCGTTGCCCTGTTCTTGATTGGCGTTCGTCTCTCGCGGGTGGACCAAGCGGCCCCAGTCACACGGTAGCTGACCCTGCGTCATGGCCCGGCCGCACCCACTCCAGCTCCGCGGTGTGATTGATCGGTTTGAAGGGCATCGGGTGGTCATTCTGTTTGAGGACACGGAAGTCTTCGGTCCGCTGGCTGGCCAGGAGCTCGTCTTGCCGTCTCGGATCATTCCTCCCGGCCTCGGTCAAGGTGATATGCTGGTCTTTGAGATGATGACCGACGAGCAAGCCACCGAGCAACGGGAGTCCGTTGCCAGAAAGGTCCTGGAAGAGATCCTCAATGGTGAGTAAGCGAGGGGAACGCCGGATGCCGAGGTGGGTGGTGGCCCTGGGGAGTGGCCTCCTGGGTTTCGTGGTGCTGGTGGTTGGCCTCTACGGCTTTTACCAGGTCAGCTACCGCCAGAGTCTCTACCCGAATACCGTTGTGGCCGGTCTCAACCTGGGTGGCCTGAGTACAGAAGAGGCGGTCACGGTCCTGGCGGCCCAGACCGAGGCGTTTCAAGCCAGTTCACTCGAGATCCTGGTGGATGGGGAACCGGCACCGCCGTTTCGGCCGGCCGACCTCTCGATCCAGTACCACCTTGAGGCAACGGCAGAGGAAGCCTGGTCGGTTGGGCGGCGTGGCACCCTCTGGGAGAATGTCGTCCAGCAGCTGCTCTCGTTGGTGCGCGAGAATCGTGTCAACCTCAAGGTGGAGTACGATGCCGCTGCCCTCGACGCGTTTTTGGTGCTCCTCGGAGCCAAGTACGATGTTCCTGAACAAAACGCCAAGATTGTCCTCGATGATGGTGTCCTGACCATCACGGAGGCAGTTCCAGGCAACCGCTTCGATCGAGCGGTGGTCTCCCTGGAACTCGTCCGCGCGCTTGAGCAGGCAGCGTACCGGACGACGCCACTGGTGGTTCGGCGGAGCACCGTCATGCCGTCGGTGACCAAGGCCATGTTGACCGCACACGAGCCCAAGTTGCGGGCGATGCTTCGTTCGCCGCTCGAACTGGCAGTGGGTGACCAGGTTGTCACGGTCGAGGCCGAACAGTTGGCGGCTTGGTTGACCACTGTGCGGACCGAGCTCTTCTCGCCCATCACAGAGTCAGGCTTCCCCGAGCGGGTGGGCGGAGTACTCCTGGGTGTGGATGAGTCCTTGATCACGACCTATCTGACGACGCTCTCAGAAACGACCGATCAAGAACCGGTTGATGCCAGGCTGACCATCAAGGATGGCAAGGCCGCGGTCTTTCGGGCCAGTCAGGACGGGCGAACCCTCAGTGTTACGGAGGCAACGGGAGTCATCACTGACGCCCTGACGTCCCGGCTGGCGGCTGGTTCCGATCAGCCGCACCGGGTCACGCTGCCGGTCACGGTCGCCAAGGCGAATGTCACTTCAAGCACGGTTGATCAGCTTGGCATCAAGGAGCTCATCGGGACCGCGACGACTGACTTTACTGGGTCCCCAAGCAACCGAGTTCACAACATCACCAATGGTACCAAGTACTTGAACGGTTGGCTCCTGAAACCTGGTGAGGAGTTCTCAACAGTCAGGGCGCTCGGCGCCATCGACGACACCACTGGCTACCTTCCTGAGCTGGTCATCAAAGAGAACCGGACGATTCCGGAGTACGGTGGCGGGCTCTGCCAAGTCTCAACGACGCTCTTCCGGGCCGTGCTTAATGCGGGGTTACCGGTCACGGAACGCCGTCAACACTCCTACCGGGTCAGCTACTACGAGCGTGACATTGGGCCGGGCCTCGACGCGACGATCTATCTGCCCAAGCCAGACTTCAAGTTTACCAACGACACACCGGGCTGGATTCTCGTCCAGGGTTCGGTGTCCGGCCTCAAGGTCACCTTTGAGATCTACGGGACGTCTGATGGCCGTGAGTCGAGTATCGATGGGCCGCACACCCTCTCCACTACCCCCGCCCCCGAGGCAGTCTACGAGGAGACCGACCAGCTGGCCGTGGGGGAGGAAAAGCAAGTCGAGAAGCCGCACGCCGGGGCGACTACGGTGGCAACCTACACCGTCCGTCGGGGCGGCGAGGTGATTCACCAGCAGACCTTCCAGTCCAAGTACAAGGCCCTGCCGGCGCGCTATCTTCGCGGGACGGGCGGCGTTGCGCCGGCTTCCGAGGCCGCCCCGTCAGGTCAGGCGGCGACGACCGAGTTCTCCACTCAAGCCGAGGAGCCAGTGCAGACCGCCCCCGACCCTGCGCCATGAACGATCACGATCACCAGGGAGAAGGCCCACCGTCACTTGAGGCCCGTCGCTCGCTTCTGGAGGGCAGTGACTTTCATCCGGAACCCGGCCAGGAGGCGTGGGAGCAGTGGCACCAGGCCCGGGCCTTTATCGCCGATGCGATCAATCAGGATGGCGACGTCCTTGATGTGGGCTGTGCCAACGGACTCCTCCTGACCAGTCTCATCCAGTGGAGTCCCGATCACCAACTCGTGCCGTATGGGATCGATACCCGAGCCGATCGAGTCAAGGAGGCCGACGGGCCGCTGGCGTCGCGCGGTGGCCGGGCCGCTCTCCTGCCTATGGCGGAGCTCGCCCGGCTTGGCGAGGTTGGCTTGCCGGAAGCGTACGATCTCATCTACTGGAACGTGTGGGACAACGTCTCGTTTGCCGAACCAGTCTGGCGGGAGCGACTGGCCGAGCTGGCCAGTCACCTCAAGCCCGGCGGGAGACTGATTCTGGGTTTCTACGATTCCGACCCACACCAAAGCAGCGCCAGGATCATCCGGCTTGCCGAGCACGGGGTCCAGATTGCTGGCACGCACAAGAATCCCGCTGGCCCCGAGCGCCTGGCGTGGATTGATGCACCAAACCATTCATCATAAAACCCTTGCCCCGATGTGTTCCCTGTTATCCACTCCCGAAGTGGAACACCCGAGACACATCAGGCACTGATTCAGTCGGATTACCGACTAACTGATCGTTTCTTGGCGGCTTTGGCGAACGCCGCAAAGAGCGGGTGTGGCGCTAACGGTCGTGACTTGATGCGGATCCTTGCCAGTAGCGCTGACTTCTGATACAGTCCGCCGTTATGTCCGGCGAGATACCTCACGATCGCACAACAAGTGAACCGACCTTCGCGCTGGAACTGGCTCCAGCGCGGGTAGAGATGATGGTTCGTCTTGGGCAATTGCTCGCTTCAGGCATTCCCGTCCGAGAGGTCGCCCGCCTCCTCGATGCCGAGAGTTACCTTGTAACGACTCGTAGCCGGTCTCGCTACGCGGGGGATATCGTTAGCTTCGACGCGGATCGGTTTGTCTCTGACCAGTTGCAGAGCGGTGCATACCTGCGCCTACCAGTGACCGCCTCGCAGACATCTGAAGTGATTCTCCCAGCGGGAGAGGGCACGCTGCACGTTGGGTTAGGTGAGGGAATCGAGCCGAAACGGACAATCCCACGAACGAGGTACCTCATTGAGGTGTTGACTGAACTCCGACTTGACTACCACCTGCTCGATGGCGCGCTCTCCGATGAGATGGTTCGGAAGCAGAGCTACAAACGAGTATACATCCCATCAGTTACTCGTCTCGTCTTTGTGTGCAATGAAGAGGGAAGCGCCACGTTCGTCGCCCACGTGGCGGAGACGGCTGACATTGAGGACCTCTCCGGACGAAGTAAGGAGGAGCTTGAACAACTTCCACACGTCATCCGGCTCGTCTGGACCGGTGATCCCGAGACGTGGAAGGCGCAGCTGAGCGAGTTCATCGCGCGAGACTTGGAACAACTCCCTGCTGCCGAGAGTGTTGATGCTTGGTTCACGATCTCAGACGTGGCCCAGCAGGTCCTGTTGACGCGCGTCTGGGTCCGGAACAAGCTCCACGCACTTGCCGACCAAAGGCCAGAGTACGTCGTTCGGTCTGGAAAAGCCTGGAAGTTCCATCCTGACCTCGCCGTGCAGGTGATCGAGCTGGCTCGACCTGTTCCGGAAGATTGGATATCGTTTGATGCGTGTTGGCGGCAGCTCGACTGGCCTGCAAGGAACACCGCCTACGCTCGTCTCAGGGCCGTCGAGCAGACCTTGGGAGGAGGGCACTCGCGAGTCTACCGATACCAGCTCTTGCTCTCACCTGATCTCTTCCAGCGTCTCAAGGCGCTCTCAGCGTACGAGCGACAGATCAGAGACGAGTGGGTGCCGATGCCCACAATGGTGAAGAGAACAGGTAAGTCGATCACGTGGATCAAGAAGCGCGTCGAGGACGCGCAGGGGGAAGGTGGTGACTACCTCGTGACACTCGGCAGCACGCTCTACGTCCACCCGGAGGCCGCCGAACAGATCACCTTCGCAACGAGTGAGTTTCTGGCACTCGGCGATCCTCCTGAGGGCTGGCTCTCCCTCGGAGGGGTCCAACGCGCACTCGATGACGACTCAGCACACGTTCACGCACAGCTCGAGAAGCTGACAACCGAGAAGGTGTGGGCGAGCGACTGGGGCACGTACGCCCGATGGAAGGGTGAGCAGCGGATTCTCATTCCTACTCGGTACTACAGCCCAAGCCTTGTTGCGATGCTCAAATCGAACCGAGTTGCACAAGCGGCTCAGCCGCTTGGATCTGAGTACGGCACAACGCTGACAGCCCTCGCTGATACCTCAGGCATCTCACGCTACAAGCTTGAGGAGTACGCCGCAGACTATGCCGTGGGGCAGATTGGACCGCCTGCGCGACCTGGGATCCACCCGGTGTCAAGGCAGGAACTGCTGTTCTACCCACCTCAATTTGTCCAGTACGCGAAGCAGCGTCAGGCAGAGCGTCCATCCTCGGTTGCTCCCCCTGATTGGATAACGCTCTCAGCGCTCAGAGCGCGGTTCCAACTCGGTAAAAAGACGCTTAAGGATTTGGCAGACAGTTACATTGGGCAACGACTTGAGCCTGCGCCCACGCCATTCCTCCATCCTGTGACGAAGCGGGAGGAAGAATTCTACCCACCCCAGTTCGTGCGTTACGTAGAAACCCATCAGCCTACCCGCCCTAAGGCGGCGCCAGACGGCTGGGTGAGTCGCCAGCGATTTTGGCAAGCTCACGACAAACACCGTCAGTGGCTACAGAGAAAGCTCGATGAAATCAATGCCGTCGGACAAGGGTGGTGTGAGGTCTATTTAAACAGTCGTGGCAACCCGAGCCGCTTTTTGCATCCAGATTGCGTGGCCTACCTCGAACTCCTCCTTGGACTGGAAGACAACACCCCCGAATCATGTCTAGACGGTGGACTGACCGATCTCTTGGAGTAGCCGTTCGACTAGCGCTGGCGTGCTCGTTGCTTCGACGCTCTCGCGAGCGCCGCAAAGAGCGGGTGCGGTGTCAATGGTCGCGATTTGAACTCAGGGTGGAATTGGGTGCCGACGAAGAAGGGGTGGGTGGTCTTTGGCAGTTCGATGATCTCGACCAAGCCGCGGTCGGGTGAGGTGCCGGAGATAACGAGGCCGGCCTGTTCGAGACTCTGGCGGTAGGCGTTGTTGAACTCGTAGCGGTGGCGGTGG
>JACQIO010000035.1 GCA_016198415.1 Candidatus Berkelbacteria bacterium | reverse complement strand
ACCAACACCACCCCCAAATCCTTCACCGTCGCCGCCCAGCTGGTGGCGGCCGGCGCCCGCCAGCAGGAGATCGTCCAGCACATCTACAAGACCAAACCGCTCTCCACCCTCAAGCTCTGGGGAACGGTCCTCTCCAAAATCCAAGAAGACCGGGAGCGGCGCTTCATCTGGTCCACCGTTGCCGCTGGCGACTTCAAGGCCTTTGATGCGGCGGACTCAGAGACTGGCGGCGTCATCGATGAGCTCCTGAAAACCGTCCCGGCCATCGACTTTGCCCTCCTGTTGTCCGAGAAGCAAGGTGATCTGACCGGGAGTCTGCGTGGGGTCAGCCGGCAGGTCAACGTCGCCGACGTCGCGAAGCTCTTTGGGGGTGGCGGCCACGAGATGGCGGCCGCCTTCCGGATTGCCGGTGGCTCGCTGGCGGACAACGAGTCAGAGATCATTGACAAGATCCGGGCCTTCCAGGCCACTCGCTTGACCTCGCCTGCCCCAACCCCGCCTGAGTCGACGGGCCGCTTCAATCTGCCGGATGCCGGTGACACGTTCCGTCCGGACACCCCGCTCACCAAGCCGGTTCCAGCCGAGGCCCCCACCCCCGCCATCCCCAGCGTTGCCTCGCTCGATGCCTCGGCCGCCGTGCCACCGACTCCTGCTTCGTCACCCCAGAGTCTCAAGGAGCGCCAGGCGGCACTCTAGGCCGCTGGTTGCAGGAGAGAGACGACCCTGCTACACTCAGCCCGTTCAATCCCCGAAGGAGTCTCAATGCCTGCCAAGAACCCTGCCGCCAAGCCGGCGGCCAAGAAGTCAACCCCGGCCCCCAAGAAGAAGGTGGCTCCCAAGGCGCCCGTCTCGCTCGTTGAGCAGTACCGCACCCACAAGACGGACACGGGTTCCACGGAAGTGCAGATTGCCCAGCTGACCGATCAAGTGGAAGAGTTGGCCAAGCACCTCAAGAAGCACGGCAAGGACCAGGACTCGCGGCGCGGACTCCTCATGATGGTCGGCAAGCGCCGCCGTCTCCTCAACTACCTCAAGAAATCGAACGAGGATCGCTACAAAGAGGTCGTCGTCGATTTGAAACTGAGAAAGTAACCATTCACCCAACGCGCGAGCCGGAGAGCGCAGAGTAAGAAGGGTGTTGCCGATCGTGGATCGGGACCACGCTCCTTACCCTCGTCTCCCCTCGCGCCAATCGCGAGGTGTTCCCATGGAACCCAAGTCCTACACCGCCGAGTTCGGCGGCACACCCGTCACGCTCTCTGTTGGCCAGATGGCCGGTCAGGCGGATGGCGCCGTCACCGTCACCCACGGTGGCACCGTTGTCCTGGTCACCGCCGTCATTGGTGACGAACCCCGCGAGGGCGTCGACTTCTTCCCGCTCATGGTGGACTACGAGGAGCGGCTGTACGCGGCCGGCAAGATCAGCGGCTCGCGCTTCATCAAGCGGGAGGGGCGGCCGTCTGAGATCGCTATCCTGAACGGTCGACTGATCGACCGGCCGATCCGTCCCCTCTTCCCCAAGGGGTATCGGAACGATGTCCAGGTGATTGCCACTATCCTGTCTGTGGATGGTGAGCACGATCCGGACATGCCGGCCATGCTCGGTGCTTCAGCCGCGCTCATGCTCACCCGCGCTCCCTTTGCAGGCCCGATCGTCGGCGTCCGTGTTGGCCTGGTGGGTGGCGAGCTGGTCATCAACCCGACCATGACCGAGCAGGCCGAGAGCCAGCTGGATCTCGTGGTCGCCGCCAATCGGGAGCGAGTGATGATGCTCGAGGCCGGCGCCAAGCAGGTCCCCGAGGCCAAGGTCCTGGAGGCAATCAAGGCCGGTCACGCAGCGATGCAGCCCCTCTTTGATCTTCAGGAGCAGATGGCCAGCGAGTGGCAGGCGGGGCATCCTCTGGCCGAGGAGCTGGAGGTCACGGTTGACGGCAAAGATATCCACGTTGATCTCAAGTCTCATCTGGGCGAGAAGCTGATGGCGGCTGCCAAGGAGCTGGACCGCGAGAAGCGCGAGAGTCTCATCAAGCAGTACGAGACTGAGGTCCTGTCCACCTTTGAAGGGACCTACAAGCAGGTTGATCTCAAGAGCGCCTTTGGTCAGCTCCTGGAGAAAGAGGTCCGCCAGGTTATCCTCAAGGACGGGATTCGGCCCGATGGCCGGACACTTGAAGAGATTCGCCCCCTGGACTCAACCGTCGGCCTGCTGCCACGCACCCACGGCTCAGCCCTGTTCGCCCGCGGCAACACTCAGGTGCTGTCCATCGTCACCCTCGGTGGGCCCGGCGAGGAGCAGATGATTGACACCATGGAGCAAGAGGGCGAGAAGCGCTTCATGCACCACTACAACTTCCCGCCCTTCTCCGTGGGCGAGGTTAAGCCGATGCGGGGCGCGGGCCGGCGTGAGATTGGCCACGGGGCACTCGCAGAGCGGGCGGTGGAGGCCATCTTGCCGGATCGAACCAAGTTCCCCTACACGATCCGGATTGTCTCCGAGGTCTTGAGTTCCAACGGCTCGTCCTCGATGGCCTCGACCTGTGGGGCGATGCTCGCCCTCATGGACGCCGGTGTTCCCACCGAGGCCGTGGTGGGTGGGATTGCGATTGGCCTCGTCACGGCGGACGGCTTCAACCAGGACGCTAGCCTGCCCTACCAACTCCTGACCGACATCCAGGGGATTGAGGACTTTGGTGGCGACATGGACTTCAAGGTGACCGGCACGGACCGGGGGATCACGGCCATTCAGCTGGACATGAAGGTCCACGGTCTGCCGCACGCGATCATCGCCGAGACGTTCGAGCGGGCCCGGGCGGCCCGGCTCCAGGTCATCGAACACATGCGCGCCACCCTCGCCGAGCCTCGAGCGGAACTCAGTCAGTACGCCCCGCGCATCCTGACCGTCCAGATTCCGCAGAGCAAGATTGGCGAGCTGATTGGCCCGGGCGGGAAGAACATCAACGGGATCATCGAGGCCTGCGGCGGCAAAACAGTCCTGGACATCAACATCGCCGAGGACGGTATGGTCTCGATCACCTCCACCAACGGCGAGGCGGCCCAGAAAGCCCAGGCCCTGATCGAAGGCCAGATGGCCGAGGCCGAGATCGGCAAAATCTACCAAGGGACGATCACCGCCATCCAGAAGAACCGGATGAGCGGCCAGGAGATTGGCGCCATCGTCGAGTTTATGCCGGGTAAAGATGGCATGGTCCACATCTCGGAAATTGCCAACGAGCGGATCCCCGATGTCTCGTCCCGCGTCAAGGTGGGCGACAAGGTCAAGGTCAAGGTGCTGGAAGTCGACGCCGAGCGCGGCCGCGTCTCGCTCTCCATCAAAGCCGCGAAGTCTCCCGATAAAGTCTAGCTTGTTTGGGATACGCTGACTGAAGAATCCCTCCTGTTGAAAGGAGGGATTCGTTGTTCTACAATGCCAGCGCCTAGTTTACAACTGGGACAAATCGTCAGGAGGGTTGAACGTGAATCTCTTGGAGATGGAGCGGAAGCTCCAGAGTGCTCTGCTCCGGCTCGGCCACCGTTGTCGGCTCGAGCTGAGGAGAGGCGTCGAAATACCAGGCTTTGCCGAACAGCTGGGAGCAGAAGAGCTTCTGATCGTCACGCAGCAGGTTGGAATGCTCCATGGCAGGAACAGCTTCGCGACCTTCTACCTAGAGGACGGCCAGATGAAGCTCATGCTGACTGGGGTCCGCTGCGATCGACTCTGCGAGGGGATGGGATCGACCCGCCGCATCGAGCACGAGGGCTTGGCGGGGACGGAGGTGGTCCTGAGCCATGATTCCTTCGAGGAGCGTCGCCTCGTCGACTTCCTGCACCGATTTTCCGGCGCGTCGAGCCTGAAGTGGCTCTGCGGGGTAGCGCCCACGATGGAGGTCAACCTCCCAGTCTAGCCCGCTCGACCCGCCCCCGGACCCCGCCACTTCGGCGCGGGTCCTTTCCTTTAGAAACGACGCTTTTGTCGACGATCGTCAGCAAAGGCGTCGTTTTCATACCCACCGTTGGCGTTGACAGAAAGACGGAGATTTATTAAAGTTTGGCAATACAAGGAGCAATATGGCGCGAAACGCGAAAGTGATCAGTATCTCGTTGCCCAAGTCTGAAGACCGGGCGCTGACGGCGTTAGCTCGCAAAGAGAAGCGCTCCAAGAGTGAGCTCGTCCGCGAGGCACTCCGACGGTACGAACGAAAGCTCCAATGGGAGCGGATCCGGGACTGGGGTCGTCGGACGGCGATCGAGTTTGGTATCAGTTCCTATGATGACGTTGATCGAATCGCCGGCAAACGTTAGGCAGATTCGCGTTGTTCTCGATACGAACGTCCTGATCTCGGCGGCGCTTCTTGGAATTCAAGCCAGGTATATCCTCGACTTGATCGAGCAGGGACGCCTGGCACTCTTTCTCTCAGCGGCGATCTTGCACGAGACCGATCGCAAGTTGCGCACCAAATTCCGCCGCTCGAAAGAAGAACGATCCGAGTTTTTTATGTACCTCGAACCGCTCTACCAAGTTGTCCAGCCGGCTGAGCTCGCCATCTCTAAGCTTCGGGACCCGAGCGATCGACACATTATTGGCACCGCCGTGGCAGCCCAGGCCAACCTCATCATCACCACCGATCCCGATCTCCTCACCTTGAAACGCTACAAAACAATCGGGATCGTCCATCCCAAGACAATCGGCTGGCTCTTCAGATAGGTCCGGCCCTTGCGCGCTTCCTTGGGGTGGTGTACGCTAG
Source organism: Candidatus Berkelbacteria bacterium (assembly GCA_016198415.1). Classification (GTDB taxonomy): domain Bacteria; phylum Patescibacteriota; class UBA1384; order JACPKC01; family JACPKC01; genus JACQIO01. Next base: position 15,599 of record JACQIO010000035.1, on the reverse strand, counting down.
CGGGTCTCGTCAGGGTGACGGGAACTACTCGGAGGGAGTTTTCCAACATGGAACGTTTGACGGATCGGAACGGTCGGCCGCTCTACAGCTCCACGGAGGGCTGGCTGCAGGCGATCGGGATCCTGCTGATCATCGGGGGAATCGTGGGGCCGGGGATGGGGATCCCGACGGTCCCGGGTGGCTGGCGGATGAAGTTGCTCGTGACCGGCATCACGCTTGGCATCGTCGGCTTGGGCGCAGGCCTGCTCTGGCTCTCCACCTGGCTCTACCAGCGCCGGGTCTATCTCAAGCGGCGGGTCGTTGGCCCACCCCCGATCTACACCGGCCACGATCGCCGGTATATCCTCCTCGAGGAGGCGCTCGAGCGGATCATCGAGCGGCTTCAGCCGCACTTTGCTCACCCACTCGGCAAGGACTACGCTGGCCTGCCACTTGATGAGGCCGAGACGATGCACCTCTACCAGATCGTCGAGTTCGTTCCGGCTCCACGCCTCCTCGGCCTGATCACGATCGGGTCGAGAAGAAAACACCGCGTCGCCCAGCTCGTCGCCCCGGGATTGAGCCATCCGACCGGCGCCTACGATCTCTGGGATGAGCCCTGGCATGAAACGACCCGGACGATCGTCGAGGCGGTCGTCAAGGAGGAGTTCGAGCGCTATCAGGAATCGGTCTTCGGTTCCCGCTAGCGCTCCGCACCGTCTTCGAGGCCCTCCTGCGGGAGGGCCTCGTCATATCCACGGGCCTGTTTGACACCGTCTGGACAGCGTCTATACACTGGTAGTATGAAGACGACCAAGAAAGTACCCCCTGCGGTGATCACCATCAAGGCTGACCGACGCATCAAAGAGCGGGCGGCAGAGATTGCGGCAGCCTCTGGTTTGACGTTGAGTCACGTCCTCAATGCTGCTCTGCGCCGGTACATCCGCGACGAGTCGATCGCGTTTCTCCCCGTTTATGAGCTCCGCCCTGAAATTGAGGCTGAGCTGGCCGAGGACGAGAAGGACGCCAAGGCTGGGCGCAACCTTGGGACGGCCGTGACAACCGAGAAAGAGTTGGATGCCTACTTCGACCGCCTGGAGAAGTTGTCACGACGGTGATGATCGTTCACTTTCATCCCCGCTTTGACAAACAAGCCGCCAAACTACCGAAGAGCGTTCGTCGCCAGCTTCGTGAGCGCCTGCGCCTCTTTCGAACCCATCCGACCGATGCCCGTCTCAACCGACACCGACTCAAGGGCAAATATCTTGGCTGCTTGAGCATCAACGTGACCGGTGATGTCAGGGCAGTCTATCAGATCCTCAACCGGGAAGAGGTCCGCTTCACCCATGTTGGCAGCCACAGCCAGCTGTACCGGTAGGCTCAGCAGCCTTGACAGATCGGTAGTCAGCTGCTAGAGTCAGTCGCTGTACACACCTCAGTGACTCTGTGCTCTCCTCATTCGATTGACGCCCGCGCCCTGTTGGGGGATGGTTTTACCATATGGTGAGTTTCACGTCGCTCGACCCGCCTTCGCTTTCAGCTCCGGCAGGGCAAGCTCCTGCCGGAGAGGAGAGTGCCGCGAACCCTACGAGCAGTCACTTTGAATCGTTGGAGGCTGTTGCCAAGGCAATCGAGGCCTGCACCTGCTCGCTCTGCAAAGAGCGGACCAAGCCGGTCATGGGGGAGGGCAACCCGGAGGCCGAGGTGATGTTGATCGGCGAGGCGCCGGGATTCAATGAGGACAAGCAGGGCCGCCCGTTCGTCGGGGCGGCTGGGCAGTTTCTCGACGAACTCCTCGCTTCGATTGGCCTCAAGCGAACCGATGTCTTCATTACCAACATGGTCCACGCCCGGCCACCAGGCAATCGCGATCCTCTCCCAGAGGAGCTCGACGCCAGCTGGCCGTACCTCAAGGCGCAGATTGAGCTGGTTGCTCCCAAGCTGATCGTCACCCTCGGTCGGCACTCCAAGGGGAAGTTCCTGCCGGACACCGACTCGATCTCACGCATTCACGGCCAAGCCTTTAAAAGGAAGAACCCTGCCGATGAGGTCGACAGTCCTGCGGATCGCCAGCCCCACTCCGCCTCTGGCTTCGACGGGGCACAGTGGTACGTCGCCCTCTACCACCCGGCGGCTGGCCTACACAAGCAAGAACTGAAAGAGACGATCATCAAGGACTTCCAGACCATCAAGAAAGTGCTTACCGTTGTACGGGCTGAATCTCTGGTTCTATCGCAAATCGAAAATCGCAAAACGCAAAGTGTATCGTAAATCTCAAATCTTCAATCAGCTTTGCATTGTGCAATTTACGATTTGCAATCGAGTAACAGAAATTTCGAAGTCGAACCCGAGTTCGATTTCCAGAAAGGGAGAAGAACACACCTATGGCACTCACTGCCTACCACGCTGCCAAGCAGCCAGAACAACCCAAGCCCGAGCGTTCTGCTCGGCCCACGCCCTCACCGGCCAGCCCCGTGGCTCGGCCCCAGGCCCCGGTTGCCCGGACCCCAGCCAGCCAGCCGGGTCCCCGTCGCGGCGCTCAACCGAACCCACGGCCAGTCTCGGACCGATCGAACCGGGGCGGCCCGGCTGCCGGCTCACGCGATCGAGCCCGCCGGGACGGTGACGATCATCGGCGCGGCAGTGGCCCTCGCCGCATCCGTCCACCCAAGACCCGAATGGAGCAGAAGCCCGAGACCCCGGGCATCTCGCTCAAGCCCGCCACGCTCGCGCCACGCGAGTACCACGCGCCCCTGAAGAAGCTCCGGGTAATCCCGCTGGGTGGCCTGGGTGAAGTCGGCATGAACATGACCTGCTTTGAGTACGGCAACGACATGATCCTGGTGGACGCCGGCGGCCTCTTCCCGTCCGAGCGGATGCCCGGCATCGACCTCGTCATCCCAGACATCACCTACGTCTTAGAGAACAGTCACAAGCTCAGGGCGATGTTCCTGACCCACGGTCACGAGGATCACATTGCTGGCCTTCCCTACATTCTGCCCCGTCTCCCGGAGGTCCCGGTCTACGCCCTCCCGCTGACCAAGGCGCTCGTTGAGGCCAAGTTCAAGGAGTTCAACATTCAGCGGTCCCTGACGCTCGTCAGGACCGGCCAGACCTACACGCACGGCGTCTTCACGGTGGATCTCTTCAACCTGACCCACACGATTGCCGACACGATGGGCCTGGCCATCCACACCCCCGAGGGGCTGGTGGCCTACACGACCGACTGGAAGTTTGACCACACGCCGATCACCGGTGCGCCGTCAGACTACGCCAAACTCATTCAGATGAGTGAAGAGGGCGTCCTCCTCCACATGAACGACTCGACCAACGCCGAGATCCCGGGCTACACCATCTCCGAACGAGTCGTCGAGATGGACATCGAGCAGATCTTCCAGGATCACCCGGATGGCCGGGTCATCATGAGCATGTTCTCCTCGAGCATCAACCGAATTCAGATGGCGATCAACCTGGCGGCCAAGTATGGCCGCAAGATTGCCGTCTCCGGCCGTTCGATGGACCGGAACGTGGGGATCTGTCTGGAGCTTGGCTACGTCAAGGCGCCCAAGGATATTCTGGTGGACATCAAGTCGATTGGGAACATGCCGGATCGGAAACTGGCAATCATTGCCACCGGCAGCCAGGGCGAGGAGTACTCAGCCCTGGTCCGGATGGCGTCCGGTGAGCACCGGCAGGTCAAGATCAAGAAAGGGGACACCGTCATCATCTCCGCCTCGCGGATTCCCGGAAACGAGGGGGCGATTGACGAGACGATCGATAACCTCTTCCGCCAGGGCGCGGACGTCGTCTACGGCGGCGAGCTGGACATCCACACCTCCGGCCACGCCAAGCAAGAAGAGCTCAAGATGATGATCGCGATGCTCAAGCCCAAGTACCTGATGCCACTCCACGGTGCCTACCGCATGCTCAAAGCCCACGCCAAGCTCGGGCTGGAGGTGGGTGTGGAGGGGAAGAATATCTACGTGGGTGAGAACGGTTCGGTCTTAGAGATCGAACAGGGCAAAGCGAGCTGGGGCAAGAAGGTGCCCGCCGACTACGTCATGATCGATGGCCTCGGCATTGGCGACGTTGGGCAGATTGTCCTGCGGGATCGCCAGGCGATGGCCGAGGAAGGGATCTTCATGGTCATCCTGACCGTGGATCGGCGGAAGGGGACGCTGATCTCGAGCCCAGACATCATCTCCCGCGGCTTTGTCTACATGCGCGACGCTCGTGATTTGATTAGCAAGGCTCGCTACGAGGTCAAGAAGCTCTTTGATCGACACAGTCAGTCCAAGCCAATGGACTGGGAGTACGTCAAGCGCGAGCTACGCGATGACCTCAGCAAGTTCCTCTACGAGTACACCCAGCGCCAACCGATGGTGATCCCAGTCGTGATTGAGGTGTAGACGTTGGGAGTTCACGAAAGTGAAGCCGATTGACAGGGTGGGTAGCTCTCTGGTATAAAGCGTTGTTGGTCTTTTCCAAGGTGGTTCATGGAGCCTCAGTGGTCGCAGGAACGCTGCTGCTGGTGAGGCTCCATGAACGTTGGAGTCGCCAAACTGAAATTCTTGAAAGGGGAGACTCCAATGCGCAAGAACACAAAGGCTGAGGACGCGATCGGCAGGGGCAAGAACGTTGTCGGATGGACGGTGATCTCAAGTCTGCTAGTCCTAGGACTAGTGGTGGCGGGAATCCTCATCTTTCACCCCACGCAACCCCACCGCTGGACGGACGAGGAGCTTCAGGATCCGGTCAACCTCAAGCGGTTCATCCAGGAGCGTCTGACGGTGATCGTGGCGGCCATCCCGGCCGATCTCCACTGGTCAACGGATAGTGTTCCTCTCAAGGAGACGCTTACCCTCGTTCGGGACACGGTGCTCGATGAGACGCTGGTGCTTGCCGAGGAGGCGCGAGTGGCTGCGGCGAACGGTCAACGCTTGACCGTTGACTACGTTCCAGATATCCACGTGGCGCCTGGATTTGAGCAGGCCGAGGCCTCGATGCTCCGCCAGCAGGCGATCCTCCGGTACGTGGAGCAGACGCAGCCAGCCCTCATCCTCCTGGAAGGGCATGCGCCCGGCGATCTGACAAGCGCCTCCCTCCGTGAACAGATGCGGGGAGCTCCGATGGACGGCGCGAACGCACAGGACCTGGTTGAGTTTCGCCAGTGGGTCCAGATGTCCACCGAGCTGGACATGGCCTGGTGGTTCCACTACCTGGATCACCCCACCATCAAGCTCGTTGGTGTGGACTCGGAACCGCTCGCGGTCTCGGTGCACATCCTCGACGAGGTCGAGAGCGAGCTGGCTAGAGGTGCGCCCATCGCACCTCTAGCCGAGGGCTACTGCACCCAGACCGCTGACCGAATCGCGATCGAGTTCAGGAACTACTACATCCTGAGCCAGGTGGTTCGGCAGATGCGCGCTCGGGGCGCCACCCAGGCGCACTTGGCGCTCGGCGCAAGCCACATCGAGTCGATGTCCCGGCTCGCCAAGGACTGGGGGATCACGCTCAACGTGGTCCTCTGGCCGCCGGAGGGAGGCCGTCCCTAACCCTCACGGGCTCGCAGCGCTGCGAGCCCGTGTCATACCCAACCACGATCCCGCATCCTAGAAGCGGGGCGGGGCATCGGGTAGAATGGGGTTACGCATACGGAGGGTTCCATCGTGGCCAAGAAGCGGCGACGGACAACCAGCACCCGATCACTCCTGTCCTACTTTGACTGGTCGATCCACCCGGATACGGCCCGAGAGATTGTGGCGGTCATCTTCGGCGTGATTGGCCTGGTGGGACTGCTCGCCCTCGCGGGCAAGGCGGGTTCAGTCGGACTGCGGTTCAACACCTACTTCACCACCATTGTTGGCGTCGTCCACTACCTCGTCCCGCTCGCCTTCCTAGGGATTGGGGCGGTCCTCTGGAATCCAGACCGGTACGCGCCTCGTTGGACGATGATCGGCGGCTTGCTCCTCTTCTTCCTGATGTTCCCGGCCCTCCTCCACCCGCTCGGCGGGACCGTTGGCGAGGCCTTCAACGATCGATTCTCAGCGCTCATTGGGGACCTGGGGAGCATCGTGGCCCTCTTTGGCCTGGTGGTGACGAGTCTCCTACTCATCTTCAACACCTCGCTCCGCCGGGCCTGGGAGATTCTGGTGGGTACGGGCGAGGCCGAGCCCCAGATTCACGACAGCTCAGCGGGCGAGGCCCGGGTCTCGGTCTTCCAAGCGGTTCGGGATCGACTGACCGGCGGGGCCAGCGCGGATGTGGCCCAAGCACCGGTGGCCACGCTCGATGCCCGGTCGGTCGTCAGTGGCAAGCCGGTGACTGGCTCGGCCCACGGTGACTGGACCTTCCCGCCGCTCGATCTCTTGAGCCTGCCCACCGGCAAGGCGACGGCCGGGAACGTCGTCAAGAACGTTGAGACCATCGAGAAGACGCTCAAGGACTTTGGGATTGAGGTCCAGATGGGCGATGTCAACATCGGCCCGACGGTCACCCAGTACACCTTGAAGCCGGCCGAGGGCGTCAAGCTGACGGCCATCACCGCTCGCGCCAACGATCTGGCTCTGGCCCTGGCTGCTCCATCGATTCGCATCGAGGCGCCGATTCCTGGCAAGGGGGCGGTTGGCATCGAGGTCCCCAACAAGGTCCCGGCCACCGTCACCCTCCGTGAGGTCCTCGAGACCGATGAGTTCAAGGCGGTCAAGTCTGACCTGACGCTCGCGCTCGGCCGCGACGCCGCCGGCGCGCCGGTCTCCGTGGACCTCAAGAAGATGCCCCACCTCTTGATTGCCGGGGCAACGGGCTCGGGCAAGTCGATTGCCATCAACACAATCATCGCGAGCCTCCTCTACCAGAACACACCGGACCAGCTTCGCCTCCTCTTGATCGACCCTAAGCGGGTCGAGTTCACGCCCTACAACGAGGTCCCGCACCTCTTAGCGCCGGTGATTACTGAGCCGGACAAAACCGTCAACACGCTCAAGTGGGCAATCGTCGAGATGGAGCGCCGCTACCGTCAGCTCCAAGAAGTCGGAAGCCGCGACATCGCCAGCTACAACGCCAAGCACAAGGACGCCCCGCTCCCCTACATCGTCTTTGTGATCGACGAGCTCGCCGACCTCATGCAGCAGTCGGCCAAAGAGGTCGAGGGCGGGATCGTCCGCCTGGCCCAGATGGCCCGGGCCGTTGGCATGCACCTGATCGTTGCCACCCAGCGGCCGAGCGTGGACGTCATTACCGGTCTCATCAAGGCCAATATCACCACCCGCATGGCTTTTGCGGTTGCGAGCCAAGTCGACTCGCGGACGATCATCGATATCGCGGGGGCGGAGAAGCTCCTCGGGAACGGCGACATGCTCTACCTTGCAGCCGAGTTCACTGGTAAGCCGCGCCGCGTCCAAGGCTGTCTTATCACGGAGAAAGAGGTGGAGGCCGTCACCGGCTTCCTCAAGGAGCAGGCCCCGGCCCAGTACGATGACGAGGTGATGAACTTCAGCCCGCGGGGCGTCGGGAGCGGCCTCGGTGGCGACGGCGGGGGCTCAGACGAGCTCTTTGACGAGGCCCGGACGGTCGTCGTCCAGGCCGGCAAGGCCTCGGCCTCGCTCCTCCAGCGCCGGCTCCGGATTGGCTACGCCCGGGCCGCCCGGCTGCTCGATATCCTCGAGGAGCACGGGATCATTGGCCCGGCCGACGGCGCCAAGCCCCGGGACGTCTTAGTCGGTCTCGATTCGATGGGCGGCCACGACTTCCCGACCCAATCCGATCGTGGCTCCGGCCCCTCTTCTCCCACCGGCCCCCGCCCACCCCGTGACTCAGGCCAGTTCTAGGAACACGCGATGCCCCTTGAGCATCCCTGGGAGTGGAACCCAGCTGAGGCAGCGGGCGGCCGTTCGCCGAGGGCTGGAGACTACGAGGGCGCCTCGCCACAGCTGACCACGAAACTTTACTGAACACAAAGATTCCTGGTGTCAACACCCAGGGTGCGACACTCGCCGAGACCAAGACAAATCTGAAAGAAGTGCTCCGCTTGGTGCTTGAGACCAGATGGACACCATTGTGACACGATGGTACACTGATGGCATGAAGAATCAGACCCGCCTCACCATCCCAATGAACAAGGAACTCCGGACGCGGCTCAAGGAGCGCGCGAGCAATCTTGGATTTGACTCGGCTCAGGCGCTCTTGCGCTACGTCTCCAAAGCGATCATTGACGAGCGGAGTATCACGTTTGGTGCGGGGGATGACTGGGGAGAGCCGAGTCCCCGCGCGGCGCGGCGGCTGAACCGTTGGGCGAAAGAGGCGATTGCGCTCAGTCGCGCCGGCAAGCTCAAGAGTTACACAAGTGCCAAAGAGTTTATGAAGGATCTCAATCGTGACATCGGCAAAACCGATTGAGCGACATCGGACCTTCACGAAGCATTACGAGGAGCGCATTGCCCCGAATGCTAAGCTCGCCAAACAGTTTGACCGTCGATTGAGACAGTTCCTCGGAGGACGAACGGATCTCGTCAAAGATCACCCACTGACTGAAATCCTGAAGGGGAAACGTTCTTTTTCGATCACTGGTGATATTCGCGTGATCTACGCTGACTCCGGCCTCGCGTATGTCTTCGTCTACGACATTGGTACCCATAACCAGGTCTATCGGTAGGAGTCAGAAGGATCTCAAGGGCTCCGCTAGGGAAACGTGAAGAAGGCCACCCGTTGGGGTGGCCTTCGTGGCTGCTTGGCAGCCTAGGGTGGTGGTGGGAGGGCCCGGAGTGCCTCCTCACTGACGCTCCCGGGGGGAGCGAGCCGGACGATGAGCGCGACGACTGCATCGTGCTGCTTGGGAAAGTAGCCCTGCATCTCCCGCGTGAAGATGGGGCAGACGGGCCACAGTTTCCAGAGGAGTGAGAAGACCCAGTAGACCGGCTTATCCCTGAGGAGTTGCCGCACCTCCTCGGCAAACCAGGCGGCGTCCGAGGCTCGCCAGAGACCGAGATCTCCTAACCGGGCGAACTGCTCGATAGACAGGCTAGGTGGGCCGGGTTTTCCGATTACTCTCCACCAGAGCTTGGTGCGGTACTGGTGGAGGGCCCGCCGGTGGTGGCCGTAGGTTCGCAGGAGATCCGAGCCGACGACGGTTTCGATGACGTCGAGTGGCGGCGTGGCCTCGTGGGGCCCCGATCGGCTGGCGAGCCAGCGAACGAATCGATCTCGGATCTCGTCGTCGGACAGTCCCTGACCTCGGTAGGCTTGGACGATCGCCTCGAGGCGGCGTGGAACCGGTGGGTTGGTCCGAACCTTGCCGGATCCTGGTGGTTTCCCCGGCCAACGGACCGGTGCGAGGACCGCGTGGCTGAGCGGCGTCGTCAGATCCCACCAACCCATCTGACCCAGGTACCGGTCCAGCGCCCAGCGCTCAATGTGTCGGCTGAGGGCCAGGGTAGGTGCGAACCGCTCACGTCGGAGGGTGAGGGCCCCAATGAGCTCAGCAGCCGGCACGATGGGTGCGTTCGGATCGAACGGGGACCGATCACTGAGGGTGGCTCGGCTGAGCGCCAGATAGAAGAGCTGTTGGAGGAGGCCCTCGTGACGTAGGAACACCTGGCCATTCTCCACCGTAACGCCCACGAGTCCCAAGACACTGAGGGCAATCTCCGGGACTGGCTCCAGGCTGGGGAGCCGCAGCCTAAGCCAGACGTGTCCGAGGGGGCTTGAGAGGTGCAGCTCAGTTGGGGCTATGTGGCTACTCTGGCGCAGGAGTGTGACGGGCGGTGGCTCAGCGGAGCAGACCACCCGAACGTCCAGGGCGTTACCCACGAGCGCCATGGCACCCACGAGGATCGTTTCCCGATCCGACACCGCATCGGCCTCGGCTTCGTTGAGCTCGGCGATCAGCTCCTGCCAGGGGATCGGCCAGGCATGGTCATGCATCGCGATGAGTCTCCGTTTCTGTCCAAGTTAGAAATGAACACGAGGGGAAGCCCCTCGTGACGAGAGGACCGTAGCAGCTGGCAGCCGACTTATCAACATCGTCTCCGCCCGGGGCTTCGGCTAGACTACGGACAGGTCAGCTGTGCGCGAGTGCTGCGCTCCCCCTCAACCAGCACTAGTTCTTCGTTCGCGTCCAAAATCACCCCCATGTCCCCCTTCACCAAGAAACGCCTCTCCGCCAAACAGCGTCTTGGCACCAAGCTCGCCCGCGCCCGCAAGCGTCATGGGGCGGATCTTCGGGTGGCCGAACGAGAGACGCGGATTGCCTGCAAGTACCTCCAGGCGCTTGAGGACGGTCGGTACGGGGATCTCCCGGCATCGGTCTACGTCCGCGGCTTCCTGATCCGGTACGCCGCCTACCTGGGCCTGCGGGCCGAGGTCATTCTGGCCGACTACGCACACGAGTCGGCCTGCTACCAGCAGGCGCACGCTGTTCGGTCATCCAAGCAAGCCGAGGCTGGCGTCCTCCGCCCGCGCGTTGCCGAGGACTGGCTGAAGCAGCAGCGACAGTGGTACCTGACGCCGGGGGTCCTCTGGGGGAGCACGGCGAGCGTTTTCCTGGTGGGCGTCCTGGGCTACCTCTGGTTCCAGGTGACGAGCTTTGCGGCCGCGCCGCCGCTCGATGTGGTGACGCCCGGGAGCGAGATCCGAGTCTCCGTGGAACAGGTTGAGGTGGCCGGGATTACGGATCCGGCCGCTGAGCTACGAATCAATGACCAAGTGGTTGCCGTTGATGCCCAGGGTCACTTCCGCCAGCCGGTTCAGCTCATGGATGGCGTGAATACCATCGAGATCTCGGCTCAGAACCGGGCGGATAAAGAGACGGTCAAGACGATCCAGCTCCTGGCGGATATTCCAGAACCGACACTCAATGACCAAGTTCCAAGTTCCAATGACCAGGCATTGTCCAATGTCGAATGACCAAAACGATTTGAACATTGGTGCTTGTGAGTTGATCATTCGTGACTGAGGGGCGTGGGAGGTACTATGGCCAAGGCATCGGGAACAACCGAGGAAGCGACGAAGGAGACTGCTGAAAAGGCGGCGCGCAAGCAGGCGCTGGAGGTGGCGCTCTCGACGATTGAGAAGCAGTTCGGCAAGGGCTCAATCACCACGCTCGGTGAGAGTCGGGCGCTCGATGTCGAGGTGATTCCCACCGGCGCCCTCTCGCTCGATATTGCCCTCGGCGTCGGTGGTGTCCCGCGCGGCCGGATCATCGAGATCTACGGGCCGGAGTCCAGTGGGAAAACGACGCTCGCCATCCACATCGCCGCCCAGGCCCAGAAGCTCGGCGGTTTGGCGGCCTTCATTGATGCCGAGCACGCCTTCAGTCCGGACTACGCCAAGAACATCGGGATCAACTTGGAAGACCTCCTGGTCTCCCAGCCAGACTCCGGCGAGCAGGCCCTCGAGATTGCGGAGACCTTGGTTCGCTCCAACGCCGTGGACGTCATCGTCGTCGATTCCGTTGCGGCCCTGGTCCCCAAAAGTGAGATCGAAGGGGAGATGGGTGAGTCGCAGATGGGGGTTCAGGCGCGCTTAATGAGCCAGGCCCTGCGGAAGCTGACGGCCGCCGTCTCTAAATCCAAGACTTGCCTCATCTTCATCAACCAGCTGCGGATGAAGATTGGCGTCATGTTCGGCAATCCCGAAACGACGACCGGCGGGATGGCGCTCAAGTTCTACTCCTCCGTCCGGATCGAAATCCGCCGGACTGAACAGTTGAAGCAGGGTGAGCGGGTGATTGGCAACCGAGTTCGGGCCAAGGTGGTCAAGAATAAGGTCGCCCCGCCCTTCACCAAGGCGGAGTTTGAGATCATCTACCCCCGTGGCATCTCAGTCGCTGGCGATATCCTCGATCTGGCCGTCCAGTACGGCCTGATCGAAAAAGCCGGCTCGTGGTTCCAGTTTCCAGGTACGGACGGCGAGAAGCTTGGCCAAGGCCGTGATGCCGCTCGCTCTTACCTAGAGAACAAGCCAGCGGTGATGGCCAAACTTCGGGAAGCGATCCTCAAAAAGGCCAAAGAAGAGCCAGCCTCACCAGCTGCCTAGCGCAACCGTATGGACGTGCGAAGGGACGCTCGGAGGAGCGTCCCTTCTGGTTGGCGGCCTTACACTGCCGGGGGCAGGATGAGGCCGTAGAGTCGGACCAGACGTTGGCGAAGCTTGGCGATCGCCTGGCCGGGTAGGCGGAGGATCCGACCGAGGAGAACGAGCCGCGGGTCCCTCATGGCTCGTCACTGGTCCGGACTGCTTCCTTACGTGGCGGCGGGGGTGTTGCCCGCCGGAACGAGAAGGCCAGGAGCTGAGAGAGTCGGAGCGCGCACCAGAACGCGGCGGCCCATCCGAGCCAGAGGCAGCCGGGATGGTCCCGCTCCTTCTCATTTGCGAGGGGCCGAAGGATGACGCTCAGGAACCCGATGCCGACGAGGAGTGCCCCCAGGCAGTAGACGAGGAGCCGGAACGCTCCTTCGGAGACAGGGTGCTCCATGGTGATCACCTCCTCACGCCGCATCGTCCGGAGGCCGGCGAGGAAAGACGAGCAGGTTGGCCATCGGCCTGCGTCGCTCATCCTCGTCGGGCCAGCCGTCGTCATCGTCGTCCTCGTCGGGGTCGTCTCCGTCCTCGAGCGGCCAGACCCAGTTGAGGAACCAGTTGGCTGCCCAGTCCACACCAGCCTTGAGCCAGCGGGAGGGTCCCGCGATCCACTCGCCGATGAAGACGAGGACACCGAGTCCCAGGCTCACCGATGAGAGGCAGAGCGCGATCGGGAGCGCTGTAATGACCCGACCGGCGGTCCGCAGCCAGTCGCTGAACGCCTGGCGCGGCTGGCCGAGGTTGTCGTCGATCCGTGCGGCGGCTGCGATCTCGGACCTACCGATAGATCGCATCGCCCACCTCCTGCTGGAGCATCTCGAGGAGTCCGATCGGCCGTTCCCGAGGCTGATCCTGGTTGACTGGTGGTTGGTGTGCCTCGGTGATCTGTTCGTAGGCGGTCCACCCCAGGAGCACCACGGCCCCCAAGATGGTCCACCCGATGAGCTTCAGCATGCCCATCGCCTCCAATCGTTCGAAGATGTAAGGAGCCGGAACTCCCTAGGCGCATGGTACAATACCTGAGCAGAAACGGAAGGGCAGGGAGGGGTTTTGAAGGAGCGAGTGGTGCGTTGGTTGGACGAGCTCGGCCGGCATGACCTTGAGGACGTGGGCGGCAAGGCGGCCCAGCTGGGTGAGGTGGCGCAGGCTGGCCTGGCGGTGCCGCCCGGTTTTGTGGTGCCGGCGAGGTGCTACCGCGACTTCCTCCGGGGTCACCGGCTGGAGCGGACGATTGCTACCACCCTAGCGGAGCTGGACGCCACGAAGCCGCGGGAGCTCCACGCGGCCGCAGCCCGCTTGCAGGCGCTGGTCACGTCAGCCGAGCTGGACCCGGCCCTCGCCACCGCCATCCGTGAGGCCTATGAGCAGCTGGTCCTGACGAGCGCCGGTCGTGGCCTGGTGGCCGTTCGCCCCTCCACGATTGCCGGGGATCTTCCGGCCACCAGCTTTGCCGGTCAGCAGGTCAGCCTCTTGGGCATCCAGGGAGCGGATGCGGTCCTGGTGGCCGTCAAACGGGTTTGGGCGAGCCTGTTCACCGCCCGCGCCCTCTACTACCGCCGGACGCACCGGGTGAATGAAGCCACAGTTGCCACGGCCATCCTTGTCCAGACGCTCGTCCCGGCCCGGGTGGCTGGGACCGTGGCCACCTTGGATCCGGTGACGCGCCGCCGGGATGTGTACGCCATCGACGCGGCGTGGGGCTTGGGCGAGGTGGTCACCCAGGGCCTCTTGACGCCGGATCACTACCTCATCGAGAAAGCAACTGGCCGGGTGGTTGCGAAGGCGCCGGCACCGCAGCGGTGGGAGCTCAAGCCGCCGCACCGGGCGGGCGAGTCGCCCCAACACGTGGCCGTGCCTCAGGATCGCCAGGCCGCTCCCAAACTGACTGAGACTGAGCTGGCGGAGTTGACCGTGGCCACCGGGCAGATCGAGACCCAGTTCCAAACGCCGCTCGAGATCGAGTGGGCTTGGGATGACGAGGCGCTCCGCTTCCTGGACGTTCGTCCGTTGCCGAGTGTGGAAAAACAGCTGACGGTCCGGACCGAGGCAGCCGCCCCTTCGGCGATTCAGCAGCCGCCCCTCCTGCGCGGCCGGGGTGGGAGTGTTGGCGTCGCCAGCGGGCCGGTCCGCATTATCCATAGCCCGGCCGAGCTGGACCGGGTGGCAGTGGGCGATGTCTTGGTGGCCGAATCGATCACGCCTGACTTCCTGCCGGTTATGCAGCGGGCCGTGGCGCTCGTGACCGATGCCGGTGGTGCCTCCAGCCACGCCGCCTTGGTGGCGCGGGAACTGGGACTGCCGATGGTCGTGGGCGCCGGCACGGCCACACACGTCCTCCACGAGGGACAGACCGTGACCGTGGACGGCGCCAACGGGCTCGTCTACCGAGGCACGCTCGCCACGGACCACCAGCGCCATGCGCAACCGGACCGTCGTCCTCGTCACCTGAAGCCGGCGCCGCGGACGGCCACCAAGCTCTACGTCACGCTGGCGGCACCCGAGCGCGCCCAGGCCGCGGCCGAGCTCGGCGTGGATGGGGTGGGCCTCCTGCGGGCCGAGTTCATGGTGGCTCAATTCGGCGAGCATCCCCAAGCGCTCCTCGCCTCAGGCCGGCACGATGAGTACGTTGGGAGGCTGGCCGATCACCTTGAGACCTTTGCCCGCGTCTTCCACCCGCACCCGGTCATCTACCGGGCCTCGGACTTTAAGACGAATGAGTACCGGGCCCTCAAGGGCGGCGAGATCTACGAGCCCCGGGAGGAAAATCCAATGCTCGGCTTCCGGGGGACGCTCCGCTACCTGGCCGAACCCGCGCTCTTCACCGCCGAGCTGGCTGCCCTCATGGACGTCCGAGTCCGGCGCGGCTTTGAGAACGTCTGGCTGATGCTGCCCTTTGTCCGGACGGTTGAGGAGCTCCGGCGCGCCATGGAGCTGGTAACGGCGAGTGGTCTGGTAGCCAGCCGGGACTTCAAACTCTGGATGATGTGTGAGGTGCCGAGCAACGTCTTCCTCATTGACTCGTTCCTGGCCTGCGGGATTCAGGGGGTCTCGATTGGGACGAACGATCTGACGCAGCTCATCTTGGGTGTGGATCGGGACAACGCCAAGCTTGCCGACTCATTCAACGAACGTGACCCGGCTGTCTTGACCGCCGTCAGCCAGGTCATCCAGGCCTGCCGGCGTCGTCACATCCCTGTCAGCGCCTGCGGCCGGGCCGCCGGAGCCGATCCAGCCATGACGACGTTCTTGGTGGAGCAGGGCGTCACGAGCCTGTCGGTCGCGCCCGAGGACGTCACTCACGTTCGTGAGTTGATTGCCTCTATCGAACACCACCAGCACCGCGCCACGGGAGCGGTGCGGCCAGAATCAAGCACCTCGCCCCTCCGGCGGGCAGGCACATCAGAGGTACCAGTGTTCGACGCCGCTTCTTGGCGGGGTTGAAGGACCTAAGAGTTGTTCGGGTACCGTGAACGAGGTATACTGACTCCCGTTCTTTGGGTGAGGTGGCTGAGTGGCCGAAAGCAACGCACTGCTAATGCGTT
>JACQIO010000003.1 GCA_016198415.1 Candidatus Berkelbacteria bacterium | reverse complement strand
GGTGGCTGAGTGGCCGAAAGCAACGCACTGCTAATGCGTTGGCTCCGTAAGGGGCCCGTGGGTTCGAATCCCACCCTCACCGCCAGGCGCCCGTAGCTCAGTTGGATAGAGCGCGAGCTTGCGGAGCTCGAGGCCACAGGTTCGAATCCTGTCGGGCGCACCAACTCGCACGTTGTGCGAGAGAGACCAGACAACCAGTGTCCAGCCTGCCAGTACTGATAGTCTGGTCACTGGATATCTGATTTCTGGAGCGAAGCGACGAGCGCCCGTAGCTCAGCGGATAGAGCGTCAGGTTCCGGACCTGAAGGCCGAGGGTTCGAGTCCCCCCGGGCGCACCAAAACCCGCATCGGTGCGGGAGATCCCAGACAACCAGAGTCCAGCTCACCAGTCCTGAGGGTCTGGTTACTGGATAGCTGGTCTCTGGAGCGAAGCGACTTTGCTACCATAGCAGCATGAAGGTTGCCATCGACATGCAGACCACCCAGGCCCAGAAGACGGGGTTTGGGTTCTACGTGGAGAACTTGGTCCGTAACCTGGAGCAGATCGATCGACGGAACGAGTACATCCGGATTCTGCCAGAGACGGAAGAGGACTTCACCTCGGTCCGGCGCTGGTGGTGGGACCAGGTTGGCTACCCAACGGCCGCGCTCCGGGCTGGTGCCAACGTGATCCACCAGCCGGCGTTCTCCGCCCCACTCCGGGTCAAGATCCCGGTCGTCGTGACCATCCACGATCTCATCGCGATGCACTTTGGGGCGGACATCCCACTCGGCTCCCGAATGTACTTTGGCCGCTGGATGCCCTTCTCCTACCGGTTTGCCAGCCACATCATCTCCGTCTCCGAGCACACCAAGCAGGATATCATCGAGCTCCTCGGCATTCCGGAGGAGAAGATCACCGTCATCTACGAGGCCGCGGACGAAATCTTCCGGCCCGTCCGGGACAAAGATCGGCTGGCGGCCGTTCGGCAGAAGTACCAGACTGGTGAGCGGTTCATCCTCCACGTGGGGACGATTAATCCTCGGAAGAACCTGGAGTTCCTGGTCCGCGTCTTTGGCGAGGCTCGGAAGAAGGTCGGGCCAAGTTGGAAGCTCGTCATCACCGGCAAGAAAGGTTGGTACTACGAGGGCCTGTTTGGGGCCGTCCAGGAGCTTGGTCTCGCCAATGCCGTCGTCTTCACCGGCTATATTGACGAGGAGGACAAGCCGTACCTGTACAGCGCCGCCAGTCTCTTTGCCTTCCCGTCACTCTACGAGGGGGCTGGCCTGCCGCCGCTGGAAGCAATGGCGTGTGGGACGCCGGTTGTCTCCTCCAACACCTCGTCTTTACCCGAGATGGTTGGGAACGGCGGCATCCTGCTGCCACCCGATGACACAGCCGGCTGGGTCCACGCCCTGGCCCGACTCATGACCGACGCCTCACTCCGCCGCGAAGCCGCCGCCAAAGGGAGGAAGCAAGCCAAGAAGTTCAGTTGGGAGCGAACCGCCCGCGAAACCATCCGCGTCTACGAGCGGGTGATGAGGGAAACGCAGCAACGGTAGGCGGTTGACGAACCGATGATCCCGTGGCCCGTGGTATCAACAGCAGGACGTACGCAACCGAACCCGAGATAAGCTCCCGGCTCTCTTGGAGGAGGTGCGTACGTCCTGCAAAGGTTGCTGAGGTGGCCGATGCGTCGTATCTACTCGGCGCCTACGTCACCGTCACCTTTTTTGATCGTAGGAACATCGTCGGATAACCAAGAAGGTCCATAATCAGACGGCCGTCTGATTATGGACCACTATCCGAGATTTCTCCAAGGATCTGGGATCCTACACATTATCGATTCGTTCATCGGCTCCAGGGGATTCCGCGTTAAGCAAAGTCTCGTGAAGACTCGGACTTAGGCTTGGTTCAGATAACTCTCGATGAGCTCGGCATCGGCCCGAGAGAGGAACGCAGACGGTACCTCAGTGGTCGATGATTGATCGTGGGCTCCCTCAAGATGGAAGTGGGTACGGAGCCGAGCCTCGCCTTCGATGCGACGAGCCTCAACGTAGAGGACATTCTCGCTTGAGAGCCCGTAGCCGGATCGGAGGAGCTGAAGTTCCGACTCGCATGGCCAAGGAGTGACCCAGATGCTCCCCTGGATGCGGACAAAGCCGAGCTCCGTCAGCTTCTGTCGGAAACGGTTACGTACGTCGCGCTTGCGTTCCGGGATGTCCCAAATGACCATCCGCCAGAGCCCATCCCAAGTGGCAGGTCTTGAGAGTCTGACGTCATTGATCGTGGTCTCGCTCGGCTCGAGATACGCCTGCGCTTCGGGGGCCAGCTCAATCCGGTTGTGTTGCAGGCGAATGAGGCCCGCCTTACGGAGCCGCCAAACGGCGCGGCGGTAGCGCGTGTCGTAGGGCACTCCTGTCGGTCTCGTTTGATTCCACACCCACCGCGCCAACTGGTACTTACTCCCCATTGGGCTGCGTCCATACTCATCGATCACCTCAGCCATGAACTTGAGCGAGCTGAGAATCGATCGACTCAATTCACCGAGCGGCCGTGCCATAGCGCCTCCTTCCTTTTTCTCCCTTCATCACGCCTTTCATCACTAACGTCTCACCAGCATCACTCAAAGTGTACCATAACCAAACGGCCGTCGAGTTACGGTACACTTTCACCAGTTACGGGCGTTGTTTACTGTCAGTTGCTTCTGGAAGAAGGCGATCCGGGACGGGTTTCGAGATCTGCCAAAGGGCCTCGAAGAGCTGGCGCTGGTGGGTGGCCAATTCGTTCGACTCAACCCTTACGGTCTGGCAAACTCCCAAGCCATGCTGTGGAACGAGCGCATCGTCTCGGCGATCTGGCCGCTCTCGATGATGATTCCCATCGCCGGACTGTCCGTCTTGTACGTCACGAACGCGACCTTGTTGCTGTAGATCAGAACCTCAATGTTGGCGGGGAAGAGCTTTTGGTCGACAAAGCGATTTTCTCGGTACGTGCCGGCATCCGGGAGAATCCTCGTCGCCTCGCCTTCGCTCCCGCTGACTAAATTCTTGACGTGAATCCGACGCTTAACCCGACGTGGGACGTAGCTTTTGAGAAGGTAGGTCTCGATCTCTGGCTCGATCTCGGCTACCTGGAGAAACGAACGGATCGGCAGTTCCTCGGTCAGTGTGTCCTCGTAGACCTGCTTGATGCCCTTAACGCCCTCGTAAGTCAGGACCCTGGGCGTGGCGCCGATCACGTTGTAGCGGGAGATGAGCTCGGGAAGCACGGTGCGCAAGTTTTCGAGCCGCTCCTCCTGGAGGTAAAGGAGCTTGGCCGGTTCTTGGGCGATGATCGTGCGCCGCTTCCCCTTCCTCCCGTAGCTGACCAGACCGAGCTCGTGGAGCCGTGGCAGGACCTCGTACAGCGTCGGCCGTTTGACATGCGCGTGTTGAGCTAGCGGCCGGAGTAACGTCTCCCCCAATTCAAGGGCCGCTAGGTACGTAGCGGTTTCCTTAGCATTGAGTCCAAGTTGGGCCAGCGCGTCGGTCAGCTTCATAGTGTCAGTATAACTGACACTATACTACATATATTTACCTGATCCAAGTTTAGAGGTTCGTCGATTGTATCGACAGATTCTGAATTTCTCATACACTATCCAGTCGATCAGCGATGGTCGACGATTAACAAACAGGAGGCGAGTGACATGTTCGATAACCTCACAACGGCGCAGGAGATGGCCGACGCGCTCACGTGGGCGAGTCAGACGTTATCCAGGCCGATCACGGCTAAGGAGTCGATGCAGCTGCAAAGGGCCCTGAACGAGCTGCAGATCAAGGCGCCGGGGCCGATCACGACCGGGCTTCGAAAGATCTGGATGGATCAGCTCCTCACTAGCATGACGGAGTATCTCCTGAAGGATCCGGCGTGGTGGGACGATGCGGCCTTGCTGCATGGTGCAGGTCAATTCACCAGGGGCCGCGAGGACTGGCCGCTCATGGGTCTGCGTTGTATCGACTGCTTCTGCACCCCGGGTTACCTGGGGAAAGATGCCATCCACCTCTTCGAGCACTACTTGGCTATCGTGGCGCGACTCCGAGAGAGTGAATGGGAGTACCGTGACCGCTCGTGGGGTAGGGAGGCTATCAAAGCAATTGCCCGCTCAGGTAAGCACTGGCCAAAAGTTCAGGCTCTCATCTTCGAGTCGCTGGTTGCGCGGTAGAGCCTCGCTCCTGTCCCAGGCTACAAGGGCCACGCCAATCACGGTGTGGCCCTTCTTCGTCTACGCTTGTGCTCGATCTTTCATGCGAACGCGGCGTTTGAGGGTGCGGACGTCGCCGCCGAGGACGTGAATGTCTTCGGTGAGCATCTCCTTGACCTCTTCAATCTTGCCAGAGAGACGATCTTCAGCCTCGTGGAGTTCTGCCTTCGTCGCCATCGTGTTTTGGAGTGCTTCAAACTGACGCTCGTTCTTCGCGTCCTGCAAATCAGCGCGAGCGTCAATCGCCGCCTTGATCTTCTTCAGATCGTCGTTGGTCAGTGCCATACGCTCAGTCTAGCACAAGCCGCAATCACGAGATTTCTGAGACTGGAGCGGAGATCTGCCAAAGGGCCTCGAAGAGTTGGCGCTGGTGGGTGGCAAGATCGCTAGAACAATCTCTATGGCTTGGCGAGCTTCCAGAGCGAATCGAAGTGATCGCGATAGGTTCGGACCACCTCGGGATTCTCAATTTGAATTGCCAGTGGCTCGCCAGTCCAGATAAAGATGCCGATGAATGAGTCGCCGACGAGAATCGAAGCCGGAACAGGGAAGGGCTCGTCAAAGTAGCGCCGCTCCACGAGCGCTGTCTGAGAGTCACGAGTTTCCAGGCCCGCCTGCTGGGAGCGGTAGCTGATGAGCTGGCGCCGGATCCGCTTCTTCTCGCGGAGCGCCTCAATTTTGGGAAACGTCTCACCCATCACCTGATAGAACCGATCACCGGAACCCCCGAGGATACGCAGGAGTCCGCCTTCGGCAATGTCCTCAACGAAGGCTTTGCGAAAGCGACGGACAGCCGGGACCCCCTTGTGGACACGGACGATCGACTCCGTCGTCTCCGTCTGGAGCGCCAAGAGCTTCGGGAGCTCCTGCTGGAGCTCCTCGAGCCGATCCTTCTCGATCTGCTCGAGGATTCGAGGGTCTTCGGCTTTCACGTACTTCCGGTGCTTTCTCTGGGCAACGAGGACAAGTTTTTTGGCCACCAGGCTATCGATAGCACGGTACACCACTTGTGGGTGCGCGCCGGTGGTTTTGAGGAGCTTGGCGATCGGTACCTCGCCCAACTTGAGGAGGCTGGTGTACACCTCAGCCTCTCGCTGGGTTAGTCCGAGCTCCTGAAGGAAATCAATGTTCATCGCGCGTGAAACCCTACCAATGCTTCAGGTATATTTTCATCACAATATACGTGAAACTATTGACATTGTCAAGGTTTTCACCTATACTCTCGCGTCACGTTCAAGCAGCCGATCCGGCTAGTGTGACACAACCGGAGGGAGTTTTGCTCCTTCACAACTCTAAAATTGGAGGATGAACCGATGAAGAAGCTTTTGCTCGTAGTGGTGATCGGCCTTTTTCTGGGAGTGCCGGTATTGGCGCAGGAGGCATCGGAGACACAGGTGAACTTGGAGCTCATCTGGAGCGGATCGACGACAGTCCGGGATCAGGTGATCCACCTGGGCGACCGGTTCCCACTGCCGGCCACGACGATCGTGGTCAAGCAGCCCATCGACGGCGGTCACCGATTCCTACTCTTGCTCGACCCGTTTGGGCACCAGCCCCTCATCAAGGGGCAGCTCGAGCTCAGGGACAGGGACACCACCTGGACGCTCGGGCAGCAGGCGCCGCCCTTTGGGGCGGCTCTTGCCCAGTACCCATACGTCTTCGACACGACGAGTCGCCCGCCGCTCTACGCCGACGTCCCGCTCCGTAACCCGGGGATCTCGGTGGCGCAGAAGGTCGGTGACGAGCTCACGTTCAAGGCCGGGATCTTCGCCGACGCTCTGGCGATCGGCGGACCCAAGTATACGGGCGGCGGGTATGGGGTCGCTCGCCTGGAGTGGCAGCCAGCCGGCGGCGTCACGCTCGGCGCCAGCCAGCGACTCAGCCGTGAGCCGGCCACCGGCGCCGACCTGACGGTTCGGCTCGATGCGCTCGAGCTCAAGGCCGAGTGGGTCGACTCGAAGCTCGGCTCGCGCCACTTCGAGCAGCTCCGTCTGCCGGTGACGCGGCACGCCGACGGCGCGTGGCAGGACAGCCTTGCCCTCCGCGTCGATAACCTGCCGACTAGTTCCGAGCTGATCCTCGGCTGGCGGCACGACTTCTCCAAGGAGGAGATCCTCCTCCTGGACTACAACACAAAAACCGGAGCGACAACGCTCCAGTTCCGACTCAAGATTTAGAGGAGGGCAAGCAAGAGGCCGGGGCGTTGGAGGACGCACCCGGCCTTCTTTGTGTCTGATTATCCTACTTAGCTTGGGGCTGGGCGACCTGCGACTTGAGGAGCTCAACGTCACCCACTGTTGCCGCGTGGTTTTCCTCGAGCATCTGTTTGACGGAATCAATTTTGCCGTTCAGACGCTCCTCCAGCAGTAGGAGATCTTGTTTCGTTGCCATGTCTTTGCGAAGCCCTTCGATCTTCTGATCGACGTATGAGCGAGTCAACTCGTGTCCAGAATCCACGACGGCCTTGATCTTCTGAAGGTCGTCATTGGTGAGTGTCATGGAATCAGTCTACCATACTGTGCGGACTACGGCCTGGCGAGATTCCAGAGCGTCTCAAACTGCTGGCGGTAGGTTTGGGCGAGGCGCTCGGACTCAATCGTGATCACGGCTGGTTCGGGGGGCCAGATCAGGATCGCCACCGTGTCGCCATAAATGTAGGTACTTGTCGGCGTCGGGAAGTCCTCGGGGAGGTAGCGGAACTCAGAGAGCGGTTCAGCGTCGCCGCCGAGGCGCTTGGTCACTGATCGCATGTTCTCGTAGGAGATCATCAGACGTCGGATCCGTTTTCTCTTGCGCAACTTCTCAATCTTTTCGTGGAGCCTGCCCATGACGTCGTAGTACTGCCCGGCCTCATGTTTGCTCCCACCAGCCCCGCCGATGATATAGAAGGTACCTCCCTCCGGCAGCGCCTCGATCGCCTTAAGTCGGACATCTCGGATTGCCTCCACCCCTTGCGCAACACGAATGACCGCGTCCTTGCCGGATTTGTGGATCGCCTGGAGCTTGGGGAGTTCGGCCCGGATGTCCGCAAGGTGAGCGGCCGCGAGCTTCTCGAGCGTGGAGGGGCTTTCCGCCCGGACGTACGTTTTGTACTTACGCCGGACAACGGTCGCGAGGCCCTTGGACGAGAGGCCCTGGATCGCCCGGTAGATGAGCTGGGTGTGAATCCTCGAGGCGGCGTGGAGTTCAGCCACCGACGAATCACCCAGCTTCAAGAGAAGGCGGTAGACCTCCGCCTCCCGTGCTGTCAGTCCCAGCTCTCGCAAAGGATCAGTCTCAGTCATTGTGGCAGCCTCTCGATTGAACCTATCATCGCCACCACAGTATTGTGTAGGTATTGAACTTTGTCAATCCTGCAAGTATTCTTTTCGGTCACCTTTGGGTGGCTTAATAAATAGAGATGCGGAGGACGGAACAGGTGTACATTAACATCGAGGCACTCAGCGAGGTCATTCCCTTGCTGCTGTCGCGCTCACCCAGAGAATTCGGCATGGTGCCCGGATCCCGTGAGATCCTTGCCAAGGCCTGGTTAAGTGGCGAGTATACTGAGCAAATGATACTCCGTCCGTTTGCTCGGACGATGCTTGACGTGCTAGCCCGAGGGATCGACATCGAGATCGATGGCCACAAGGTCTATGAGGGACAGGATTTCAGCTGGGTTTCGCTTGACACCTATGCCGAAGCATTGCCGGAGTGGCAACTGGTTCCACACTTCTCGTGGACCGAGGAGTACGAGGACTACAAAGAATTTCCTAGCGAACTTCGCGAGCAAGTAACCGAAGCCCTGCTCTGCGGTGATGTAGTCCAGTGGCAGGGGAAGTCCTTTGTGGTCACCACAGTCCAGTCGAAGTCTCACAAGGTCTTGACGGTTGTCCCCGCGTGCTTCATCGATCTCACTGACTGGCCTCAGGAAGAAGAGTAAACATCTACAGATCCTGGGTTAGGTCTCGAGGGAAGTATACAATACCTGGTTGCGCGGTAGAGCGTCGCTCCCGCCCCAGGCCCAGGGCTACACTGATATTGTGTAGCCCTTTTTCTTTTCCATCAGTGACATAGGGGGTCTGTAACAGATATACTCATCACATGGAAGCGATCAAAAATCTCTTGCGACAAATCGTCCCGAGGCCGGTGGTGCGGGGGTGGCACTGGCTGGGGGCGGTGGTGGCCAACCTTATCTACTTCTTCCCGGGCCGGCGGCTGCGGGTGTTTGCGGTGACGGGGACGGATGGGAAGACGACGACGGCCTTGCTGCTCCATTCGATTTTGACAACAGCTCGGCGAAAGGTCGGCTTGATGTCGACTGTCCGGTTCTCCGACGGCAAGGAGTTGTGGCGCAACGACACCAAGCTCGGGACCCAGAACCCGTTTGTGCTCCAGCGGCTCCTGCGCCGCATGGTCGCCAATCGTGCCACTGAGGCGGTGCTCGAGGTAACGAGCATTGGGTTGGATCAACACCGAATCTGGGGCATCCCGATCGACACCGCCATCCTGACCAACGTGACGTCCGATCACCTTGAGTACCATCACACCAAAGAGGCGTATCGACAAGCCAAAGAAACACTGTTCGTGTTGCCGCACCGGGTGAGTGTGGTCAACGGCGATGATCCCAGTGCGGCGGTGTTCCTGAGCTATCCGGCGGTGCGGAAGTTGGCATTTAGAGTCAAGGGAACGAGCCGCTCCTCTTTCACTTCCGAAGAGTCTCCGCCAGCCGGCGGATCCACTTCGCAAGTGTCCCCGGAGCGTCTCGACGTTGTTGCGAGGGGGGTACGGGTGAGTTTGAGGGGGACGAGGTTTCGCCTCGGATTAAACGGGGAATCTGCCGAGGTCAACCTCAAGCTCATCGGCCAGTTTCACGTGGAGAATGCGCTAGCTGCCGCCGCGGCCGCGCATGGGGCGAATATTCCACTTGACACGATCGTCAGTGGACTAGAGGCGCTACCGGCGTCGCCCGGGCGGATGGAGCTGGTTGACCACGGCCAGACGTACGCGATCGTCCTCGACTACGCCCACACGCCCGATGCCCTCAAGAAGGTGTTTGAGACGCTCCGACCACTCGTCAAAGGTCGGATCATCCACGTCGGCGGTGCCACCGGTCGTCGCTATCCAGAGAAGCGGCCGCTGCTCGGCGCCTTGGCGGGCCGCTACGCCGATATTGTCATCGTCACCGACGAGGATCCGTACGATGAGGATCCGAGCGCCATCATGGCCGACGTCGTGGCCGGCGTGAAGAAGGGGGCGGGCCAGAAGTCGCTTGAGCACGGCACCAACTTCTTCACCATCCTCGATCGAGCCGAGGCGATCCGGAAAGCCTTGAGCCTGGCTAAAGCCACCGACCTCGTTCTCATCACGGGGAAGGGAGATGAGGAGGTGATGGTGGTGGGCAGTAAGCTCGTGCCGTATTCCGATCGGAAGGTGATTGAGGAAGTCCTCGAACGTAGTGATGTAGTCAGGTAGGAACGTAGTGATGACGAGCAACCCCTTCACTACGTCACTACGTACTACGTGGCTCCGCTCCTGGACCCTGGCCGGTCTGGCGGCCATGCTGGGCGTGGCCGGGATTGCCAGCGTCGGTGAGCTCGGGACGATCGCACTCGTCGGCACGATCCTGGTGGGGATCGTCACCGCGCTCGCAATCCTGCGCGATCCGGTTCGGGGTCTCTGGCTGATCCTCTTTTTCCTCCCGTTCGAACGGATTCCGAGCCTGGATGTGGGCGGGATCACCGTTCGGATCAACTTTTTCCTGGGGGCGGTCACGCTTGTGGCCTGGGCACTCCTCTGGCTTCGGGAGCGGCGCCGACTCGCTCCCAACCCAATCCGTCTCCCGGCCTACCTCCTGGCCGGGGCGATTTTGCTCTCGGCCACACTGGCGCTCGAGCAGAGCCGAGCCGGGCTGGTGATCGTCTTCATCCTCTTCACGGCTTCCTTCGAACTGGTGGTCGTCAACCTCCTGACTACCAAGGATCGCCTCCGGACGGCCCTGACGGTGCTCTGGGCCTCAGCCACGGTAGTGGGGCTGTTTGCCATCTACCAGTTTGTGGGCGATGTGGCCGGTCTCTCCCCGTCCCTGACGGGCCTGCGCGAGCTCTACACCAAGGCGATCTTTGGGTTCCCGCGCGTCCAAGCCTTCTCCATTGAGCCCCTCTACCTGGGCAACTTCCTCTTGCTCCCAATCAGCCTGGTGGCCTCGACCCTCTTTCTCCAGGTACCCGGTTGGTCGCGGCCGTGGCGCTGGGCGCTCCTCGGTCTCTTGCTCTTGATCCTGGTCCTGACGCTCTCGCGCGGGGCGTACCTCGCCCTGGCGGCGGCCGGCCTGGTGATCCTGGCGACGCTCCCGCACCAAACACTCACGCCCCGCCACATCCTGGCCCTCCTTGCGATTGGCCTGGTGGCGCTGGTGGGGGCAGCTGGCTTTGTCAGTCGCGGTCAAGGCGATGCCCTCGCTCGCTTCACGAGTCACGCGACCGTGTCCGACTTCTCCTTTGGCGAGTCAACCCAGGGTCGATTTGCCACGTACGAGACCGCGTTGCGGGCCTGGCGAACCAGTCCCTGGCTGGGGATTGGGATTGGGAACTACGGTCCGTTCGACAAGGGTTACCCCGCCGGACCGGTCGATGACTGGCCGATTGTCAACAACGAGTACCTGGAGCTCTTGGCCGAGACCGGCGTCATCGGTCTGGGTGCGTTTCTGGTCCTGGCGTTGGTCCTGCTCCACCGCTCCGTGGTGGCGTACCGCGCCACCCGCGATCCGTTGCTCACCGCCGCCCTGGTGGGGGTGACGGCGGCCTTCGTTGGCACGCTTATCCAGTACAACTTCTTCTCCACGCTCTACATTATTCACGTCTGGGTGCTCGTCGGACTGCTGGTGGCGGTGCAGAATTTGATCCTTATCCGCGCAGCGGATCGTTCCAATGATCAATGACCAAGCTCCAATGATCAGACAAGGACCAATGTCTAAATGTCCAAACTCGAACATTGGTCAATTGGATATTGTCTGGACATTGGAATTTGAAGCTTGGTAATTGTCGATGACTTCCCGCATCGCCCTCATCGCTGTCCTCCTCCCCACCTACCTCGTGCGCTTCGAGCTCTTCGGTATACCTTCGACCCTGCTCGAAGTCCTCATCTACCTCACGGTCGTAGTGGGTGTCTGGCAGTTTGCTCACGATCGTGCAGTTCGGTCTCGACTCTGGTCGCGACGGGTCTGGCTGTGGCCCGCCGGCCTAATACTCCTTGGAGCCGCGGCTGGAATTGTGATTGCCGATGACAGCCGAACCGCCCTTGGCCTCTGGAAAGGGTTCATCGTCGATCCGATCCTGGTCTACCTGCTGCTCTTGGCGTTTGTCCGGACTGTGCTCGACCTCCGAACCATTCTCTGGGGACTGTTGGCTGGGGGACTGGTCGTTGCGCTCTGGGCGCTCGTTGAATCGATCACGCCCGGGGCGTCTCGAACGATCGGACCCTACGACCTCGATCCGGACGCGTCGCCCAACTACCTGGCATTCGCCTTGGCGCCACTGGTGCCACTGACCAGCTGGCTGGTCAAATCGCAAATCGCAAATCGCAAATCGCAAATCATATCGCACATCGGTTCCTGGATTGTCCCGGGATTGCTCTTGGCCGCGATTGCGGTGTCCGGATCGCGGGCGGGACTGGTGGCAGCGGTTGGCGGTGGCATCTTGGCGTTGGTGCTGGGAGCGGAGTGGTTCTGGCGCTTGAAGGGTGCCAAAACCGTCCTTGTCGTCGGGTTGCTGCTGGCCGCCATCGGCTCGTGGTGGGTCGTCAAACCGGATTTCTCGCTCTCGGATGACGGCAGTCGGACGGTCACCAGCACCAACGTCCGCTGGCAACTCTGGGCGGTGACCGGGGAGCTCGTGCGCCTCAACCCAGTTCTCGGCACCGGACTGGGCGGCTTTCAGACCGCCTTTGGTGAACTGACGGCTGATCGCGTCAATTTCCCCGAGTTCATCACGCCCCGGGCCCGGACGCCGCATAACCTGGTGGTCGGCGTGTGGGTGGAACTAGGACTCGTCGGTCTTCTAGGATTGATCGGATCGCTGGTGCTGGCTGGCAAGAGACTGTTCGCCCTCCTTCGCCAAGGCTCCGGAGGGCCTGCGGCTGCGGCGCTCATCGGTGCCTGGTTTGTCCTCCTGACTCACGGCCTTGTTGATCAGCCGATCTGGAAGAATGATGGGATGGTCGTGTTCTGGATCCTGGTGGCGAGTGCGGCGGTGTTGGCTGGCCCGCGCGGAGGCGCCCGATGACCACCACTCGGACGGTGGCGTCCAACACGCTCGTCCAAATCCTCGGTAAGATCCTGACCGTCGGGCTTTCGCTCGCGCTGCTGGCCATCTTGGGCCGACTCCTGGGCGTCGAGGGCCTCGGCCAGTACACCACGGTCGTGACCTTTATGGGCATGATTGCGGTCCTGGCGGACTTTGGATTCTTCTTCATTCTCGTCCGGGAGCTCTCGCTGCCGGACGCGCGGCCTCAGGAAGCGGTGGCGAACGTGATTGGCCTGCGGACCGTCCTGGCGGTCTTGGTCTATGGCCTGGGTCTGGCCATCGGCTGGCAACTGGACTACCCGGCGCCGGTCCTGGCCGGCCTGGGGATCATCGCCATCGGTCAGTTTGCCCTGACCTTCCAGAACACGTTCATTGCCGTCCTCCAAGCCAAGCTGCAGATGGGCCGGGCGGTGATTGCCGACGTCATCGGCCGCGGGTTGGTGGTGGGACTGGCCGCCTGGATTGCGGCGGGTGGTGGCGGCTTAGCCGAGGTCTTCTGGGCGGTCACTGCCGGCTACCTCGTCACGTCCCTGGTTGCGTTTTTCCTGACGAACGCCCTCGTGCCCATCCGAATAGCCGCCGATCTCGGCTACTGGCGCTACCTCGTCGCCGAGGCGCTGCCGCTGGGGATCAACTCGGTGCTCCAGTTCGTCTACTTCAAGGTGGACACGATCCTGCTCTCGCTCCTCAAGTCCTCCGTGGAGGTGGGCATCTACGGCGTGCCGTTTCGGATCCTGGAGGTCTTGATTGCCCTCCCGGGTTTCTTCATCAACTCAATCTTCCCGATCTTGACCAAGCTCTACGGCCAGGAGGATCCCAAGTGGCGGATAGTCTTCCAGCAGAGCTTTGACCTTCTCACCTTGCTGACCTTCCCGATGGTGGTGGGTGGGATGCTCCTGGCGGAACCGCTCGTGGCGATTGCCGGGCCGGAGTTTGTCCACGTGGCGACCCTGACGCTCGGTGGGGTGGCGATCACGCCGGTCCTCATTCTCCAGGTGCTCATGGTTGGCGTTGGCCTCTCCTACCTCTCCTTCATTTTCAACGCCCTCATTCTGGCGGCTGGCAAGCAGCGCTGGCTGGTGGCCCCGAATGTGGGCTACGCGGTCTTCAACATTGGCCTCAACCTCCTCCTCATCCCCCGCCTGAGCTACTTGGCCGCGGCCGCCATCACCGTGGCCACCGAGGCGCTCATCCTGACCGTCTCGATCCTGCTGGCGTCTCGCCTGATCACCTTCCCGGTCAGACTCCAGACCATCCCCAAATCGCTGGCCGCCAGTGCGGTCATGGCCGGTCTGCTC
Organism: Candidatus Berkelbacteria bacterium; assembly: GCA_016198415.1. GTDB lineage: Bacteria > Patescibacteriota > UBA1384 > JACPKC01 > JACPKC01 > JACQIO01. The sequence goes on along the minus strand of JACQIO010000003.1, from coordinate 21,229 downwards.
TGGGCGCTGCCGGGTGCGAACCTGTGGCTGGAGGTGCCGGTGGCGATCCTCGTCTACGGGGTGCTCGTCTACCGGCTGGGCGCCGTTGATCCGGAGACGATCCGAGCGCTGCTGCGTCGAACGTAGCAGACAATCGGCCATCGGATCGATACACTGTTGCCTATGGTGATTGCCATCGATGCCCGAGAGATTGCCGATCCGCGGTCTGGCAAAGCCCGCTACGTGGCCGAACTCGTCCGGGCCCTGGCCGCGGTCGACCGAACCAACCAGTACCTCCTCTACGTCTGGGCGCGGCCCCGGGAGTCATACCCCACTAACTTCACGTTCGTGGTCTTGCCCAAGCTGCCCGGTCTCCGCTTCCTCTGGTTGGCGTTCGATCTGGTCCGGCGGCGTACCGACGTCTTCCTCTCGCCCACGGGCTACCACCCGATTCTCTTCTCCCCAGTCCCGAGCGTCCTCGTCCTCCACGATCTCGCGGTGCTTGTGGAGCCCCGGGCTCGGCCGGCCCTCAAGACCGCGATCATGGAGCGGCTTGGCCTGCCGCTGGCGACTCGGCGCGCCAGCCATCTCATCGCGATGTCGGACTCGACCAAGCGGGACGTGGAGCGGCTCTTTCCCCACACCACCGGCAAGGTGACCGTGGTCCACGAGGCGGCCTTCCCACTCCCCCCGCAGCCGACCTCGGAGTCGACGCTTGTGAAGAAGTACGGGCTGCCCACCTCCTTCACGCTCTTTGTGAGTACGCTCGAGCCGCGCAAGAACGTTGATGGGCTGATTCGGGCCTATCGCCAGCTCCCGCCCGCGCTTCGATCGCAGTCACCGCTGCTCCTAGTGGGCCGGCGGGGTTGGAACACCGAGGCGTTGGCCAAGGCAATCGCGGTCGGCACCGCAGGCGGCTGGTTACGTGAATTGGGGAGCGTTCCCACCGAGGATCTGCCTGGCCTCTACGCCCTGGCGACCGCCTTTGCCTACCCGAGTTGGTACGAGGGCTTTGGGTTGCCGCCGCTTGAGGCGATGATTGCCGGGACGCCAGTGGTGACGGCCAACACCTCCTCGCTGCCCGAGGTAGTCGGTGAGGCCGCCCTGACCGTTGATCCGGCTGACACGAGGGCCCTGACAGAGGCCCTCAAGCGTCTCTTGACCGATCCCAAGCTCCGGGCCCGGCTCGTGGCCGCTGGCTCAAAACGGGTCCAGCAGTTCTCTTGGGAGAAGGCCGCGCGAGAAACCCTCGCGGTGCTCAAGCAGGTTGGGCAGCGTTCCTAGCCTTTCGCGTTTCACAGTTCACCCCGAGCGGCGTGCTATACTCCGGGCGATGATTGATGGCTGCCAGGGTGTGTCCCTGGTCGCCAGCTTTCCAACTTGGAGAGGATGGTGCAGTGCAGTGGCACAGGGCAGAGTCAGGATCTTAGTGCTTGAACACGACCCGGCGTGGCGAGCGATGATCGAGGAGACGCTCGCGGATCTCTGGACGGACTGCTCGGTTGGAGCGTTCTCTTGGCTGGCGCGGCAGAGGCCCAGCCAGTATGGGATTGGTAGCCTGGCCGCTCTGGTCGCGCGAGAGCGGGTGACGTTGGTGATCGCAGACGCCCAGACCGCTCGGCAGCTGGAGAACGCCCGCGTTGCCCGCGATCTTCTGGCGGACGTCTGGGTCTTTCGCAACGGCAGCGGGGCTGAGCTCGAGGGGATCGACGCCACGCGATTCCGGGGCATCTTCCAGCGTGAAGATGTGGGTCCCGAAGGGCTGCTGGTGATGCTCCGCGACTACATGAGGAGACGGCGCATCGCCCGGAAGTCGGCGCGGCCCACAGGGGTGGCCTGATGACGCTCGCGATCATCCAGATGGTTCAGGACGGTCGGATCGATCGCCAGCCGCTGACCGCGGTCAGGGTGGAGAACCAGCCCTGCCAGCGATCGATGGCCTGGACGGCGGCGCTGGCGGCCGAGCGCTGCGGCTACCTGGTGGCGCTAGAAGCGCGCCGAGTCAGCCGGACGTTGTTCGAGCTCACCTACGAGCGGCCCTACTGCCATGGTGAGTGGCGCGTTCGGCGCGTTCGGATCAAGCGGCGGAAGTAGCTGTGAGGCAAGTCTCCTCACCGGGACCGGGCAGACAGCCCGGTCCCTCTCCTTGCAAATTGGGCCTCAGCTGCTAGACTCAGCCGTCGATCGAGTTCAACGCTGGATCGCAGTCTTTACAGACAGGTTGAAGGGAGGTGAGGAGGTGCGACGTGTTCTTCTCATCGCAACGAGTGAGGCACTTGTTCAGCGAGTGCGCGAGGTGCACCGGCGCTGGGGCCTCGGAAACCAGGTGGACATCTCCGAGCCCTGGAAGGCTGGCCGGGTGGGGCCAACGGATGTCCTCGAGCTCCTCAAGACGCCTGAGGGCGGGTTCGCGGTTGCCCTGCTGGAAAAGACCCTCTCGATGCAGCTCATCGCCGCCCTCAAGGATCGGTGGCGGACGGTCTTCCTGGACACGGAGACCAGCGAACCGGACATCGTCAGTCGTCTCATGGGGCAGACGGCCCGCGAGGTCCGGACGGAACTCGCGCTGCCGCGGCTCCTCAGGGTGGAGGTCCCACTCTCGAGTCAGCAGAGGCGAGCGCTCCGGGTGCTCGCCAAGCGGCCAGCCTGGCGGACGCTGACGCTCCGGCAGCTGGCGGCCGGGTGGGGGGAACTGGAGCTGCTCTCCATCAAGGGCATTGGGCCGGCCAGTCAGGAGGCACTCAAACAACTCCTCCACGAGCATGGACTCGAGCCGGGGCCAAGGCGCTAGGGGAAGGAGGAGAGACCTGGGGTTCGCCCCAGGTCTTTTGCTGCCTAGAGCTAGCCCCCTGGTGTGTCCATCTCACTTTCAACCATAATGTGGACGATCGTCCACATTATGGTTGATTTATCCGGTCCATCGGGTGCAGGCGGACTGGACCGTCTCACGTGGCGGGATGATCTCACGAGGGCTGGGTGAACCAGCGCTGCAGCTGGGCGATGAGGTCGTCGCGGAGGCGACGTTGGGAGAACTCGATGCGACGGAGCGTGATCGCCTCAATGGTGACCGGCGTTGCGCTGGTGGCAGCCAAGCGGATCTCAAGGTCAGCCAGCGTGGGGAGATCGAGCTCCGTGACCAAGGGCAGCGCTGAGCCGTTGACATCGAGCTTCCGGAGGATCGTCTCGCCCTGATCTGAGGTCAGCTGAACGTGGAGGACCCGCTCGCTGGTGGGACTCGTCCCGTCAATCTCGAGCCGATACCAGCCAGCCAGGACTGGCGCGTATGGCCCGGAGAGGAAGAAGCCGGGGACGGTTCGCTCGGCGGTGATGCCTGTACCACTGCCCGCACCCTGGTGTGGGAGATCGGTGGCCAGCCAGGTACGACTGGCGGCCAGGGACTGCCAAACAGTCGTCGGCTTCCACCAACTGAGCGTGGGGGCGTGGCGGTCCAGGTAGCTCCAGAGGGACCAGCCGAGGAGGACGATCGTCAGGAGGGTCAGGAGGAGAGATCGGGCCGGGCTCATGGCACCAGTTCCCAGACGGTCAGGTGGTTGGGGCTCTGGTAGACCAGGCGAAGGTGAGTCCTGAGGGTGACTTGATCAGCTGCGGAGAGCGGGAGTTCGCCCAGGAAGGATTCGAGGGTGAAGGGGCGGGTGTGGACCAGATGGGTGATCTTGGCCTCGGCGAACGCAGCCAGGACCTCGTTGACCGTGGCTGACTCCCCGAGCGCTTCGTGGGCGAACTGGATGAGATCGATCGATCGGACGTTGACGTAGAACGAGTTGTGGGTCAGAAGGAGGGCCGTGCCGTTGCCCAGGATCTTGGGAACGCGCTGTTCCGTATCCCAGTAGATCCAGAGGTTGTCGTGGAGCTGACGATCCAGGTAGGCGGTTCGCGACTCAGCCCCAAGGGCGACGGGGAACCGATCGTGAGCAGCCTGGACGATCAGGCTGGCGCGGGGTACGGCCAAGACGAGCAAGCCCAGGAGGAGGGTCGCCCGGATGACACGGTTTCCGATCGTGTAAAGTGTCGCCACGCCAGCGGCCAAGAGCGGCAGGGCCGGCAGGCCGTAGCGATCAACTGGCACTGGATTGTACGTCCAGCCTAGTTGGGTCACCAGGCCAATCACAATGAGCCAGCGGGCGGTGGGGGACAGCTGCTTCCACGCCAAGAGCGGCAGGACGGACAGGACCAAGAGTGGCGAGGTCTCGAGCAAGACCTGGACCAGGCGGCTCGCAAAGACCGTCGGATGGATCCGGATCAGCCAGTCGAGGAAGTTGGCGCCGCCGCCGTAGTGGACGTCCCCGGGTGGCCAGTAGCCAGCCAAGCCCAAGGGTGAGCCGGTGGTGGTCCAGACCAGGATGTACCAGGGCGCGACCACCAAGAGTCCCAGGCCGAGGACCACCACCACATCCTGCCAGCGCTGACGAGCCGCGAACGCTCCGAGGGCGATGGCGGGCAGGAAAAATATTGCCTGGAGCTTGCTCAGCAAGAGCGCCCCGGTCAAGAGGCCAGCCAGTCCAATCATATTACGACCGTGAGATGAGTCGCTCGCCTTGAGTAGGGCGAGGGCGATGCTGACGGCAAACAGCCCCACAAAGAGATCGGCGTAGGCGGTCTGGGAGAGCCAGCCAACGCTGTGGGCCAGGTAGACGGTGGCGGTGGCCAGGAGTGCCCCCGTTGGCTGGCTCACGCGGCGAGCGAGCGCGTACGTACCAGCGGCCAACAGCCCGCCGGCCAGCCAGTGACTGAGCTGCGCGAGGGTGGGGCTGGTGGGGTTGGGCGCGAGTACCCAGGCAAAGAGCAGCTCCGGAAGCTTGGGCAGGAAGGCGGCGATATCCTGGATCGATTGGGCGTGGACCCGAACGGCGTGCTCGGCCAAGAAGCGCTGGGCATCGGGCAGGTGGTACCAGGTGGAGTCGAACTCCACATCCGGCGCCAGGGCACCGAGCAAGGTGATGGTGGCAACACCGGCCAGGCCAACGGCGATCGTCCGTGCTGCCGTCGGTAGCTGGGGGAAGCGGCGCAGGATTCCCAGATCTTCCCACGGGGCGTGGTGGACCGCGAGGGGGATCGTGAGGATGGTCAAGACGAGGATGAGCTCTCGGCTGAGGAGGCCAGCCAAGCCCAGACCAAAGAGGACCAGGCCAGCCACGGTCCAGCCAGTGGCGACTGCCAGGACGAGGCGGGTGACCGAGGGCGCCAGACGGAGCCGGAGTGCCCGCAGCGTGGCCAGGCCAACGCCAGCGGTGAGCATCCAGTAGAGTGCGGCGAGCACCAGCCAAGTGACTTGGACACCAAGAGTGCCGAGCCCGGTCATGGTCAGTTGGTCTGGTGAATCAGGGCGTCGTAGGCCCGGTACTCAGGCCGGACCGTGTCAGAGAAGCGCCAGATCTGGTTGGCCAGATCAACTGGCTCAATCCCAATCAAGCCATGCTGCCAGTTTTCGCTCCACTGGTTGTGCATCTCGTCCGTCAGTTGGGCCACGAAGACCCCGTCAATCCGTGGATCGGTGCGGAGCTCGGTGATGAACTCGGTCAGAAAGGCGGCGGCCTTGGATCGGCCCACCACATCCCCATTCACCCCGGCCTCGGTCACCCAGACGGTCTCGGCAATCGAAGCCAGCTTGCCGATGAGATCGTACGGCTTCTCTTCAAACTCAAAGTCAACGAGGCTGGGCACCGGGAGCTCCTCGTGGAACCAGTCCCAGCCAATCGCCTCAAAGGCCAGGCCATCGTCCTTGGCCATCTCCCAGAACGCGTGCTGGAGCCAGTGGCCGGTGACGAGCCGCTTGGCCTTGGGATCGCCAGCGTGAATGCCGTCTGAGACCCCGCGGAGCCAGGTGAGGCCGCGCTCGTACTTTTCCGGGATGTAGGAGTCCGGTGTGAAGCCACCCCAGGTTGGCTTCAGGGCGTAGGCGGCCAGCTCGTTGCCCAGCTGGTAGTAGGCCACCTGCCCGCGGTAGGTGCTGGCCGCCTCGAGGCCGAGATCGTAGCCGGCTTGGTACGGCTCTGGCCCGTTCAGGATGAGGTCGTTGTGCTCCAGGATCATGACAATCTGGAGCGGCTGCCACCAGGGAGTCCGTGCCTCGGTGACGGCCCAGCGGACCCGGTTCCGTTGCTGCTCGTTCTCTGTGGTGTACTTGACGCGAATGGTATTGACGCCCAGCGTGCGGGCGCGCTCGACGACGTCGTGGGTGGTCTCGGCCGTCAGGACACCGGTTGGCGTTGGATTGAGCCCCACGCCCCAGACAAAGCTCGGGTGGAGCGAACGCTGCCAGAGCGCCCAGGCGGTGCCGGCGCTGACGAGCAGGACGATGAGTCCAACCATGAGTCGTTGCATCGAGGTCCACTCTACCACACGTCCCGTTAGACCGACGAGACGCGCCGGGTGGTGGGCGGGAAGACCCACACCTTCATGAGCGTGAAGTTCCAGGCGGCCCCAACGGCCCCGGCCAGGATCTTGGCCAGGTTGAAGTGGATCGGCCAGTGGGTGAGGAGGAGAGTGTAGACGACGCCGTTTAAGATCCCGCCGACGCTGGCGGTGGCCAGGAAACGGAGCGCCTGCGGTGCCAGGTGCCCGTTGGCGGCCCGAAAGGTCCACCAGCGATTCATGACAAAGCCGTTCGTGAGCGCCACCAGGATGCCGACGTAGCCAGCCTCCACCGCGGGCACGTCCAGGCTGAAGACGAGGAGGTTGGTCGTGCCAATGTCCAGGGCAAAGGTGACCAAGCCAGACAGGACGTACTTGGTGAACTGCCGGACGGTCTGGTTGGGGACGAGCTGCCGGGCTGCCTGGTGGGCCGCCACCGAGAGGTCGATCACGGAGGCCGGTGGGTCGTTCCCGGCGGGCGAGCTTGCGGGTGGTGGGATGGTCTGGCCAACCATGGTCCATTCACGGTAGCACAGACGGCCGCGTGGTAGGATGGGAGACGATGATCGTTGATGACTTTCTCCCCGAGACGCCACCGGTGGTCCACGAGCTCATTCCGCGCCGTGGCCTCCGCCAGCTCATCAAGTACGCGCTCGTTGGAATCGTCGGCGCCCTGGCCGACTGGGGCTGCTTCCTGGTCCTCTCCCCAGTGATCGGCCAGCGGCAACTGGCCGAACAGCTCCTCAAGGCCGGTTCCTACCTCTTTGCCTCGGCGGTCACCTTTGCGCTTAATCGCCGTTGGACGTTCCGCTCAGACGATCCGAACGTCGTCTTCCAGGGAGGACGATTCCTGGTCACCTCAAGTCTGGCGTTGGCGCTCAACAACCTCGCCTTCTACCTGGCCAACGCCCCGGAGTTCCTCAACCTCCCGACCGTCTGGTCACTCGCCGTGGCGACCGCCGGCTCGGGCTGGTTCAACTTCCTGGTCCACAAGTACTGGACATTTCGGCCGAAGGCCGAATAAGGAACAAGTATCAAGTGACAAGTACCAAATAAGAACCGAAGGACCACGTGACAAGCCCGAAGAAATTCGATCTCATCCCACGCTGTGTTACGTTCGCGAAGGCGACCCGAGAGTTCGTCAAGCAACTTCCGCAGTCAGACCATAATCGCGAGTACGCTCGTCAGCTCATCCGTTCCTCGAGCGCGATCGGTGCCAACTACATCGAGGCGAATGAGGCGCTTGGGAGCAAGGATTTCTACTATCGAATTGGCATCGCACGAAAGGAGGCAAAAGAAACTCGCTACTGGCTGGAGCTCATCGATACCGTGGAACGTACCCGCTTGGACGCAACCCGTGTTGACTTGGCCCAAGAGGCCCACGAGCTCAAACTCATATTCTCCTCTATACTTGAGAAACGTCGGAAGGCTTGAGAGATGGTCCTTGGATCTTCTTTGCTACTTGCGATTTGTTTCTTGGGGTGCTTATGAGAATTCTCCTCGATGCTCGCTTCTGGCGCAAAGAAACCGGTGGGATCGGCCGCTACTCGCGTGAGTTACTCCGTGAGCTGCTCCGCTTGAAGACCGATGACCAGTTCCACGTCCTCTTGACGCCAGCCGACGAACCACAGTTTGCCGTTCGCGATGCCCGCGTCCATCCCCACGTTGTCCCAATCGGCCACTACTCGTTGGCCGAACAGCTCCGGCTCCCGGGCCTGATTCGTGCGCTCCGGCCGGACGTGGTTCACTTCCTCAACTTCAACCAGCCGCTCCTGCCGATTGGGGCTCCGCGCGTGACGACCATCCACGATCTGACCGTCAAGTACTTCCCGGTGGGCCGGCAGCAGTCGGACCCAGTCCGCCGCCTGGCCTTCAACTGGGTGCTCAGGCACGCGGCGGCCTCGGACGCCGTCATCGCCGTCTCCCGCTCCACCAAGATCGACATTGTCCGGGAGCTGGGGCCAGATCCGGCCCGGGTCCACGTCATCTACGAAAGCGCCGATGCGGTCTTTGCGCCGCGGCCGGCCACCGAGTTGGCGAGTTTCCGTCAGCGCGTTGGGCTGGATCGACCCTACCTCCTCTTTGTCAACCAGTGGCGGCCCCACAAGGGGCTCCCGGAACTCATCCAGGCCTTTGAATCCCTCAAGGCTGACGGCCTGCCCCACAAGCTCGTCATCACCGGCAAGCCGAACGCACACTTCCCCGAGCTCGTGCGGGCTATCGAGGCCTCCCTGTACCGGGCCGAGATCGTCCTGCCCGGATTTGTCAGCGATGCCGATCTGCCGTGCTACATGGCGGCGGCTGAGGTCTTGGCCTTCCCCAGTTACTACGAGGGCTTTGGGCTGCCGGTCCTGGAGGCGATGCGTTCGGGCACACCGGTCGTCTACGCCCAGAGCTCGTCACTGCCGGAGGTGGTTGGGGAGGCCGGCCTAGGCGTGCCGCCCAAGGATGTCCCGGCGCTCGCTGCCGCCCTCAAGCGAGTCCTCACCGATTCGGCGCTCGCCAAGCAGCTCAGCCGGGCTGGGATCACCCGGGCCAAGGAGTTCTCCTGGTCGACCATGGCCAAGCAGACCTACGCGCTCTACGAACGGGTGCTCAGAGGACAGAGAACAGAGGTTATCTGATCGCATGCAGAACCCCTCGCGGGGAACTGCATCCCACGAGGGGCTAGAGGAGCCGGCTGATCCACCACGCCATGGCGAGGCAGGGCGCCAGCTCCAGGAGGAGGGATCTCAGCCACCGCTGTTGGCTAGGCAATCGGGGCCAGCAGCGGTGAGTCCGTGTCGGCCGGCGACGGGTGGCGACGTCGAACAAGAGTTGCTCGAATTCAGCAGCCATCGGGTCGCTCCTCCTCGATCGTCGTCGAGTCCCGGAACGTCACCTGGGGCCGGATCTCCGGGCAGAGCCAGGGCTTGAGCCAGCGCCGGTACGGCCGGACCACGAGCGAGTGCCAACTCGGTCCAAGCACCTCATCCCAGATGGGTTCGAGGACGTGGCGGCGGAGCAAGCCAGCCACCACGAAGACCAGGAAGATCGCCGCGGGTAACAGGAAGGCTGTCCAGATGATCAGCACCGCCCGTTCGTCGGGCGTCATGATCAGGCCGAAGACCCGGTTGAGGAGGAACGCGGCAGTGCTGAAGCTGAGCAGGGTGGCACCGATGAGGATGACCACCAGGCTCACGCTCGGCAACGCCACAGCCACCAGCCACATGCCGGCAATCCGGAACGGCAACCAGGCAATCCGGCCGAGGTAGCAACACCGGTTGACCGTCTCCGGCTGGTACTCGCCCTTGAGACGATAGCTCAGGCTCCAGAGTCGGTCGGGCCAGGGGCCCTGGATCGATCCCAGCTCGGGGAGGACGGTGCGGTAGCGGTCCCACCAAGAACCGACCCGCCAGTCGGTGACCATGATGGCGAAGGCAACGAACCCGACGCAGCCGCTCAGCAGACAGATGTTCATGCCGCGGATCAGCGCGCCGAGTGGGGCCCACGGTGGTGCCCCATGCGGCGGCACGAGCATCGTGAACATCGTCACCAGCGCGAGGGCAGCGCCGACGAACGTGCACCAGGTCCCGGCGGTGCTTGAGTACCAGTCGCCAGCCTCGGCGACCAGTCTCTGCCAAAGTTTCTTCATTGGGCAGACGCCCCTTTCTGTAATCTCCCGCCGGAAGGCGGGGACAAGGTCATCGGGATGCTACCAGGAGTAGGTCTTGAGGACAAGACGAACGCCTGGCTGCCCCCGGAGGGGCGAACCAGGCGTCGAGAGAGGCCAGCTCACGAGGTGGGCAGTTCCGCCGGTACCTCGTCGAACTTGCCGATGCATTCGAGCGGGTTGATCCAGTCGTGGACCGCCTGAATCGTGCCCACGATCAGGGCGATCACCAGGAGGGCTGCATCCCAGATCCCGAGCAGGAGCCAGCCCAGGAAGCGCAGGAACCGCTGCAGATCGCCCGTGTACTGCCAGTAGTCGAGCGCGACGAGGATGCCCCAGATAGCGAGGACGCGGATCGTAAGGAAGGCGACCGCGAGGCCCTCCCCAGCGATCCGTTCGTTGAGGAAGAGCGCGACCTGGTGTGCGCAGCTCGTCCCGACGATCTTGCCACCCCAGGCCAGGCTGCTGGCCGCGATGCCGATACCCATGAGGACGAGGAGCCCGAAGAGACCGTAGAGCAGGTTGCGGCCGAGGGCCCTGATCAGGAAGAACCCCCGCCGGAACTTCAGAGGCGGGGCCTCGACCTCCGTGCTCGTTGCACCGACGTAGCAGCGCACCAGCCAGCTGCCCCAGGTCCGCTGTGTGTACAGATGTCCGAACTGGTTGGCGAACCGCGCCAGGGTGCCAGCGTGGACCAGGCAGAGCTCTGTTTGCCGCTCCAGAACGTTCTGCGTGAGCTTGGTGGAGGCCCACGCGACCACGGCGCCAGCCGGGGTCATGAGCACGATCAGCGCCAGGCCCTTGAGGAACAGGGAGCTGATCGCACCGCTGAGCGCTGCGTCCCACCAGATGATCAGGAGGGACATCGCCAGCATCATGGCGATTGCGACCACGAAGGGCCGCTGGATTGGACGGTACTTCACCGCAGAAACCTCCCAAGACAGAGTGGTCGTGGACAACTCGGAGAATTTCGATCCCTCCTCTCGTTGGAAACATCCTGCCCCGTCCACATGGGCGCAGGAGACCAGGCTACGTGTAGCCTAGCAGAGCGTTCCCTAGAGCACCAGGAGTCGCAGGACACAGACCGCCAGACCTTCAAACAGCCAGACAGCCAGTGAGAGACCAGGGACCGGCCGGACAGACAGATTAGTCACCGCCTGGTGCTTCTGAGTCACTGGCACCTGATTGATCGGCTGAAGGTCTGGTTGTCTGGGAAGCAAGCGACTATCCACATATGATCCCCAGCTTGTCTGCCATCGGCCAGACGCGCGCGTGCTACACTACGTCCATGCGCCACATGGACTCGCAACTCCTCCTCAAGATTGTCGTCATCGTCGCCACGGCCGTGGTCGTCATCTACTTTGGCTCGCTCGGCTACCTGGACTTCACGTCCACCACCAGCGGCATCGCCACCACGCCCGAAGAACTGATGGCCGCTGGCAACTACGATCGGGCCATCAAATCGTATCGCACGCAGATTGCCAATCTGGAGACGCTGACCACCAACGCCCAGCTCGGCCTGGCCCAGTCCTACGAGCGGAACGAGCAGCCGGCCGAGGCCGAGGCGACCTACCGGAAGGTGGTCACCAGCGATCCCACGGAGAAGGATGCCTACGTGGGCCTCTCGCGTCTGTTGATCGAACAGGGGCGTTACGATGACGCCACCACGCTCCTGACCGCCGGCCTGGCCGAGCTGCCGGATGACATCGATCTCCTGAAGCTCAAAGACGATCTGGCAAATCGGGACGCGAGCGAGTAGTCCACAGTGTGGCATTGATGGGAGGGGCGAGGCGCCCCTTTTTGTGGCCAAACCACACCAATGACCAATGATCAAGCATCAATGTTCAGACAATGATCGAATGACCAATTCTGCAATTTGAACATTCGAACCTTGTCTGGTCAGTGAAATTTGGTACTTGGAGGTTATCCTCGATGAGTTTGTACCGGAAACACCGTCCCCAACGCTTTGCCGACCTGGTCGGTCAAGCACACGTCACTCAGACGATCGCGAGCGCGGTCGTCCATGGCACCGTCGCGCACGCCTACCTGTTCTCCGGCCCGCGCGGCGTGGGCAAGACGTCTATCGCGCGGATCCTGGCGATGGCCTTGAACTGTACCGGAAGACAGAAGACAGAAGACAGAAGACAGAAACCTTCGGAGAAGAGTCCGTCTTCCGTCCCCCGTCCTCCGTCCTCAGCAACGCAAGCAGAACCATGCGGTGAGTGTTCAAGCTGTCTCGCAATCCGTTCAGGCTCCGACCTCAACGTCACCGAGATCGACGCGGCCAGTAACCGTGGCATCGACGAGATTCGCTCCCTCAAGGAGGGAATCGGCTTTTCGCCGTCGGCTGGGGGGCGCAAGGTCTACATCATCGACGAGGTCCACATGCTCACCAAGGAGGCGTTCAACGCGCTCTTGAAGACTCTGGAAGAGCCGCCGGCCCACGCCTTCTTTGTTTTGGCGACCACCGAGCTCCACCGGGTCCCGGACACCATCGTCTCCCGAAGCCAGCACTTCACCTTCAAGCGGGCCACCCTCGAGCAGACCAAGGACCACCTCGGTCAGATCGCCACGGCTGAAGGCTTGACGATCACGCCGGCGGCGCTCGAATTGATTGCGATCCACGCCGACGGTGGCTTCCGGGATGCCCTTTCGATCCTGGAGCAGGTGGCGGGACTGGGCGAGGCAACAGTGGATGCTGATCACGTCCGGTTGGTCCTGGGGATTGCGCCGGAGGCCGAGCTCGTTCGGATCCTGGAGGCCTCGCTGGCCGGGCAGGCCGAACCAATCCACACCGCCCTGACTACCGCCGCTAGTGAGGGCTACGATGCGGCGGCGCTGGCCGATGCCATGATCCAGCTCCTGCGGACCGCGCTCTGGCACCACCACGGGGTGGCGATCGGCGGTTCGGAGGCGGCTCAGGCCTTCGCGGCCCGGGCCAGCGAGCGGCTTGGGTCGGCTGGGCTCGTCACGCTCATCGAACGCCTCATCGAGGCCAAGCAGCAGCTGCGCTGGAGCCCGTTGCCGATGCTGCCGCTTGAGTTGGCACTCCTGTCAACGCCAGCAGTCCGAAGTCCGAAGTCCGAAGTCCGGGAGACGAGCGGCGGGGAGATCCCGGCGCCGGCGCGTGCAGCGATCGCGCCACCAACGCCCGTGACGTCGGAGACGCTGGAGGTTGGGCAAGTCGAGGTTCCACAACCGCCAGAACAGGATCCTATGCCCGCGCCAAGCGTGGCTCAGGGTGCCAAGGACAGTCAGGAAATCACCAATCTCCCAGAACTCTGGACCAAGGTCCTGGCAGGGATCCGTCCCCAGAACGCCCAGCTGGCCGCTCTCCTGAAGTCGGCCCGGCTCCTGGCCATCGAGGACGGCGAGTGCCAGATCGAAGTCCCATTCAGCTTCTACGCGGACCGGATCAAGGACCGGAAGAACGCCACCCTGATTGCCGAGACGGTCGAGGCCCTGACGGGCCAGCGGACCGCGGTTCGCTGTGTGGTAGCTGGCTCGCAAGCGCCAAGCAGCAAAGTCGTTGGTAGCGAAGGAGCGGAGGACAGGTCTCCAGCGCATCGAACCCAAGCCGAGGTTGAACAGGACGTGGCCGAGCTCTTTGGTGAGCCGGCCGCAGCGGCTAAGCGTGGCGGCGCGTGATGGCCAAGCGATCGGCTGCCATCGAGCCAGCGCGGGAGGAGAAATCAACGGTCTTCACCGTTGGTCCGCGGGTCCCACCCCAGGCCGTGGAGGCCGAGCAGGCCGTTTTGGGCGCGCTCTTGCTGGACAAGGACGCCATCATCAAGATTGCCGATGTCCTGGCGGCCGAGGACTTCTACCGGCCAGACCACCGGCAGATCTATGAGGCGATCCTCCGGCTCTACGAGAAACGGATGCCGCTCGACGTCATCACCCTCACGGACGAGCTGGAGCGGACCAAGGAGCTCGCGGCCGTTGGCGGCGCCACCGTCATTGCCCGTCTGACGAGCGGCGTTTCCACCTCTGTCAACGTCGTCCACCACGCCGGCATCGTCCATGAGAAAGGCTTGCTCCGCCGCCTCATCAGCGCGGCCAGTGCCGTGGCCGAGCTGGGCTACCAGGAGGAACGGGCGGTTGATGAGCTCGTGGACGAGGCCGAGCGGCTGATCTTTGAGGTCTCCGAGCAGTCGGTCAAGCAGAAGTTTGAGCCCATCAAGGCGGTCCTGACGCGCGCTTTTGAGCGGATCGAGGAGCTCCACGAACACCGCGGTAAGACCCGGGGTGTCCCAACTGGCTTCCGGGATCTCGATAACCTCCTCTCTGGGCTCCAAGAGTCGGACCTGGTCGTCATCGCCGCCCGGCCAAGCATGGGGAAGACCTCGTTGGCCCTCAACATCGCCCAGCATGCCGCCATCCACCACCAGGTGCCGATTGGCTTCTTCTCCCTCGAGCAGTCCAAGGATCAGCTCGTCGATCGCCTGGTGGCCGGGGAGGCGGGCGTTGATTCCTGGAAGCTCCGGACCGGTAACCTGGCCAACGAGGACTTTGAGCGCCTCAACTACGCGATGGGCGTCCTGGCGGACGCGCCGTTCTTCATTGACGATCAGCCCAACCTGACGGTCATGGAGGTCCGGACCAAGGCCCGCCGCCTCCAGGTGGAGCACGGCCTCGGGCTCCTGGTCATTGACTACCTTCAGTTGATGCAGGGCCGGCAGACCCGGGATGCCAACCGCGTCCAGGAAATCTCCGATATCTCGCGGGGCTTGAAGGGTCTGGCCCGGGAGCTGAACGTCCCAGTCATCGCCCTCTCGCAGCTCTCCCGCGCCGTCGAGACCCGCCCCAACCATATCCCGCAGTTATCCGACTTACGCGAATCGGGCTCAATCGAGCAAGATGCCGATGTGGTCATGTTCATCTACCGGGAGGACTACTACAATCCAGAGACCGAGAACAAGAACGTCGCCAAGATTCTGGTTCGCAAGCACCGGAACGGGCCGGTCGGCGAGTTTGACCTCTTCTTCCAGGCCGATCAGACCAAGTTCCGCACCATCGACCGCCGGCATGAGGCCAAGGGGGAAGCCTAAGCCGTTCTTAGGTATCCCGCTATCAAGTGAACACGTATTCGCTGATGACGCGTAGAGAACAAGGTGTACCGTAATCAGACGGCCGTCAGGTTATGGCACACTCTGCGCCTCGAACCGACTCAACACCCCCGTGCGTTCGCTTGACGCGCAGGTGTAGAGCGCGTAGGCTGCGCTCGTTCTCTGGGCCTCGGCCCAGGAACAATCCTGCACCCTAACAGAACAGAGTTCGGAGGGTGGCTTCGAGAGAAGGTGATGACTCGTGGAGATTCAGGTATTCCCCCTCGTGCGGAAGGAGGGCATGCACCGGGCAGACCTCGAACGACAGCTGATCTCCGGCATGAGCTGTTCGATGCAGGGGGTGTCTGTGCAGCTGCAGAAAGCGACGGACGAGGAGGAGCAGCTCCGGTTCGCGCTAGTCATGTGCTCACCGACCGGGCGCGTCAATCTTTTCCTAAAGGTGGGTGACGTCGATCGAGTCTGCGAGCTGCTGCGTTCGCCGGCGGTGACGGCCGAGCTCCAGCTCGAACCACATCGGCAGATCTAGATCGAAGGAGGTGATGACGATGGCGGAGAGTAGGTGCCCATGCGTGGCAGACCTCCACGCGGTCGTGGTCAACGACGAGGGTCGCCTCCGGGTATACCCAAGTCTGAACGACGTCAAGAAGCACGCCCCGGGCTGCCCGGCCTGCCACGAGAAGTTAGTTCTTCTCATCGCCATGGAAGAGGGGCATCAACTGACCGGTTCACTCGCCACGGCCCGGCGGCTGCTCGCCACGTCTGCCAACCGGACTCTACCCCGCTCTACAACCCGGGGGATCCGCGGTAAGGGCGGAGGGCCCCAGTCAGAAGGACTTCGCCAGCTCGGCGGAGTCCTTCTTCATGCCCGCGCGCATCCCCAGCGCTCTGCTATAGTGAGTGGCCGAACACGTAGCGATGTAGCGAAGTAGGGAGTGGTGTCATCCTGAGCGCCCTGGCTCAAGCCAGGGAGTCGAAGGATCTATCAAGGGGGCAATGAAAGATTCCTCGACGAGCTCGGAATGACAGAAAATGACGATGGAAACCGCCACTGACAACTCACGCCTGACAACTCACTCGTCGATTCTTGACGACCTCAATCCCGAACAGCGGCGGGCCGCTCAGATTATTGAGGGGCCGGTCTTGATTTTGGCTGGGGCCGGATCGGGCAAGACCAAGACGCTCACCCACCGCATCGCCTACTTAGTCGAGCAGGGCGTCAAGCCCGGGAACATTCTGGCCGTCACGTTCACCAACAAGGCGGCAGGGGAGTTGCGGGAGCGACTGACGAAGTTAGTGAAACGGGAAACGGGAAACGTAAAACGGGACGACCTTTCACCTTTCACCTTTCGCGATTCACTCGCCTTCCCTTGGCTCGGCACCTTCCACTCCGTCTGCGTCCGGATTCTGCGCCGGGACATCGGCGTCCTCGGGTATAAGCCGAGCTTCACCATCTACGATGCCTCGGACTCACTGACCCTCATCAAGCAGGCCATGGGCGAGCTGGGAATCGACGCCAAGGCCACCAACCCGAACACCGTCCGGAGCTTCATCTCCGGGGCCAAGAATGAGCTCCTGAGCCCGGCCGGCTACGAGGCCGTCGCCGATGGCTACTTCATGGAGCAGGTCGCCAAGGTCTACCATCGCTACCAGGTGGCGCTCAAGGCCGCCAACGCCCTCGACTTTGACGATCTCTTGGTCAAAACGGTCGAGCTCTTCCAGACCCAGCCGGCCATTCTTGCCGACTACCGGAGCCGCTTCCAGCACATCTTGATCGACGAGTACCAGGATACCAACCAGGTCCAGTACATGTTCGTCAAGCTCCTGGCCACCCACGGCAACATCTGCGTCGTCGGCGATGACTACCAGGCCATCTACGGCTGGCGCGGCGCCAACTTCCGCAACATCCTCAACTTTGAGAAGGACTGGCCGGAAACTGCCGTGGTCAAGCTGGAGCAAAACTACCGGTCCACCCAGACCATCCTGGATGCGGCGACGGCCGTCATCAAGAATAACTCCCAGCGAACGGACAAGGCGCTCTGGTCGGACAAAGCCGGTGGGGCGCCGGTCACCATCTACGAGGCGTTGGACCAGACGGACGAGGCGGACTTTGTCATCACCGAGATTCGCGGCCTCCAGCGCGCGCACCAGAGCTTGAACGCCTTTGTCGTTCTCTACCGGACCAACGCCCAGTCCCGGCTTTTGGAAGAAACCTTCCTCCGCCGGGAGATTCCATATCGATTAGTCGGCGCCGTCCGGTTCTACGAGCGCAAAGAGGTCAAGGACATCCTGGCCTACCTGCGCGTCCTTGCCAACTCGGCCGATCTCATCTCCTTTGAGCGGGCTACCCAGGCCCCCAGCCGCGGGATTGGCAAGAAGGCGCTCGAGGCGGTCCGGGCTCAGGGGATCGAGGCGGCCTCAGCTGGGAACGTCAAACTCCGGACCTTCACGGCGCTCTTGGCCAGTCTACGGGATGTGGCCACCAGCCACCCCATCCCCGAGCTCATCGATCAAGTGGCCGAGCGGTCCGGTTATCGCGAGTTCCTGCTTGATGGGTCCGAGGAAGGCCTCGGCCGCTGGGAGAACGTCCAGGAGTTGAAGTCCGTCGCCGAGGGCTACGCCACGCTTCAGGAATTTCTGGAGGCCACGAGCCTGATCTCAGATATCGACAACTACGATCCCACCCACGAAGCGGTCACGCTCATGACGATGCACAACGCCAAGGGCCTCGAGTTCCCGGTGGTCTTCATTGTGGGCTGCGAGGAGGGGATCTTCCCGCACTCGCGGGCCCTGACCGATCCGGCCCAGATGGAGGAGGAGCGCCGGCTCTGTTACGTGGGCATGACGCGGGCGATGGAGCGCCTGTATCTCCTGCACGCCAACTCGCGCTTGCTCTACGGCGGCATTCAAGCGAACCCCGGCTCGCGGTTCATCTCAGAGATCCCGGAGCACTTGAAGGAGAGGTTGTAGAACCTGCCGCAAGGGACCTTTCCCCTTTCACCCCCCGGCTCTTTCTACTTACTACTTGCTACTGGTCAGGCGATCCGCTACTCTCCCCCCGTCCGTTCGTGAGCTGTCTAGTTTGCGAATGAGATTTGTCCGAGAGGAAGTTTTCCAACATGACACGGACGATTGAAGTTCGGACCCCCAAGCAGATTCTGGAGCAGCCGCTCCCCCACGAGCTCATGCACGAGCTGAGCCAGGTCCTCCCCGGCGTGAGCAACTCGCTCTGGCTCTGCCTCCGGCCGCTCCACGAGATGCTCTGGCACGGCCACGAGGCCGTCCTCGTCTCGCCCAGCACCTACGAGGAGGCCTACAAGCGGATCGAGTGTGGTCTGCGGTGTATGGGCAACACCTTCCCCCATGGCGTCTCGATCCGCCGTATCTCTGTCACCCGGCACGCCTCCAAGAAACTCGGGGCGGAGCTGGAACGGTTGCGAGCGGCGATGGATGGAGCAGGCGGTGGCAAGTCGGTCTACGACGTCACCTATGCCTGGGCGACGCAGACGCTCATGGTGGCTCGTCTCCATTCTGGCATCAAGGACCGCGTGGTCGTCATCCAGAGGCTGGCGGAGGCGGTCCACCGGCAGGTCCAGCGCGACCTCGGCTGGCCCGATGATCTGCGCGGGCAACTGGCGCCGCTCCGGCGTTGGCTCCGCCGCTACCTCCGCAACGTGGAACTGGT
The DNA here is from genome assembly GCA_016198415.1 of Candidatus Berkelbacteria bacterium. Taxonomy (GTDB): domain Bacteria; phylum Patescibacteriota; class UBA1384; order JACPKC01; family JACPKC01; genus JACQIO01. The sequence continues at coordinate 2,475 of JACQIO010000003.1, read as the reverse complement.
CGACTGGGTCCTCCTGCACTTCGCCCAGGGGGTGGCGAGCGCCGTCGCCACGGTCATGGCCGAGCACGTTGAGCGGGACAGCGCCCCGTACTCTCAGGAGTATCTGCTGAACGCGCACCGGTTCGGCATCCCGCTCATCTGCTGGCCCACCGGCACGCTCTTGTCCGAGGTGGTCTACCTGGTGGGTTGAGGAGGGCTATCACGCCCCGAGCCCGTTCCCCGCGAACGTCCCCTCGGGGCGTTCGCATGTCCTCCAACCAAAGCACTCGCTCACGAACCGTCAATTCCAGACGGTCGTCAATGGACTGACGCATTTGCCTACGATCGTAGGCAAAACGGTTGTTGCTCCTGGGATCTGATCAAGGGGATAGAGAAACGGCCCCGCGGTGTTGCCACACGCAGAGCCGTTACTTCCTTCCCCTTCTTAGGATCGCTGGTGCCAGGCACCGGCCTGGCGGACCGCGGCGTCCTGTGGTTTGAGACCGGTCCCGCGCCTGGCCCGGAAGCTCATCAAGCCTCCGGATGGCACCAGCGCTGGCGGCCGTGTGCTCGGTACGAGCGGCACCGGCCGATCACGTCGGCCTCGTCGTCTCGCCATCAGTGCACCTCCCTTCGAGCTCAGCCTTCATCCCGGCCAGCATCATCTCCGAGTTCTCGCCCACCTTGATCTCAAGCGTCGGGCCGATCAGCTTTTTGAGCTCCGGGATGCCAAAGTCGAACTCAACGTGGAGCGTCACCAGGGTTCCGCCCGCGCTGGGCTCGAAGGTCCAGTCACCCTCGAAGCGGTCCATGTCGTTGGCGGCGTCCGGTGCTTCCTCCATGGTGGCGAGTCGGAACTCAATCCGCAACTCTCGATCGTCGAGGAGATCGTACTCCCACCAGTAGATAGGGACCCCATCGACACTGGTGTCCCAATGGGTAATCGTCCAGCGCCGGCCGTCCGGAGCAACCCCCTGCTGGAGGACCGTCACCGCGTTCACGTCCTGCATGAACCCGCTGTAGCGCTCCATCTGACAGGCGAGCTCGTAGACCCGGCGAGGCTCGGCTGCGATCGTCATGGTCCGGACCACGGTGGTCAGGTCAGCCTCGGTCGGCATGGCGTCTCCTCCTCTGAGTAAAAGAGTCGGTGAGCTCAGCCCGCCGCTGTCTGCGTGGTACCAAGGGTGGCCACGATCGTCAAGGCCGTGACCTGGAGCGGCCACAGACCCTGCCGAAACTGCCAGCGAAGGCGGGTCAAGTGAGTCGTATACTGCAAATCCGCACAATAATGTGGACGATCGTCCACATTATTGTAGGATAGTCAGTACGAAACGCGCCCGCAGTCCGTAGACTTTGGGCGCTGGCTGGTCACCTCAGATGGGCCGTAGCCCCCGCGTCGAGTTCTAGGTGACCGCGTTGGGGGTCGGGGTCGCCGTCGTCCGAGTGGTGGCGGTGGTCCCGCAATGTCCGGTGGTCGGCTCGGTCGCGGTGACCGCGACGGGCTCGCCCCGGGTGGTGTTCTGGAAGGTGTTGATCGTCATACGCTCCTCCCTTCCTTCCAGGATGGTGTGATTGTGCCGAATCACCCCTGACGCGTCAAGAGGCGATCGAGAGCCCGGCATTTTCGCGCCTGAATATGGGTGCGACCTGGGAGACGTTGGGCTCCCAGGTCGCGAGGCATTACAGTCGCCCAGAGGGCGTGGCTGGCCAGACATCCCGGTCTTACAACTGGTTCACCGTTCTATGGAACACGGATCCTCAACATCGATCTCGGAATCCGTAACCGGAACGTCTGGCCAGTGTGTTACGTTGGCACCACCTCCTCGGAAGTTGGCACGTCGGCCTCGGTCAAGCCGTTCGAAACCGAGGCCAAACTCAGGGAACTGTCGTAGGTGACGAAGCGTGCGGTGCTCATGCGGATCACGAACGGCAATCCGCAGCATCGTCCGCCCACAAGTCGCCGCACCACTTGCGTCACGCTCCTGGCGCGTCGCAGCTCGTCATCCATGGCTAGCTGCCCTCCTGAGGGAGGGTCCAGGCCGTCCAGGCCTGGGCGCGGCCGGCGCGCACTTGCTCGTCGTGCCGTTCCGCGATGCCGTGCAGGAAGAGACAGAATGCGGGGAGGCCGGTGATCTCGTCGTCCGTCTGACCGGACTCGGTCGCCGGCAGAGAGTCGAATGCCGCCGCCATATCGATACCTCCCTAGTGTGCTACGGCCCTGCTCAGCGCAGGAACGTCTTATTTCATCATACCGCGAGATGCGCAGGCTGGGCTGTGGATGAAGGAGTGTCCAGTCGCGGTGATTGACATCAAAAAACGACCACGTGGGTCGTAGTCACCAATTATCGTTTGGGTATGCGAGCGGCGGCCCCGGAGGGTCGCCGCATCTCACAGGCCGGATGCCGGGGCTACTTGCCGAGGTAGCGATCGATCTCGGCTTGCGTGAGCTCCCGCCAGGTGCCCTCGTCCTTCTCGAATGTCTTGATCGTCATGGGG
>JACQIO010000032.1 GCA_016198415.1 Candidatus Berkelbacteria bacterium | reverse complement strand
GCTCGCGGTGGTGCTGACGCTCTCGGCCAGTTTCCTGGTGGTGATCTCGACGCCAGCGATCCACCGGGCCATCTTTGCCGTCGTTCCGGCCGGTGGGCCGATCTCGCCGGAGGAGCGGGTGGCAATCGATCAGGCCGTCACCGAGGGTATTCGATACTGGTCGGCCTCGGCCGCCGAGTCTGACGGCTTGGTCGCCCTCACGTCAGCCGAGTGGCGCCACCTAGAGGACGTGCTGACTCTCGTCGGGATCGTCTGGCTCTACATCCTGCCCGGGGCCTTGATTGGGCTCCTCCTGATCCGTTTTCGTCTGACTGAGCCATGGGCCGTCACCTGGATACTGGGGCTGATCGGGGTCGTGGGCCTCACCTCCGCGATCTTCTTTGAACCACTCTTCCTCCAGCTCCACCACCTCCTCTTCCCGGCCGGAAACTGGATCTTTCCGCCCAGGGACTACCTTCTCACTCAGGTTTACCCCGCTAGCTTCTTCCTGGCCGCGTGGATCATCGTCTTAGCGTTCTCTGGCAGTCTCATCCTCGGACTCCGATACGTCATCGGCCGGACCGAACAGGCGGCCGAGGAGTCTCTGTGAAAGCTGCGTAGTCGCCATGGCAACCCGGTGTGTCTGTGGTGTAAGCTGAGGGCCTATGAATCTCGTTGATCTCCTGATCCTCTTTGGCTTTGGCCTAGCCATCCTCGATGGCTGGAAGCGGGGCATCGTCGGCTTGCTCCTCGATCTGGCCTCGCTCGCCTTGGCCATCGGCGCGGCCTTTGTGCTCTACGAGCCGGTCGGGAACTGGCTCGGCTCGTTTGGACTGTCCGAGGGCCTCCAGCCGATTGCTGGTTTTGTCCTCATCCTCTTCCTGGCCGATGCCGTCCTGCGCGTGGTCTTGGGGGTCATCGGCCGGTTCATCCCGAGCCTGCTCAAAGGCGGTCTGGTCGGCCGTGCAGCGGGGGTGGGTGCCGGCCTCGTCAAGCAGGCGGTTCTGACGGCTCTCCTCGTCAACCTCCTCCTCTTCCTGCCGATCATTCCCGCGGTGCGCTCGAGCATCCTTGCGTCTCAGCTTGGCCCCAAGTTTGTCTCCACCACGCCCGTCTTTGAGCGAGCCCTGGCCGCCATCATCACGCCGGCCATCGAGCAGCTCCAGGAGTTCACCACGGTCACCAAGATTGCCGACTCGCCGATTGAGATCGACGTGCCGGTGGAGTCGCTCCGGATCGATCGGGCGGCCGAGCAAGAGCTCTTCCGGCTGGCCAACGAGGCGCGGGCCGAGGCGGGGCTCGCCACGCTCGAGTGGGACGAGGAGCTGGCGGACGTGGGGCGCGTCCACAGCAAGGATATGTGGGTGCGGCAGTTCTTTGCCCACGTCAATCCGGATGGGCAGGATCCGTTTGATCGGATGGACGCGGCTGGCGTCGGCTACCTCTCCGCCGGTGAGAACCTGGCCCTGGCGCCCACTACCCCCACGGCTCACCAGGGCCTCATGGACTCGCCTGGGCATCGCGCCAACATCCTGGATCCCTCCTACGGTCGATTGGGCATCGGCGCCGTCCGGAACGGTCTCTACGGCGTCATGTACACGCAGTTGTTTCGGAACTAATGCTTTCCCTGTCCCGTTTCACCTTGCACCCCCGGCCCTTGCTACTTTCTACCTATACTCGTTTCGTTCATACTTCGTCCAGCCATTGACACCCGGAGTGATCAATCCTTCAATAAGGTCCAGGGAAAGCCTCCGGGTCTTTTCCAATCTCTTGATGGAGGACTGAACGTGGAGTTGGTGACGTGAGGTGGTGAGCGCCTTCATCGCTGAGCACTGGCTGCTCATTCTCAGCACGACCCTGGTGCTGGCCTGTGGTGAGCTCTTACGCTGGGCCTGGCACCTCTACTCCCCCTCGGCCCACGGTTGGGACCTGGTCGGTCATCTCGTGCTGACCAGCCTGTTCGTGGGTCTCTACCTGCTGATTCTGGTTGGGTTCGTGGAGTTAGTTTGGTGGGGGACGCACCCCTTCCTCAAACCCTTCCAGGTGATCTTGACCGTGGTGGGCGTAGGCTTGATCGGCCAGCACGTCTCCACCTCGATTTCCGAGTACGCTGACGTGGTCAGCGGACACTGAAAGGAGAAGTGCAGCGATGAAGGAGCTTCTCGACATGGCCTGGCGCGAGGAGACCGTGGCCGGCCTGCTCCTGGGCTATGGGGCATTTCTGTTCTGGACGTATTACTGCTACCGGCAGTACGCGTGGGGACGACACCTCGGGGATTTCATGAGTAGGGCGGCGGCGTTCGGAGGACTGACGCTCGCGATGATCATGATCGCCATCGTCGCCATCCCGCTCGGAGGGCGCATGGCGCCGGCCCTGCCTGACACGATGATCCTGGTCTTGGTCGTCCTCCTGGTGATCGGCGGTGTCGGTCGCCTGCTCCAGTACGTTCGAGAGCAGACGAAGCGACTCAGGGCCGGAGGCTGACGACCGGCTCGAGCAGCGGAGGATTCTGGACTAGGCGCGGGCGTGCCTACCTCATGCCTAGTCCAACAAGCGGTCCGGGGATTCATCCCCGGGCCGCTTCTCATGTCCCGAAGCCGCACCAATCTTGTTAAGGTGAACGTCCGGATGAATCACGCAATAATGAGGACGATCGTCCTCATTATTGCAGCGCCTTGGGTAAGGAGGCCCTCCAGTCTGCCTGCGTGATTGGCCCGCGTGGGTGGGCGCCAGGTTGACAAACCTGGGATGTTCTGCTTCAATCACCAGTCCTTTGGACCGTCTGTCGTTTGTCGGCGGACGTTAAAAATCCAGATCAAGGAGGGTGTTCCAATGAACATCCGGCGTTTCTCCAACTTCTTTCTCGCCCTGCTCGTCGGGCTGGCCGTCCACCACGGGCTCGTCGGTCTCCTGGACGTCGAGGGGTCGCGTGAGGCACTCCGGCGCCTCGTCCTGTTCGTGGCGACGCCCTTCGTCGAGTTCCCGCTCCCCTTCCTGATCGGTGCCAGCTTGACCGCCCTACTCTTCTGGGTTTTCCGGCGCCAGCTGGAGCGCCAGCCTCGGCCCCTCCGGATCTGCGTGGCGGTGATCATGGTGCTGGTGCTGGCCTTTCTCTCCTTCTTCGGCTCGATCGTCCTCGAGCTGGGGTCCAGGGCGGGGGTAGCCTGGCTGGACGGGATCGTCGGCTACATGCTCGAGAGCCTCGGCTGGGAGGAGTCGGTGGCCAACCAGACGATCGTGGCTGGGATGACGGCCCTCTCCTTCTGGCTCCTGGCCGTCCTGGTGGCGATGCTCGGAACCGATGCCGACCCCACCAACGACCCGGGGCAGGGGGCGGTCTTCCTGGGCTACGTCGCCCGGATCCTCTTCCACATCCTGGGGATTCTGGCCGTCGGCTACGGCTTCCAGGCCGAGGGGATCGGTTGGATCATGGCCATCCTCTACGTGGCGCTGGCGCTCGTGGTGGAGGTGGGTCTGGCCCGGATGAGCCGGATGATGGCCAGGGTCCGCCAGCCGCAGCGGCCGCCGGTCCAGGCGGGGGAGCCGCCGCCGTAAGGAGGCAGGGAGGGTTGTATCGAAGGGCTCCGGTGTTCGCGCCGGGGCCCTTCTCATATCCACTGGTTGACTTTTCGGGCCCAATCATGCTTGAATGGCCTGTTCGTGCCGGCTGGTGCCGGCCCTTAACTCGAGAGAACGGAGGAAATGGTCGATGGACGATCGTACGTTCAAGCGACAGCTCGCCCCCTGGGTCGGTGGGGCGGGCTTGGTGCTCATGGCGCTCGGTGGCGCCGCGGGCCTGCTCAACAAGACCGTCCCGCGTGAGAGCGGACTGACGGTCCTGGCGGGGCTGGCCCTGCTGGTCATGGGGAGCCTCATGGAGGAGCAGGGGGCGCCCAGTTCGGGCCGAGCCGGCCACGGCCGGTCCGAGGTCCTGGAGTTCGGCAACGGGACGCGGCGGCGCGCGGAGGCGGGGCGATGACGCGGCGAAGCACCTTCCTGTGCACCCTCCTGGTCCTCGGCCTCGTCGTCTTCGCTGGTGGCGCGCTCTGGTTCCACTTGGACCGGAGCAGCCAGGCAACCAGCGCCCCGCTCACGCTCATGGGGGTGGGCATCATGCTCGTTGGGTCCGGTTATGACCGGCCGGACGAGTCGATGGCCCAGGAGGAGGTGCCCGATGCAGGGTAGCCTCAAGGAGGAGACGGGGGCCAAGATCCTCGTCTTCGCCACGGTCGGCTGCATGCTCTGGAGCGCCATCTGGCGGCACTGGCTCCGAGCCCGCGAGGAGCGGCAGCGCGAGCGGGAGGAGCAAGAGCAGGGCAACGACGCCGGCCCTTCGTCCGGCGGCCTCTACGTCAGCACCGGACCCTGGGTGTGAGGAGGTGATGACCATGGAGCAGACACTCCCGATCGGCCCGATCGTGGTTGGCGGGTTCGCCATCGTGGCACTGTTCCTCTTCCTCCTCTGGCTGGGCACCCGGCCGATGAGCGAGGAGGAGCGCCAAGCGATGGCGGAGGCCGGCTTTGCCCGGACCGCTGCCAGCTGGGAGCCCGGCGGACCGGCCGGGACGGCCGATCTCAACTACTTCGCCAGGCCAACCCAACCGGTGGACACGAACGGCACGGCCCAGACCGTTCCTGACCACCACGAGTGAGTCCGTCCCGCCTTCCGGCGGCGCGGACCGCGAATAGGCCCTTCACGGGGCCTTTCGTTTGTTACATGACTACCTGTTGTCTCTGCGGCGTGAGATAGACCCCCCCTTGACTTCCTCGGTTTAGCCGTGGTTGAATGACTTGTTTTCCCGCTCTAGCGGGACCTTTCCAGCACAGTGCGGCAGGGCCGCAGACAGGAGGAGTAATGATGGAGCCCTACGCGGTACCCGTCATCGCGATCGCCCTCTTGGCGATCGGCGTCATGATCCATGACTTCTGCCAGCCGGGATCGCGAGGTCCTCGCCGGGCGACCAAGACGCAGAACGAACGGAGGTACGAGCCGTGATCGAGGCGGGACGACTCTTCAGGCTGCTCGTCGTCACGGCCTTGGGCCTGGCCATCTCGGGGCTGGGTCTGGTGAGTCTCTGCTTTCAGTCAGGGATGTCCACCGGCGTGGCCGCCCTCTTCGTCCTCGGTATGGCCTTTGGCCTTGCTCTCGGGGCGCTCCAGCTGGCTTGGGCGTACTTCCATTGGCCCAGGCCGCCGGGGGCGCCTTGCTCCGAGACGAGTCGCACATCGGTGCCGCCGGGAGGGCCCGTCATTCAGGGCGGAGGGTCCGCCCTTCCCGACAGTGAACCGATGAAGTGGGAGTAGGTGTCACGGGACGCCTCCGACCACGAACAAGCCGCTGTAAGTCCCACCGATCAGGTGGGCTGGCGGCTTTTCGCTTGCCCCAAAACACGTTACAATCACCCGTTATGTCCAAGCGTACGCGCTATCTTGTGGGACTCTCCGGTGGGGTCGACTCGTCCGTGGCCGCCGCCCGGCTTTTGGAGGCTGGGCACGAGGTCGTCGGCGTCTACCTCAAGGCGTGGGAGGGTTGGGAGGACAGAGGACAGAGGACAGAGGACAACCCGAACCGTCTTTCGTTCACTGGCCAATGTCCGTGGAAGGATGATATTGCCGATGGTCGGCGGGTGGCGGCGCACCTTGGCATTCCGTACGAAGTCATCGAGGTTCACGAGGCCTACCGCGCCCGCGTCGTGGATGTCATGCTCGCTGAGTACGCCGCTGGCCGGACGCCCAATCCAGACATTCTCTGCAACCGAGAGATGAAGTTTGGACTCTTGCTCGATCTGGCACGTGAGTTGGGGTTCGATGGAGTTGCTACTGGTCATTACGCGCAGGTTCGCCCCTCCTTCACTTCCCAAGAGTCGGCGCAGAGCGCCAACACTCCCGAAGTGGTCCCGGCGCGACCGTCAAAGGTCAAAGGTCACATGTCAAAGGTTGAACTCCATCGGGGGCGTGATGAGCGCAAGGATCAGAGTTACTTCCTCTGGAACATCGATCGACGGGCACTCTCGATGATCGAGTTCCCGCTCGGCGACTCGACCAAGGTTCAGGTTCGCGAGGAGGCGCGACGACGCAGCCTGCCGACGGCGGAGAAGAAGGACAGCCAGGGGATCTGTTTCCTGGGGCCGGTGGATTTGCGCCAGTTTCTGATCGACCAGCTCCAGCTTGTGCCGGGGGAGGTCGTCGATACCGCCGGACGATCGATCGGGACGCATCGTGGGGCGGCGGCGTACACGGTGGGCCAACGGGAAGGGTTGAGGGTTGAGGGTGTAGGGTCGAGGGGTGAAATCCGACCACGCTATGTCGTCGCACGTGAGCTCGAGTCGAACCGATTGATCGTTGACACGCAGCCGCCGACATCGCGCGAGCTCGTGGCGACTCACCTCAACTGGCTCGTCGATGATCTCCCCAAGGTTGGCGAGCGGATTGAGGCCCGAATCCGACATGGACAGCAACCTCAACGGTGCACCGTTGAGGAGACAACCAGACAACCAGACCGTCAGACAACCAAATCTGGTGGTCTGGCACCTGGCATGTCTGGAAGTCTGCACCTGAGATTCCGAGAACCTCAGGTCGCGATTGCTCCTGGCCAGTCCGTCGTCTTCTCCCGTGGCTCGTTGATTCTGGGCGGTGGGATCATCGCCGAGCCCGTAGCTGGCGGCTGAGGGGCGTGGTATCCTGGGTGACAATGTAAGGAGGACCCGTGATTGGATCGCCACGCTGGTATCGATTGGTCACCCTGATCGTCGCCTTTGCCCTGGGAACGCTGGTGGGTGGCCGGGCCGTCCTGACCGATCCGGAAGCGGGGTTGGGCAAGGTGGTCAACGAGACGCTCGGTCAGCCGGCGGACCTGGACTACCAGCTCTACTGGGACGTCTTCAATCGAATCGAAGACCGCTTCCCTGGCCAGGTCGATCGCAGTGCGCTCCTCTACGGAGCGATCCGCGGGACCGTCTCGGCGCTCGACGATCCGTACAGCCTCTTCCTGGATCCGGCCGAGAGCGAGGCCTTCTTCGACGATCTGTCCGGTGAGTTTGGGGGCATTGGCGCCGAGATCAATCAGGAGGGCGAACGGTTCGTGATCGTCACACCGCTGCCTGGCTCACCCGCCGAAGTGGCCGGTCTCAAGCCTCAAGACGTCATCACTGCCGTCGATCGTCAATCGGCCAGTCAGTTTGAGCTGGGCGCACTCATTCAAGAGATTCGCGGTGAGCCGGGCTCAACCGTGGTCCTGGGGATTCTCCGCGGCGAGCGCGAGCTGGCCGTCACCGTGACGCGGGAGACCATCGTGGTTCCGAGCGTGACGGTGGAGGTACGGGATGATGACATTGCCTACGTTCGACTGACGCAGTTTGCCGATAACACCGCTGAGGAGCTCCGTCGACACGTTGAGGAGATCGGGACCCTCGGGACCCGTGGGATCATCCTCGACCTGCGGAGTAACCCGGGCGGATTCTTTGACGAGTCGATCAGCGTCGCCAGCCTCTTCATTGAAGATGGGGCGATTGTCCTGGAAGAGGGGAAGGATGGGACGCGCCAGACCTTTGAGGCCACCGACGACGCCTCACTGACCGATCTGCCGCTGGTGGTCTTGGTCAACAAAGGGTCGGCCTCGGCCTCAGAGATTGTGGCCGGCGCCATCCAAGATCATGCTGAGGGGACCGTGATTGGTGACCAGACCTTTGGCAAGGGCTCAGTTCAGCAGGTCGACAACCTGTCCGATGGCTCGGCGCTGCGTCTGACCATCGCCCGGTGGCTAACCCCAGACGGCCGGGCGATTGAGGGCGAAGGGATCACGCCGGATGTGGTGGTGGCGGACGATGAGGCAACGGAAGTGGATGAACAACTTGAGCAAGCAGTCGAACTGCTGTCTGGAGAATGATTAATCACCAAGTCCCTGCCTGTCGGCAGGCAGGTCAATGACCAGACAATGTTCAAGGCTCAGATGTCCAAATGGCTGGTTGTTTCGGTTATTGATGATTGTGATTTGTCTGGTCATTGGAATTTGGTGATTGGACATTGTGTGAAGATTGGTGCTTGAACATTGGTCATTCCAGGTTGAAACAACGCTCGTTTCTCGCTACACTTCCTCCCGAACGAAAGGATGCTCATGAAGATTCTCCTCACTAAACCCGTGCCCAAGCTTGGGTTGCCCGGCGATGTCAAGGACGTCAAGAACGGCTACGCGCGGAACTTCCTCATCCCCCAGGGGCTGGCCCTGCTCCCTAGTGATCCCCGCGCCAAGGAACTCAAGGGGCACTTGTCGGAGGCGCGCTCCCAGGCTGAGGCCGAGCAGGCGCGTGCTGAGTCCACTGCCAAGGACTGGGCAGGCAAGTCCGTCACAATCCCCGCCAAGGCAACCGCTGACGGGACGCTCTACGCCGGCGTGACGGCGCGCGATGTTGCCAAGGCACTCGGACTGAGCCTCAAGCAGGTCCAGTTCAAGACCGCCAAGTCCGTTGGTGAGTTTCCGGCAACCATCGACGTCGGCTCCGGCGTGGTGGCGAGTGCCACCATCCGGATCACGGCCCTCGTCGACACAGCCGAGTAGTCATGGACACCGGCGCACCCATCGATCCCAGCTGGCAGGACAAGTCTGCGCCCGCCCCGGCTGTTCAGCCCACCCGGATTCCGGGTACTGAACAGGCGCCCGCACTCCCCGAGGTTCGCCGAGCGGGCAGCGTCTGGATCTGGCTGGGTATCGGCCTAGTGGTCCTCGTCCTCGCCTGGCTCATCTTCCTCATCGTCTAGTCCGTTTGGTATACTGCCACCGAAGGAGATGGTATGACGCTCATCTGGATCCTGGTTGGCCTCGTTGTTCTCGTCATCCTCTGGGTGATCGGGGCCTACAATGGCCTGGTCACGCTCAAGAACCGCGTCGGGGAGGCGTGGAGTGACATCGACGTCCAGCTCAAGCGGCGCTACGATCTTATCCCCAATCTCATTGAGACGGTCAAGGGGTACGCCACCCACGAAAAGCAACTCTTCACCGAGGTCACCAAGGCGCGGACGGCGGCAATGAAGGCCGGGAGCCTGGAAGACAAGGCCACCAAGGAGAACCTGCTGACCGAGGCCTTGAAGTCCGTCTTTGCGGTTGCCGAGAACTACCCGGATCTCAAAGCCAGTCAGAACTTTCTCCACCTCCAGGGCGAGCTGACGGATACCGAGGACAAAATCCAAGCGGCGCGTCGCTTCTACAACGCGAACGTTCGTGACTTCAATACGCAGCTCGAGGTCTTCCCAACCAACCTGATTGGTACCCAGCTCGGGTTCAAGGCGCGAGAGTTCTTTGCCGCCAGTGAGACCGAGAAGGCGGCCGTCACGGTCGACTTTGGAGCCAAGTAAGTCGTCATAGCCAACCCAGAAGGAGGGGAGATGGACGTCGGGACAGTCTTTGCTGAGTCGTGGGAGGCGTTTCGGAAGCAGTTCCGCTTCCTAGCCCTGTTTGCGCTCTCACTCTTCATCCTGGGTTCACTCCTCGCCTTGCTCCTGACCGGTTCGGCCCTCCTCGGCCTGTCCGGGCTCTCCTACGCTGATCTAGCCGCGGGCGGGGGTGCCAACGTCCTCTCGGCCAGCCTCTCGGCGGCCGGCCTGGCTGGCTGGGGCCTCTCGTCGCTCTTACTCATTCTCCTGGCCCCGTGGCTGGCTGGGGCGGGTGCGGCGGCTGGGATCCTGGTCACCCAGAAGCAGAAGAAGGTCCTCCGCCCCTGGACTCCCTACGCCGTTGCCTGGGCCAACTACCCGGCCTTGTTTGCGCTCTCGATTGTCCTGGGGATCACCCTCTGGATCGGTTACTGGGCGTTCGTTCTCCCCGGCATCATCCTCTCCACCCTCCTGGCCTTGAGCTCGTACGTCGTGATTGGGGAGCGGGTGACGATGCTTGAGGCGCTCACAACGAGCTGGAACCTGGGCATCGCGCACTTCTCCACCATTCTCGTGACCGGCCTGGCCCTTGTCCTCATCGGCTGGCTGATTGCCCTGACGGCCGGCCTGGTGCCCGTGGTTGGTCAGTATCTCTTGGTCCTCGTAAGCGTCTTTGCCTCGGTAACGTTGGCGGTGGTGTACAAACACGCGACGAAGTAGAAAGTAGCAGGTAGTCAGTCATAAGGGGGAGTCGCTCGCGCGGCTCCCTGACTGTTCGTTGGGTTCGATTCTCGGTACACTAGCCCTATCTATATTCTACTTACTACTTGCTACTAAGATTATGTACACCGAGATTGCAAGCAACCCCACTTCGCTCTCGCTCCGCTCAAGCTTCGTCGGGGCAGGCAAATTCAGGTGAGTGATGTATACAGAAATAGCCAGCAATAAGCGGAAATCGATCATCCTGATCGGCGTCTTTTTGGTACTCGTGATTGGGTTGGGCTGGCTGATCTCACTCTACTACGGCGACCAGACGATTCTCTCCATTGCCGTCGCCATCGCGGTTGGGCAGGCGTTGGCCAGTTACTACTGGGCTGATTCGATTGCGCTGGGCATCTCGGGGGCAACCGAGGCGCCGCGGAAGGAACCGTTCGTGGCGCTCCATCGGGCGGTGGAGAACCTGGCGATTACGGCCGGGTTGCCGAAGCCACGGGTCTACGTCATCGACGATCCGGCGCCGAACGCCTTTGCCACCGGTCGCGACCCAAAGCACGCGGCGATTGCCGTCACGACCGGGCTCCTGCAGAAACTCGACAAGACCGAGCTCGAGGGGGTGATTGCCCATGAGCTCAGCCACATCGGCAACTACGATATCCGCGTCATGACGATCGTCGTCGTCTTGGTCGGCGTCATCTCACTGGTGGCCGACTTCTTCTTGCGCAGCCTCTGGTGGGGAGGGAGTGATCGCGACCGCAACGGCGGGGGCAATCAACTAATGCTGATCGCCGTCATCGTGGCCGCCATCCTAGCACCAATCGCCGCGACCTTGATCCAGCTGGCGGTCAGTCGGAAGCGCGAGTACCTGGCCGACGCCACTGGCGCGCTCTTGACCCGCTACCCCGACGGCCTGGCCAAGGCCTTGGAGAAAATCGCCACAACCCCCCATACCGTCAAACACCTCTCCAGCTCAACCAACCACCTCTACATCGAGAACCCGCTCTCGGAGCAGGAAGAACAGCAGAACTGGTTTGCCACGATCTTCAGCACCCATCCCCCCGTCGCGGACCGCATCAAACGTCTCAAGGCGATGATTGGGAAGGCGTAGTCGCTGACCCGAGATCGTGGTACGATTCAACGATGAAGACCCATCGTCGGACATTTCGCGCGAGTCTGACCCACGAAGGCAGGTGGGTCGTCGCCCAGTGTCTTGAGGTTGATGTGGCGAGTCAAGGTCGCACAGAAGCAGAGGCGCTCAAGAACCTCAAAGAAGCGCTCGAACTTCACTTTGAGGAACCGGCTGCGACGAAGGTCCCAGAGATCCGGGACCTCTCCGCCGCACTCCCAGCCTAAATCCCGATGAAGCCGATCTCGTACCGAGAGGCTCGTCGTCGGTTACTCAAGGCAGGATTCCTTGAAATTGGCCAGCGTGGGAGCCACGTGAAGTTTGGAAAGCGAACAGTCGATGGTTTTCTGACCGCAACCGTCCCGCACCACCGTGACGTTGCGCCGGGCACGCTCCGCAGCATCCTCCGCCAAGCCGGACTCACTTGGGAGCAGTTTCATGAACTCTAGGCGCCATACCGATTCAGGCATGTCAGCACCCGTGGAACATGTCAAACTCGCCGGCCCAGCTCAAGGATCGGACCAGTCCGCGGTCACCAGCTACCAAAGTACCCGCGGCCAGAGTTCGCCCCACCCGTTTGCGACCATCCTCCTGGAAGGGCTAGCGCCGGATGGTGGGCTATACGTTCCCGACCATTATCCCCAGATCGGGCACGAGCTCGAACAGTGGCGGAACTTGAGTCACGCCGAGCTGGCCTACGAGATTATCCGTCGATTCGCACCGGATATTCCGGTACCGGATCTCCAAGCGATCGTCGAACGGACCTACACGCCGGCACGGTTTGGTCATCCAGACATCACCCCAATCACGACGCTCGAGCCGGGACTCCACCTCCTGGGCCTCTCTCACGGACCAACCGGCGCCTTCAAAGACCACGCCCTCCAGCTCCTGGCCGAGCTCTACGAGTACGAATTGGCTCGAAGTGGCGGCGAGCTCAATATCCTTGGGGCGACATCCGGTGACACCGGTTCGGCTGCGGAAGAGGCGATGCGTGGCCGGGCGAATATCCGTGTCTTCATGCTCTCGCCGCACGGGCGGATGAGCCCGTTCCAGCGCGCCCAGATGTACGGGATCGATGATCCGCACATTCATAATCTGGCGATCGAAGGCAACTTCGATCAGTGCCAGGCGATCGTGAAGGCGATTGCTCGAGATCTGGACTTCAAGCGGACGAACCACATCGGCAGCGTCAACTCGATCAACTGGGCGAGGATCGCGGCCCAGGTGGTCTACTACGTCACAGCCTACCTCAGCGTCACCCAGGGCAGCGGCCAACCGGTCTCGTTTGCGGTGCCGAGCGGCAATTTTGGCAACCTCTGTGCCGGCCACATCGCTCGGCAGATGGGGCTCCCGATCAGGCAGCTGATCCTGGCGACGAACGAGAACAACGTGCTGGACGAGTTCTTCCGAACCGGCGTCTACCGGCCGCGCCCGAGTGCCGAGACGGTGGCGACGTCGAGTCCCTCAATGGATATCTCCAAGGCCTCAAACTTGGAACGATTCGTCTTCGATCTCGTCGGCCGCGATCCAGCCCAGGTCCGCGAGCTCTGGGGGCAGCTGTCGACGACGGGGCAGTTTGATCTTTCCAAGACGTCGGACTGGCAGCACCTGTCGGAGTTCGGGATCGTCTCTGGTACGAGTACCCACGCCGACCGAATCGCGACCATCCGCTCGACGTGGGAGCGGTACGGGGTGGAGATCGATCCGCACACCGCTGCTGGGATGAGTGTTGGTTCGCGGTATCGCGATCCAGACGTGCCGCTCATCTGCCTGGAGACCGCGCTGCCGGTCAAATTTGCCGCGACGATCGTGGAAGCCCTCGGCCGACCACCGGCCCGGCCGGCTCGCTTTGCCGGCATCGAAGATCGGCCGCAGCACGTCACGGTGCTCCCGGCCAACGCCGAGCAGGTCAAGGCCTTCATCCAGGCCACGATCGGCCAGACGGAGGAGTGATATGGAGGGAGACGAGCCACTCGATGGGCCGAATCTCGGTCCGGAAGTTCGGCGCGATATCGACGCCCTCATCCAGCGGCCGAGTGAGCGGCCTCCTGGTCTCTACGATGAACTCCGCGCTGCTGGGCAACTTGACAGCACGGGGATCTTTACCGGCGACGACGCGCGGGAGGTCGAGTTGGCTCGGCGAGAGATTCGATCGGTCGAGACGCTCATGGGTGAGGGCGAAGGTGGCTTTGGCACCGTACGTGATGTCATCACCAAGCTCCTGAGCTCGCTCGACCGCCTCCTGCCCGAGGGCCTCACGCTTACCCAGGCGGTGGCCTACCTCCACTCAAATCATCACAGCCTCTTTGCATTCATCCAGCAGCGAGCCGATGAGTTGACCCGACTCATCCCCGATCTCGACCGCCAGCTTGAGACCGTCCAGGAACAGGCGCACGCCGGGGACATGGGCGTTGATGTTTTCCTTGGACTGCGGACTGAGGAGCAGAAGGAAGCGCTCATCCAGGTGCGAACCAACCAGTACCAAGAGACGCTCACACGCCACATCGAGCGCGGACTCTGGTTGGCAGCTGCGGCCGAGCGATTCGATCTGTACCGGACGCGTTGGCACCTGCCAGAGCTGGTTGAGACGTGGCTGGAACAGTACCGCGCCAAGCGCCCGACGTCCGCACTGCGCTACGTGACGAGTGTGCTCCACCAAGCAAACCGCCAGAGCCTGCGGGGCGCAGTCGTTCAGGCGATCATTGAGCAGCCGCTCCTGGATCGGTTTGCTGAGAGGGTGGAGGGGTTTCCGAGAATCAGACGATTCCCCTGTAAGACAGGCGGCAGAACAGCTCAGGAGTTTCTCGACGCCACTCAGCGCGTTCACCAACCAGTTGAACTTGACAGTGGATTCACACTCTCAATAAGGGCCCTTGCAGCTCAATTCGAACGCTCTCAATCGGGCCTTCCCTCTCAGCGGTTGCAACTCATAGCGATTGATCCTGTGGACTTAGGGTTGGATCACAAGGCTGACTGGCATGCAGCTGCTCAGGCAAAAGAAAGGTTCGGCCTCGAATATTGCGAGCGGGATGATGCGTTCCTGCTCCTTATAGATTTCGCAGATGTGCTTCCGCCGGAAGTGGGTGTGCAAGTAATGACTCAAAGTGCCGGCCTCTATGACGAGATTTCTTTTCTTAGGCGGCATCAAAAGAGACTCAAGATCACATACACTCACTATCGTGAGGGTGCGGTGGTCTTTCCATGGCGCCTTGCACCGGGAGCGTCTTATCTCCTCTTCCGTGTGCCGGAGCGGGAGCGGACGGTGCAATCGTCGTGACGCAGACCGCACGCACGCTACATCTGATTGCCGATGCCTCCTGATCGCGGTACAATATGATGGAGAGGAAGGAGTGGTCTATGCCACAATTGAAGAAGCGTCCACTGCAGAAGGTCCAGGTCATTCGCCACGACAACACTCCCGTGGCAGTAGTGTTGGATATTGACGACTACTACGATCTGCTTGAACAGCTCAGTCCGAGTATCCAGAAGGAGTTGAAGGAGGCGCAGCGCGATATTGACCTGGGGCGGACGATTCCTCAGGAAGAACTCTTCAAGGAGCTCGGGCTGTAACCATGAACATATCGTGGACACGGCCAGCAGCGAAGCAGCTACGGGCTTTGCCTCGATCCATCCAAGAGCGTATTGCACAGAAGATGCGTTTCTTTGCCGCACAGCCTGATCCCCTGCACTTTGCAAAACCAGTGATTGATCATCCGCGACGATATCGGTTTCGAATCGGCGAGTATCGCGTCATCGTCCAACGCGACGGTCAAGATCTGTATGTGATGAGGGCGGGCAAGCGAGCCTCGGTCTACTCATGAACTCTCAGCTTAGGAAATCAGAAGCGAAGGAGCGGCTGGTCAAACTCCGCTCAGAGATTGACCGGATCCGGTACCACTACCATGTGCTGGATGAGTTGGTGGTGCCCGAGGGGGTGAAGGACTCGCTGCAGAAAGAGTTGGAAGAGCTGGAGGCAGAGTACCCAGAGCTCATCACGCCCGATTCTCCGAGCCAGCGCGTGGCTGGTGCGCCGATTGAAGGGTTTGCTAAAGTCACGCACTCGGAGCCGATGCTGTCGATGGTCGACGTCTTTTCCTTCGAAGAGCTGCAAGAGTGGGAAGAGCGGTTGCAAAAGCATGATCCGAAGTACGAAGTACGAAGTACGAAGTACGGTCCGACCTCTGACCTCCGACCTCTGACCTCCGAACCATACTTTGCCGAGCTGAAGCTCGACGGCCTCTCAGCCACCTTGAAGTACGAGAACGGCGTCCTTACGCAAGGCGCGACGCGCGGGGATGGGCGGGTGGGTGAGGACGTCACGCACGGCGTGCGGACGATTGAGTCTATTCCCCTCACGCTCGTGGCACGTGTCGAGGCCTGTCTCT
>JACQIO010000034.1 GCA_016198415.1 Candidatus Berkelbacteria bacterium | reverse complement strand
TCGCTGGTTCGAATCCAGCCACTGCCACCACGCTTCATACTTCACTCTATCGCGAGCGCCTATGAATCCCCAATCCACTCGTTCGATCCTCTCCATCGTCTTGGTCATTCTGGCCGGGCTCGTCCTCTTTGCGATCCTCCGCGGTCCCAAGCTCGCCCCCAAGGACTCGACCATCTCCGAGATCGCCACGCTCGTGCAGGCTGGCCAAGTGGTTGAGGTGACCGTGAACGGTGACGAGGTCATCGCCACGCTCAAGGACGACGCACAGCTTCGTGCGTTCAAGGAGGCGGGCGTAGGCCTGAGTGAGTACGGCATTACGCCGGCCGGAACATCGATTGCAGTGAGCGATCCGTCCAGCGGCGCCCTGGTGAGCTCGCTCGTCTCGATCTTCCTCCCGTTTATCCTGATCGCCCTCTTCTTCTGGTTCCTCCTCCGCCAAGCCCAGTCCGGCAACATGCGGGCGATGTCGTTTGGGAAGTCACAGGCTCGGCTTGCGTCGGGCGGTGCCAAGAAGATTACCTTTGACGACGTCGCCGGGGCGCGGGAGGCCAAACAGGAACTCATGGAGGTGGTGGACTTCCTGAAGCACCCGGGCAAGTTCCGGGCGATCGGCGCGGAGATTCCCAAGGGCGTCCTCCTGGTTGGACCACCAGGGGTTGGTAAGACCCTCCTGGCCAAGGCCGTCGCCGGTGAAGCCGGTGTACCGTTCTTCTCCCTGTCTGCCTCCGAGTTTGTGGAGATGTTCGTTGGGGTCGGTGCCTCACGCGTCCGCGATCTCTTTGCCAAGGCCAAGCGGAATGCCCCAGCCGTCATCTTCATCGACGAGCTCGACGCGATCGGTCGCCAACGGGGTGCTGGCTTAGGCGGCAGCCATGACGAACGCGAGCAGACGCTCAATCAAATCCTCGTGGAGATGGACGGGTTTGAGACCGATGCCCGAGTGATCCTGATGGCCGCCACCAATCGACCGGACGTCCTTGATCCGGCCCTGCTCCGTCCGGGCCGCTTTGATCGACGAGTGGTGATGGAGCTCCCAGACCGAGACGAGCGTCGGGAAATCCTCGAGCTCCACGCCCACGGCAAACCGATGCACACCGGCGTCAACTACCAGCACGTGGCCGGCTCCACCCCTGGCGCCTCCGGCGCTGATCTGCGCAACATCATCAACGAGGCCGCCATCCTCGCCGCCCGAGCCGGCCGGAAGACGGTTGCCCAACGCGATCTTGACCATGCCATCGAGAAGGTCCTGATTGGGCCAGAGCGACAGAGTCGACTGATGAACGAGCAGGAGAAGCGCGTCGCAGCCTACCACGAGGTTGGCCACGCTCTCGTTGGGCACTTCCTCCCCCACGCCGATCCCATCCACAAGATTTCGCTCGTCTCCCGCGGCTCTGCCCTGGGCTACACCTGGAGCCTCCCAGAGGAGGACCGGCGCCTGATCACCCGATCCAAGTTTGAAGATGACATTGCCCAGCTCCTGGGTGGGCGCGTCGCCGAGCAGTTGATTTTTGACGAGATGACCACCGGGGCCGAGAACGATCTCAAGAAGGCCACTCGAATCGCCCGCGACATGGTCAGCGTCTACGGGATGAGCGACACGCTCGGTCCAGTCCAGTACGGGCAACGCGAGGAACACATCTTCCTCGGCCGCGAGATCCATGAGCACCGGCCGTACTCAGAGGCCGTCGCCGAGAAACTGGACCACGAGGTCCGGACGATTGTGGAGCGGGCCGAGAAGAAGGCCCAGGCCCTCCTGACCAAGCACCGGACGCTCCTCGAGACGGTGACCACAGAACTCCTGGCCAAGGAGACGATCGAACGGGCCGAGTTTGGCGCGCTCGTGGCTGCTCCCACCGCCTGACCCCGTCCAATTCGGGTGGTACACTGGAGCGGTGCCACAGCGACGCCCCCCCGAGCCAACCCACCGTTCGAGCGTGTCCGGAGCACACCTCAGCGGCGAGCTCTCAGGCCGGCTTGTCCACTCGACGAGCCTGCTCTTTGAGTTGGGGAAATATGCGATCCTGGCGCTCGAGGCGCTGACGCTGACCCACTCACTGGTGCTCACCATCAAGATTGTCGACGGGCCATCGATGCTGCCCACCTTCTCAACCGGCGACCAAGTCATCGTCGATCGTCGCGACTGGGTCAATCCTGACCAAGGAGACGCGGTGATTCTGCGCTACCCCGGCGATCCGGATCATCGGCAGTACATCAAACGGGTAGTGGCTGGACCGGGCGATACGGTTGAAATTCGATCAGGAAGCGTCCGCGTCAACGGGATCCCAATTGATGAGCCATACCTCGCACCAGGAACCACGACCGTTCCCGACGTCCCAGCCAGGGTACTCAAAGCCGATGAGTATTTCACGCTTGGCGACAACCGCGGCGTCAGCAATGACTCTCGCTTCTTTGGCCCCGTGGAACGCCGCTACCTCTTTGGCCGTGTCCTAACGACGCTCTACCACGCCCAACCGACTCCCTAAGCGAGCGTTTTTTCTCGAACTGACGAGAAGGACTCCGAGACAAAGTTGACGAGCGCCGCCAGATCAGTCACAAACTCACTCGTCGAGCTGAGGGTTTTGTTGGTGTAGTACCAGTGAGGCCGGTGAAAAACCGCGTCCTTGAACCGGGCGGCCCAGGGCCCCTCAGCTCGGAGCGCCCAGGCGTACGGCAGGTAGTCAAAGAAAGCGTCGACCCCATCGCCGGGGCGTGGCGACTCGTCTGCCAGCCATGACCGGAACGCCAGGAACCGTCCGAGCTCGGTCCGGCCGGCCTGGCTTCGAACCGGAACGTACGGGGCAAGTCGGACGATGAGGTAGGCAACGCCGATCAGGCCCGCCCAGAAGAGGAGAAAGTACTTGGGATCAGGCAACGTGACCGCGCCCGCCACGAATCCGAGGCTCGCAACTAGGAAGAGCAGCCAACCAGCCACAAGATACTTCCGGTGCCGAGTGGCAGCGTGAGGCACAAAGTAGCCAAGTCGACTGGCATCCTGGAAGAGGTACTCGTAGATAGCGGCGACCTTCTTGGAGAAGATCCCATGCGCAATGCGCACCTTGACGTCCTCTTTGGACGCGATCGGACGCGACGACACAAAGAGCTTGGAAAGCAGAATCTTCTCAAACGGTGCCAGCCCTTCGCGCTCGGCAATGGCAATCTCGTCTGGGGTCAGCGCCACCTCGTGGAGGCCCAGGGCAAAGGCCGGCGTGGCCAGGTTGAGCTCCTTCTCCTTGGCAAAGATGAAGTTGTTTCCCTTGTTGAAAATGGAGATGAAACCCCGCTCGGCTAGGCTCAAGAGGGTCGCGGCGATCGCCTCCGGCTCAACCTTGTTCTCGTAGAGAATCGAGACAAGCGCCGGAGAAATCTGACTTGGTGGCGTCTCAGTTGCCTGGGCGGTCACTGGTACTCGGTGATCGCGCGCCCGCGCCAGCAGCATCCAGATGAGCAGGAGCAGCCCCAGGCCCGGAAGGATGAGGCTCAACCAGATCCAGAGCGCGTTCAGCTCGGCAATGGCAACGGTGGCGGCTTGGACGGGCGGAAGCGTCAGGTAGCCTTTGGGGAAGTCGGCAATCACCGAAACCGTTGCTTGGGGTCCCACGCCGGTGGCGGTGTAGCGAATGAGCGTGGGCGAGACCAGCTCGCTCGTGGCCGAGTCGACGCCATTGATGACGAGGAGCTTATGACTGATCTGGGCGGCCTCAACCGGTCCGGGGAGCTGGAGATCGGCCTGGAAGCGGGCCAAGGTTTGACCGGAGTGATCGAGGGCCACCCAAGTCAGCGTGTCCACACTCACCCCGGCTTTCACCTGGACGGTCTGACCACCGTCGATCGTGACACGGCCAGAGGCGTCGAGCACAAGGCTCCGGCTCGCGCTCACGGCCGCCAGGGCCGGCGTCGCTAGCACCAGGCCAACCAGTCCCAACAATGTCCAGACCCTCCCGCGCATAGCCATATGATAGCATGGAGGCGATGGAACCAATCACTGCACTCAAGGCCGAGCTCGTCCCACTCGGCAACCAGCAGACCATCCGAGCCATGGTCACCACCGAGCATGCCCAAGGCGCGGTGACAATCCCGGCCGGCATTTCCGTTGGCGCCGCCGAGGCCAAGCTCATCGACCCCGCCCAAGCCGTTCAGACCATCCACGAGGTGATCGGACCGGTGCTGGTTGGCAAGGACTGCCTGGACCAGCGGTCCATCGACCAAGCCCTCATGGATCTGGATGGGACGGCCGACCGATCTCACCTCGGGGTGAACGCCCTCCTGCCCGTGTCGCTGGCGGTCGCGCGAGCGGCCGCGGCGGCCCTGTCCCGTGAACTCTACGAACAGATCGCGGAGCTGGCCAACACCGAGCCTCGGCTTCCTGAAACGATCGTGGTGGCGCTGGAAGGTGGCAAGCACGCCCCCAGCTCAGGCCTGACGATCCAAGAGTTCTCCCTGGTCGGGTCACCAGCAACCGCTGCCCAGATCATCGACGCCCTCGATGCGCAGCTCCGTCAGATGGGTCACCCAAGCACCACCGGCGGCGAAGGCGGCTTAGTCCTGAGTGGGCAGCTGACCAACCAGGCGGCCCTCCAACTCCTCCTCGACGCCGCAATCAAGAGTGGGACGAGCCAACCCCAGCTCGCGCTCGACGTGGCCGCGTCCCACGGCGTCATCCCGGAAGCCGAGGTCCGGCAGCTCGTCGGCCAGTTCCCAATTGCCATCATCGAAGACCCCCTCGAGCAGGAGAACCTGGAACAGTGGCAGGCGTGGACCAAGGAGTTTGGCACGTCCCGCCTGATTGCAGCCGACGACCTGACCGTTGGCAATCCGCGCATGATCAAGGACGCCGTCCAGCAGGGGGTTGCCAACTGTCTGGTGGTGAAACTCAATCAAACGGCCACCCTCTCGGAGCTACTTGATCTCGTCGATCTCGTTCGGGTCGGCAACTGGAAGATCGTCGTCTCTCACCGCGGTCTGGAAACCGACGATGCCTTCATTACCGATCTGGCCGTTGGCATTGGGGCCGAGTACCTGAAGGCCGGTTCCCTCCGCCGACCCGAGCGGAAGGCAAAATACGATCGCCTGGCAGCGATTCGAATCCACCTCCAGCAGGGCACGACCACCGGATCGACCGTCGCTCCTCAGGCGCCGAGCCAGCCGCCCAGTAACCCGATGACCAGTCCACCAGATGGTGACAGCAGAACCTCCTCGGAAGAACCGAGCGTGGCTGACTCCCCAGTTGGGCAGTAGTGTGACGCGGACGGAGGGACCGTGATCGGACGATCTCGATGGCTCCTCGCAGCGATCGTCTGCCTGGGCCTGGTTGCAACCATCTACGTCGTCGGCATCCGGCCGAGTGCTAACACGATCGTACGGAGTGTCACGATCGACTTTGACGAGCAAACCAAGGGGCTCTTTGAGCCCGAGACCTACGCGGACCTCGGCATCACGATCACCTCGAATGGTCGGGTAGCGAACCTTTGGGACACGGGTGAGGCAAGCTCGCCCCCGAATTTCCTCGTCGGCGAGAACTCGTTCCAACCGATCGAGGTTTCATTTACTATCCCAACGACCGTGGAGAGTGTCACCGTCATCTCGGCTGGGCACAGCGTGGTCACCGTCACCACCTTTGGACCGACTGACGAGGTGCTCGAGACCTACGCGATCTCCAACCCAGACGGTCCAGCCAATGGCCAGAGCAACCGTGACGTTGTCACCTTTTCCGCCAGTCAATCGGTTACACTCCTCACGTTCGTCAGTGATGGCGCATCCTCTCCTGATGGCTTTGGGATTGACGATCTCACAGTCTCGGGTGACGCCTCGCTTGGCTCGAACGTCGGTGAACCCCATCCGGATGTCACCGAGACCGTCACGTTGGAAGGATCTGCGACTCCTCCGGCTGCAACACTCGATAAGCCCAGTGAGGCACCACTGCCCATCCAACCCGTTGAGGGAACGACTCCAACCACTGACCCCGTGGCACCTGAACCGGCGCCGGACGCAGTGCCGATTGTTGCACCAGCTCCGGAACCGTCGCCCCCTCCTGAAAGCCCGCCTCCCGACGAGACGCTGCCCTTCGCTCCGACACCGGACGGACCACCGAGTACTGAGGAACCTGCGTCAAGCGCCGCAGTAACCCCGCCGCCCGGACCGCGCTGCGGTGACCAGAACGCCACCATCGTCGGCACCGAGGGCAACGACACCCTCATCGGGACTGATGGCCCGGACGTGATCGTCGGCTTGGGTGGTGATGACTGGCTGCGAGGCCTGGGCGGTGACGACCAACTCTGCGGTAGCGAGGGTAACGACTGGCTCGACATCGACAGCGCTGATTCCTTCATTGACGGTGGGGAGGGATCAGACGTGGCCGAGGTCAAGGGGAACGGCGGGGTCACGCTCGACCTAGCAGCCAGCGGGATCGAGAAAGCGATTGGCGGACCAGGGGACGACGTCTTTGACGCTACATTTGTCACGGTCGTGGTTGAACTGTCCGGACATGGTGGAAATGACACCCTCATCGGCGGAGCCGGCGCTGACAGTATTCACGGCTATGCCGGCAACGACACCCTGGTCGGCAACGGTGGGAATGACTGGCTAAGTGGCGGCGATGGCTCCGATACCTTCGATGGTGGCGCTGGGAATGACTGGCTCTACATCGATAGTGCGGACCGATCGATTCAGGCCGGTGAGGGACGCGATCGGGCGGATGTGCAGGGTAGTCAGGCGGTGGTCCTCGACCTGGCCGCCGCGAGCCTTGAGGTAGTCATGGGCGGACCGGGGGACGACGTACTGGACGGTACCCATGCGACGAACGCGCTTGAGCTATCGGGGAACGGTGGAGACGATCGTTTGGTGGGTGGATCAGGGAACGACACCCTCCACGGCTACGCCGGCAACGACACAGTGATTGGTCATGGCGGCAACGACTGGCTGACCGGTGGGGAGGGGCGCGACGAGTTCGACGGCGGCGACGGCGACGACTGGCTCTATATCGAGGGTGACGATGGACCGATCCAGACTGGCGAGGGTCGTGATCGGGCGGATGTCTACGGAACGCTCGGACTAACACTCGATTTAGCACAGGCTAGTCTTGAAATCGTGACGGGTGGTCCAGGCGACGATGTGCTCGATGGATCGGGTATGACCGCCAATCTTGAGCTGCTCGGCCGGGAGGGTAGTGACCGGCTCATCGGTGGGGCTGGCAACGACACCCTCCACGGCCACGAAGGCGCTGATCGGCTCATCGGCCTGGGCGGGAATGATTGGCTGACTGGCGGTGGTGCTGACGATCACCTGGACGGGGGCGAGGGGAGTGACTGGCTGAGTGGCAACGCCGGCACCGATGACTGCCAGACAGGGGAGTTTGTTGATACCTGCGAAGGACCGGTGACAGCCAGTCCCAGTCCCACCGCACCAGCCGCACCGACGGCCTTGGTGCCACCCACGCCAACCACTCCGCCGCCGGCGGCAACCATCAAGATCGGCCAGGTGGTCCAATTGATCCCGGATGTCTCGACCGGGTCAGAAGGAGCGCTCGCGCAGCCTCCCCCTGCTTCTTTGAGCGCGACTGTGGCGCAACCACCCGAGATCCCGAGCCCACCAACGGCCACCGACACTCGCCCAACTGATGAAGCGTTCCGTCTGCCCACGGCCGTCCCAACACCACCGGCTCCACCCGCCCGTCCCGATGGTGCTGCGCCGGGTGCCCAAACCAGCGCTCCGCAGCTGCCCACGGTCGCGGCCGGTCAGACCGTCGTCATCGCCCTCCAGACCGTGGAACCCACGGCGGACATCACGGCGACCATCGATGCCACCCTGCTCACCACCGTCGCCTCCATCCCGCCTCAGGGTGAGCTTCCCTTCACCCTGCCTGCCAATCTGACCGCCGGTCCGCATCGGGTGGAGATCTCAGCCGCCAACTGGACCGAGCCGATCACGTTCCCCATCCTGGTGGCCGAGGCCACCACCCGCCCCCTGGATGAATCGATCAAGGCTCCGCACATTCCGGCTCGGTTTCAGTGGTTCTTCATCGCCCTCGGGCTTGGGATCACTTGCGTAGTTGTTCAGCAGCTGTGGTGGGCTACCCAACGCCGTCAGCCTACCGCCAGATCGCGTCGCAACCTCGATCCCTACAAATAAAGAGGAGCGACTTGTCCACACCTCAATCCTTGAGGGACCTGCTAGAGTGTGGGCAACTCATAAATTTGTAATTCAAAGGAGGGGAAATGTTCAGGCGTATTTTGAGCGTCGTCGTCTCGGTGACGGTGGTCGTCGTTGCCGCGATGTTTGCCATCGGGCCAGAAAACGTCATCGCCGACTTCCAGGTCAGTGCGGGTGACATTGGGAGCGCAACGTGGACACTCTCAAGTTCGACGGAGGGTGCCAAAAACGTCACTTACACCCACCAGTTCACAACGCAGACGGTCATTCCGGCTCTCACCGGCAGTGTCGGGTTTGAGGTCCACGCCGATCCCGGGATGAGTCTGCCCGACTTTGCCGCGACCACCCTGACACTTGGCTCAGGGAGCACGGCTGGCTTGGCCGGACGGACCATTGATGTCCGCCCACGCGGCTCCGAGGGTGCTGAGATTCATGTTTTCCCCAGCACAGACATTCCAGCCGGCACCGTGAAGCTCGTCTTCACCGGCGTCACCAACCCATCCAAGGGTGGGGCACTTGGGACGAACACCTGGACAGAAGCCAACTTCAACTTCCTTGATGGGAAGCCTGGTCCAGATTTCAACGCCCAGATTGAGATTGGGACCGAGGTCGTGACTGGCACAGTGACCGATCTGGCAACAGGTTCGGCACTGGCCGGTATTCCGCTCGAGCTGCACGGCAACGGTCCTGGCGGCAACAACTTCTTCCGCTCCACTACGGATGCAACGGGTGATTATGACTTCTTTGGGGTTTCAGCCGGCACCTACATGCTGGAGCTCAGCCACATGATGGATCCAGGGAGTAGCAAAGCGACGACGATCTCCCAGTACCTCCGCTTTGAGCCAATTCAGGTCACCGTTCCAGCCTCAGGGACGGTCACGCAGAACATTGCCCTCAAGAAGTCGAGTAAGCTCATCACTGGGAAGGTCAAGTACGCCGACACTGGTGATGTGGTCAAGGGTGCCAACGTCAACGCCTTTTCCATGGGACCCGGCGGGTTCGCCTTTGGTCAGACCGGCACGGACGGGACCTTTACCCTCCGCGTGGGCGGCGGCAGCTTCTTCGTCCAGGTGATGCCGAGCTTTGGTGGCCCCAGCGTGGCTGAAACTCCTCCGGGTGGCGGTCAACCAGGCGGCCCAGGTGGAAGCCCGGGTGGACCTGGCGGGCAACCGCCCCAGCAGGCCAATGACTTCTTCCCCCGATCGCCACAGCGCGTCAGCTTTGTCCAAGGAGCCGACACCGCTGAGACCATCGCGATGGGTGACATTCTCGTCGATAAGGCCGATGCCACGGTGACGGGGAAGCTGCAGAAGCCAGACGGCTCAGCCATCACCGGTGGTGGGATGGGCGCCATGAACTTCCGCACCCACACCATGATTCCTATTCAGCTTGATCCAACCAAAGGAACCTTCAGCTTTAAGGCCAAGTCGGAGACGGGTACCTGGGAACTGAACTTCTTTGATCCGAACGCCTCGTTTGCCATGCCGGATCTCTCATTCAAGATCAAGGCGGGAACGAACGATCTCGGAACCGTGAAGATGCTCGCGCTGGATAAGACGATTACCGTCAACATTAAGCGAATCGACAGTGGCAAGAACGAGGGCGTTGGGAACGTCCCCGTCATGGTCTTCAACACCAAGAAGCCAGGTCCTCCGTACATGGGCTTCTCTGGCAGTGATGGCGTCGCGACGGTCAAGGTCCCCACTGGCTTTGAAGGAAGAGTCATGGCCATGCCGGGCGGAGAGGGCGGTCCCGGCAAGCAAGGGGGCCCCGGTGGCGGTGGCCCAGAGGGCGGCAAGAAAATGGGTTGGCTCGACATGTTCAACGTTGCCCAAGTTGCCTTAGCCGAAGAGATTTCGGCCGAACAGGCACAGGCACAAAACGTCCAGGAGGTCAGTCGTCTCTTCCCCGTCACGCCACCCCAGCGCGTCAAGGCTGGCGATACGGTGACGATGAACTTTGACCTGGCCGACAAGGCGGTCACCGTCAGAACGCTCAAGAAAGACGGAACGACGATGAGCGATGGCGGCTTCGTCAGCGCGCGGCGGACAGGGTCCGAGGGTCCAAGCATGCCGTTTGGCGGCCCAACCGCCGGTGGTCAGGGAATGGTCTACACCACCAGTGGAGAGTTTGTCTTCAGCGCCTTCTTGCCGCCTGACTCAGCCTACCTGGGCGTCCCCAAGACGGTCACGATCAGCGGGAACACTACTGTTGATCTGACCGTGGCCCAGAAGACCGTCACGGTCACGGGCGAGGTCAGGGATGCGAGCAACAATAACGCCGTCATCAAGGACGGGAGTCTGAACATTATGATTGGACTCTTTGCCGAGAACGGGTTTTCGGATGGGACGTACAACCCGGCCACAGGGACATACACGGCCTCATTCATTCCAGATACGAAGTTCCGAGTCGGCGTGGCCGCGGGCGATCCGGGCATGGGGATCAGCGAGGGTGGCTACATTCCCAACGTCAACCCCACCGAACTGTCCGGCACGGATGGTCAGACGCTCACGCATCACGTGACCCTGGCCAAGGTGGACGCCAAGATTAAGGGAAAGATTACTGATCAGAACGGGACTGCGGTTGAGGGCGTCACTGTGACGGCTGACCCAGGGCTCTTTGACCTCATCGGTGAGGGTCCAGGCGGACCTGGCGGTCCTGGACCTGGACCAGGCCCCGGTGGCCCAGGTGAGGGACCCGAGTTTGGCTTCTCTGATGTCACGGCCTCGGACGGGACCTACACGATCAACGTCTCGGCCAATAAGTACAAGATGGTCGTCAATGCTCGAGCGGATGGGCTCTTTGCCACCGGCGCTCCCACGGTCGACATCGGCGCCGGTCAAACGAAGGACAGCGTCAACATGACGCTCCAGCGCGCCGACGCAACGGTTGCCATTGAGGCAGACGGTGCGAATGGGAAAGATCTGGCCGGTGCCACCGCTCACTTCTTCAACGATGCTGGCACGATCGCATTCAGCGTCCAGTTGGATGACAACGGAAAGGGGACGGCCGCCGTCCCAGCCGGTGAGTATCGGATGAAGGTGGGACGGGATCTAGAAGCTGACAAGCCGGAAGAGAGTCCAATCGCAACCGTCGTGGCTGCCAGCGGGAAAACCGTGACAGAAATGCTCAAGACAGAGACCCAGAAGAACGCGCTTCCCGCAGCAGTCGTCCAAGAAGCATCTGCAGACTCAACAACTGAAGTAGCCGTGACGCAAAACGGCGAGAAGAAGATGGCCTTTACCTTCCTGTCTGGAGCCCTCTCGGGCACTTCCTCAAGTTCCAGTTCCGACTCATCGAGTTCAAGCTCGGGCAGTCCAATTGTGGCCATGGCGCCGATTGATGGGACGCTTCCCATCACCAAAACTGGCACGCCGGTTGGTACCGGTGTCAGTCTGGACA
This sequence comes from Candidatus Berkelbacteria bacterium, assembly GCA_016198415.1. Classification (GTDB taxonomy): domain Bacteria; phylum Patescibacteriota; class UBA1384; order JACPKC01; family JACPKC01; genus JACQIO01. The sequence goes on along the minus strand of JACQIO010000034.1, from coordinate 2,274 downwards.
TTACCGATGCGAATGGGAATGCAATTACGTCCTTCACCACCCCTGCTCCGGGCCTCCTGACCTACAAGGATGAGGAGGTGCCAAAGGGTGTCGATGAGAAGAACCTGAAACCGATGTACTTTGACGAGCAGACCCAGAACTGGGTTGCGCTCCAAGGCGGGGCCGTCGACACTGTGGCCAACACCGTGTCCTTCACCACCACGCACGCCACGGACTTTGCGGTGGTCGCAGCGGCCGACACCACAGCAGCGGCCGCACCCACCAGCGTCAAGGCCACAGACAAGACAACGGGCGGAGCGGTCACACTCAGCTGGACCAACCCAACGGACAGTGACTTTGCCAAGGTCAACATCTACCAGTCCACCGCAGAAGGAACTGTGGGAGACAAAGTAGCCACGACCACGAGCAAAGACACCACCAGCTACGACCTGACGGGCCTGACGGACGGAACCAAGTACTTCTTCACGGTTCGCTCACTTGATACCGCTGACAATGAGTCAACGAACACGGACCAAGTCTCGGCCACGCCCACCAAGGCAGCGGCGGCCAAGACGCTGCCCAAGACTGGTGAACCAACCAGTCCCTGGACGAGCTTGCCCGGTCTCCTGGCGCTGGCGGGCGCAGCCGGACTCGTGACGCGCGGTCTCCAGAAGCGGCATGCTGCGCATCGGTAAACACCAGCTTCTCTCGCACCAATCCGCCGCCCTCATCCTTGTGGTGGGGGCGGCGGCGGCCGTCTGGCTCTGGGTCGCCTGGCCGTCGGTTGACGAGACACCGCTCACCCCCACTCAGCCGATCCTTGCCGCCACCAGCGTTGAGGGATACCGGCTTGGTATTGCCGAGATTGGAGTGGATGCACCGGTCAATCTAGATGTGCCTGGCACCAACGAGGCCGAGTACCTGAAGGCGCTCGAGACCGGTCTGGCTCACTACGCCGGCACGGCGCGGCCGGGAACAGTGGGCAACAGCTTTCTCTTTGGCCACTCGTCCTACCTCAAGGAGAAACCGGGTGACTACAAAGAGGTCTTAAAGCGACTCAACGAGGTGGGCGTGGACGAGACCGTTGCCATCAAGCACGAGCGAGAGACCTACACCTACAAGGTCTTCCGAAGCGAGGTGATTGCCGACACCGACTTCTCTGTCCTCGATCCCTCAGACAAAGAGATCATCACGATCATGACCTGCTGGCCACCGGGCACCATTGCCAAGCGCTGGATTGTCCAGGCCGAACGGATCCACGAGATCCCGCTCGAAGCGTCCGAGACGACCCCACCGACCAGTCAACCACTCTAGATCATCGGGTCCATAGCTGTTTAGGTTGTCTCGACGACCGTAAGCCCGGCGGTCTCCAGGGACCCGCGGTAGAGGACGTGGGGGATGCGGTGGTAGGCGAGCGGTCGTTGGCCGTCTCTGGCGGCTTGAGCAAAGTACTCGCTCGTTGCCGCCGGCACGGCGTCGAGTGGCTCCAAACCACTCTCAGCCAGCCAACTGAACCCCTCCGACGCATGGTTGGCCGCGCGGTCGTTCGTCCGGTACCAGTAGACGACCGTCCGGTCCGGCTTGAGGATCGACGAGGGGATCACAAAATGGCCGAGCGTAATGGGGTCATGACCGGCCTGGCGGAGAGCATTGGTCACCAACTGCGGGTGAATGGGCGCCAGGTGGAGGACATCGTTCCAGAGGCAGTTGAGCCGAGGAATCCGGGCCGTCAACAACCACTCCCGCCCCTGGTACTTCTGAACCCGCTTGGCGTAGATGTCTGGATAGCGGCTCTTGAGCTCGTTGAGTGGGTAGAGCACCGTCCCCACCATGTCACTCGGCACCCGGTGGTAGAGGAGTAGGTTGTGACTCGTTGCCATTGCGTCATCCTAGCACACGCCCGCAGCGTATCGACTCGCCACTGTCGACACTGAGTGTCGAGGCGTCCGTGTCGATACTTTTCTAGCGATCACCGATCTTCCGAAGCCGTCCTTGGCTAGCTTCACCCGGAGAACTTCGCTATACTCTTGCCACCGTTCCGGGATCGTCTAATGGCAGGACGGCAGACTCTGAATCTGCTAATCTTGGTTCGAATCCAAGTCCCGGAGCCATGCAAAGGCCCCACCGCGTGTGGGGTTTTTGCATGGCTGCAGTGACGTGGATTGAACGGGAAGGGAGTCGGGGAAACAACCGAGAGTTCCCCCGCTCCGGCAGTCGCTACTGCCCGACCTGATGCCCTCGCTCCAGGTATGAAGACCGACTATACTATCATGCTATATAGCATGATAGTATAAC
>JACQIO010000031.1 GCA_016198415.1 Candidatus Berkelbacteria bacterium | reverse complement strand
CTCGAAGAGAACGATGCCGAGCGAGAAGAACTGCCAGCTCGTCATGTGGGCGCCGGATGACCAGAAGCAGGACCTCGTCGATGCTGGCGTAGCGCACGCCGTCTCGGCGCACGGCCACCAGGACACACCGGAACTCCGCGCCGAACTGGAGAAGATGCTCGTCCACATCGACGAGTAGCGGTCCTGATCAGCGCAGCGTCATCGTTGGCGCTGCGCTGCGACGTTGTTACAGCGACATTGTCATACGTGAATAGGCTCAGATGATCAACTCGAGCAAAGTTTCGAGGTTCATAGGAGCATTGAGAGTGGTACGATCGGTACACTGAGAGGGTAGAAAGCGAGGTGAGTATGGATCCAGTCGTACACTTTGAGATGCCGGCGGAGGACAACGCGCGGGTGAGTGAGTTCTACGCTGCTGCGTTTGGCTGGAAGATGCAGCCGATGGGCGAGCAGATGGGCAACTACGTGCTGGCGATCACCACCGAGGTCGATGACAAGACGCAACGGCCGAAAACTCCGGGCGCGATCAACGGCGGCTTCTTCAATCGGCAGAAGCCGAACCAAGCGCCCCACCTGGTCATCAGCGTTGACGATCTTGCGGCGTCGGTTAAGAAGGTCAAAGCGGCCGGCGGCTCAATCATCAGCGGCCCGATGGACATCCCCGGCGTTGGCAGCTTTGTGATGTTTACCGACACCGAAGGCAACCCCGTCGGCATGCTCCAGCCCGCGCCAATGGAGAACAAGGAGTCCTGATGGTTACGTTGATGGATTCGTGATTCCGATCCACACCGAGAACGTCAAGGCATACCAGAAGATGCCGAGATGCCGTTTGACCCCAAGCGAACCGCCTACGGCGGCCTCAAGACGATCGTGCAGGAGTAGATCCGCTCATCTTTGAGCGAGCGCCGCTGACCGTACACTCCGGAAGCAAGTCGGGAGAACTATAGTTCGCTACACTTACGATCGATGGCTTGCATCTTCCTCGACGAAAGTGGTGACCTCGGCTTCGACTTCACCAAGAGGAAAACCTCACGGTTCTTCGTGATCACATGCATGTTCGTTACCAACAAACGACCGGTCGAGAAGATCATCAAGAAGGCCTTCCAAGGCTTTACGAAGATGCAGCGTAAAGCGCACCATGGCATGTTGCACGCCTACAAAGAGACGCCGGCGTTGCGCACTAAGATCTTGGGCCAGATGGCTGAGAAAGACGTGACCTTCCTCACGATCTACCTCAACAAGCAGAAGGTCTACACCCGCCTGCACGACGAGAAACACGTCCTCTACAACTACGTAGCGAACATTCTGCTTGACCGGATCTCAACGAAGAAGCTCGTGCCGACAAAAGGGCCAATTCACCTCATCGCCTCGCGTCGGGAAACGAATCGGTTTCTCAACGACAATTTCAAGCAGTACCTCAAGACGCAGGTCCAGACCAATCACAAGCTGCTGATGAAAGTCGAGATTAAGACTCCTGCAGAAGAGAAATGCCTCCAGATCGTCGACTTTGCCTGCTGGGCGATCTTTCGCAAACACGAACACAACGACGAGACCTACTACAGCCTCATTCGCCAGAAGATCATTGCAGAGAGTCCTCTGTTCCCCTAAAACAACAAAACCGCCTGCGCTTCTGAGGAACCATACGGAGCCCCACGCAGACGGATTTACTTGTTACGTACTTCTTACCAGATATGTCCGAGTGCGTCAACCAAATGCTTGGGATCGGACCACCCTCAGCGGATCGGTGGACGACCATCTTGAGTACGCCCGTTACCTCGACCGCATCAAACGTCTGGTTCTTGAGTAGCACCTACCATTCTACACCCGTCGGGTGAAAGCAGCAGACCTGATGCCTGAGCTCAACAAACTCGTCGGCAAGGGCAACACCACCTGCACCTGGGAGTACAATGGAAAAGATTTGGCGTAAGCTCAAAGCAAGAAGGGAGTAATTATGGCGACGGTTCAGCGCATTACCCCGTTCCTATGGTTTGAGGACAAGGCTGAGGAGGCGATGGAGTTCTACACCTCGATCTTTCCCGATTCCAGGATTGTGAGCATCAAGCGCTACCCGGAAGGGATCACCGAGGGGCCAATGGCTGGCTTTGATGGCAAGGTGCTGACCGGCGTCTTTGAGCTCATGGGTCAACGGTTCATGGCGCTCGATGGTGGCCCGGTCTTTCAGCCCTCCGGTGCCGTCTCGTTCCTCGTCGAATGTAAAGATCAGGCAGAGATCGACACGTTCTGGGACGCGCTCTCGGCCGATCCCGCCTCCGAGCAGTGTGGGTGGCTGAAAGACAAGTATGGCTTTTCCTGGCAGATCGTGCCCGACATGAGCCAGTGGCTGGGTGATGAATCCGAAGGGGCGCAACGGGCCACGCAGGCAATGCTTGGGATGAAAAAGATCATCATCGCCGATCTCCAGAAGGCCTACGACGGGAAGTGAAAATCAGATCCCGGATCTGGATTATTGAGAACTGACACACTTATGGACTCACTCATTATCCTCATCACCACCTTCATCGCTACAGTGCCGAACTCGATGTCGGGCGGTGGGGCGTCGATCATCAACCTACCAGTCTTTTTGCGGGACGTATCATGAATGTTCTGCACGGTGCTAAGGGGATGAAAGCGGAGCGGTATTTCCGGGAAGCCGCCGAACTGGCTCGGCACGCGACCTGTCTTCGGGGCCGAGGCGGCTCCGTGATTGTGAGCAACAGCACGATCATTGGCCGGGGCTACAACTCGCCCCCGGCCAACTTGGAAAGCAACCGAACCTGTCTCAACGAGTACCCCGGTACCGAAAAGCCACGCTTTGACCGAACCTGCTGCGTCCATGCGGAGTGGCGGGCCATCCTGGATGCCGTAGCTCATCATCCTGATCAACTCGCTGGATCGCGAATCTACTACGTACGGATCAACGATCGAGGTGAGATCGAACACGCCGGCCAACCCTATTGCACCGCCTGCAGTCGGCTGGCTCTCGAGGCGGGTATCGCTGAGTTTGCGCTTTGGCACGAGCGCGGCATGACTGCCTATGACACCGCCGAGTACGATCGGTTATCCTACGCGTTCTTCCTCACCAGATGATACCTTCCTGACCGACCGGACAAGATGGTGTCATGGTAACCGGAGGTCGTGGACGGTATGATTGGATGGCAACAAACGAAGGAGCTCTATGTTTGGCAAAGCAGCCCTCGAAGCGGTCTTAGGTAAGCTCCGGGTTGGTGGTCTGACCGTCCAGTGGTGGGATGGGTCAAAGAAGTCCTACGGCCCAGGCAAGCCAGTCGCCACCCTCGCGCTCAACGATCCATCCGTGGTTGGACGCATGCTCAGGAACATGAGCCTCGGATTTAGTGAGTGTTACATGGATGGACTAATTGAGATTGAGGGCGACATCCGCGACCTCATCATCCTGGCTCATCAGAATCGGGCGGCCTTCCCCAAGCTTAGTCATCGCACGTTCGGAAGCTTTGTCCGTGGCGTGACGCTGGCCGCCAGCGCTGCCCAGTCCCGGCAAGACATCAGCCATCACTACGATCGCGGGAACGACTTCTACGCCCTCTGGCTCGATGAGACGATGATCTACTCCTGCGCCTACTTCAAGAAGAAGACCGACACGCTCAAGGAGGCGCAACTCCAGAAGATTGACCACACCCTCAAGAAGCTTCAGCTACAGAAGGGGATGCGCCTCCTCGACATTGGCTCCGGTTGGGGGTGGCTGATCCTGACCGCCGCCAAGCGCTACGGCGTCCATACCCACGGCATCACCCACTCCAAGGAACAGCTCGCCAAAACGCGGGCTCGGATCAAAGCAGAAGGCCTGGAACAGCTCGTGACCGTTGAACTCAGGGACTATCGCGAGCTGACGGGCACTGAGATGTACGACCGGATCGTCTCGGTGGGGATGTACGAACACGTTGGGCGGCCCAACCAGCGGCAGTACTTTGAGACCGTCACCAGGCTCCTCAAGCCAGGTGGGATCTCACTCCTCCACACCATCACCAAGCACTTAGAACTGCCGATGGATCCGATGATCTCCAAGCACATCTTCCCCGGCACCTACGTCCCCAGCTGGCGGGAGGTGATCAACTTCCTCCCTGAGTACGACTTACATCTCACGGACGTGGAGAGTCTCCGCAGACACTACGCCATGACCGTCGATCACTGGAGCAAGAACTATGAACGTGAAGTGGAGAAGGTCCGGGAGATGTTCGATGAGCACTTCGTTCGGATGTGGCGCCTCTACTTGCGCGGCGGGACAACCGCCTTTGAGCTCGGCACCCTAGATCTCCACCAGTTCGTCTTCACCAAGGGCATCACCAACGACCTGCCGCTAACCCGTGAGTATCTGTACCGGTAGTGCATGAACACGAAGCGACCCTGGGAACACACCCAGGGTCGTCGATGATGGCCCACGGGCTGGAACACCGGTTCCGAGCCCAGGACAAAGGTATAAGAGCTACTGGTCGAGTGACCAGTCTCCGCCACGCCGGACGGAGAGGGTGACCACCGGCTTGCCGGCGGCCAGCCGGCTGTTGGCGATGAGGACCACGTGCCGCTCGGTCAGAGCGGTGAGCGCGTGACGGTACTCATCAGTGGTGACGTGCTCGCCGAGGAGCTCATTCAACTCCCGGCGCACACCGTCCGCGTGCTGGTCGTAGAGCGCCGCCTCAACGCTCGGATGGTAGGTGAACACTTGGTTGCCAGCCCGGTTAGGCAGGAAGGTGGGCGCGTCAGCGCCCGCTTCCGTCTGGATTACCAGGATGGCTCGCTCATCGTGGTTACCCTGGAGGACCTCGTAGGTCCCCGGCCGGTCATCGATGAAGTCGACGACCATCTGCACGAGTGAGCGGGACTGGATCCCATACTCGTAGGGCTGATCATGGAGGGCCCGCAGGTAACCGCAGCCCCACTCCTGACCGTGGTCGTGATCGTCGGTGTGCCCCTTCAGGGGCAACTGCCGATCAAAGAGCGTCATGAGCCCGGGCATGAGGGCTTCGAGTGTCTTGGCCCGGTCTCGCCGCTCCGCTTCCGGCAGGCAGTCCAGGTAGGCTGCGATCGTCCGGAGGAACACTCCGGCCGTTGATCCCAGCATCCCATACCGCGCTTCCGTTTGGCGCCCATCGATGCAGCCGCACGCTGCCACTAGCTCAGCCCCGCGCTTGGCGGGTCCGAGCCGAGCCTTGACGTCTTCCTTGGTCAGGAAGCTGATGCGCGCCATCCCACCCCCGTGGATCACTGTTACTGTCCCCGCATCTTCCATGCTGTTCTGTCCTCCCAGAAAATAACCTCCAGATTGCACCGACCGGCAGCCGAAGGCCTCACTGGTATAGCACAAGCAGAGTGACGTGCAAGCACTCGACGATTGACCGCCGGCACTATCGAAGTAACTGAATAAACACGTCTGACGGAATGTCGACGCGACCGAGCTTTTTGAGCTTTTTCTTCCCCTCCGCCTGCTTCTTGAGCAATTTATCTTTGCGCGTTCGGTCCCCACCGTAGAGCTTGGCGGTCACGTCTTTGCGGAGCGCCGAGATCGTCTCGCGGGCAACGATCTTGCCGCCGAGCGCGGCCTGGAGCGCCACCTCAAAGTTCTGGCGAGGGATGAGCTCCTTGAGCTTCTTGACGACGGCGACGCCGCGGTGGAGTGCTTCAGATTTGTGAACCACCTGGCCAAGCTCCTCCACGTCGTCACCGGCTACCAGGACGGAGAGTTTGACGAGCGCCTCATCCTCCCGATAGCCAATCAGCTCGTAGTTCAGCGAGGCGTAGCCGGAGGAGGCGGACTTGAGCGTGTCGTAGAAGTTGGTGATGATGCTCGCCAGTGGAAACTCGTAGCGGAGGATGAGGCGCTCCAGCGCCGAGACGCCACTCGCCAGATACTCGGTCTCAAGGTAGATCCCGCGACGCGAGCTTGCGAGCTCCATGACCGGACCAACGTACGTCTGTGGCACCACGATCTCGGCCTTCACCCACGGCTCACTGTAGACGAGCTTCCCGCCCACTGGCCGGTGCACGTAGGCGACGGACGGAGTGGTGACAATGAGGTCAACATTGAACTCACGGCTCAACCGTTCGGTCACAATCTCAAGGTGGAGGAGGCCAAGAAACCCGGCGCGGAAGCCCAACCCAAAGGCGTTAGAGCTATCCGGCTCGTACTGGAGCGAGGCGTCGTTGAGCTTCAACTTCCCAAGCGCATCGCGCAGGGCATTGACATCGCCGTCGGTGGTGAAGAGACCGGCGTAAACCATGGGGGTGATCTCTTTGTAGCCAGGCAAGGCCTGGATTGGTGATTGGTGATTGGTGATTGGTGATTTTGTCACCGTATCACCAACCCTCGCTTGCGAGACATCTCTCACGTTCGTGACGATGTAGCCGATCATGCCCGTTGAGAGCTGGGAGAGTTTCTCCATCTTGGGTTTGAGGCAGCCGACCTCGAGCGCGTGGTCGCTCTTCTTCGTTGCCATAAAGTGAATGGCGGAAGGTGCGCGGATCGAGCCATCGACAACCCGAACGTAGCTGACCACCCCTCGGTAGCTGTCGTAGACGGAATCAAAGATGAGCGCACGGAGCGGTGCCGCTCGATCCCCGCCTGGTGATGGTACACGCTTCACGATCGTGCGAAGTACCTCGTCGACCCCCTCGCCAGTCTTACCCGATGCAAAGAGGATCTCCTCCTCACCGCAACCGAGGAGCTTCACGAGCTCTTGGGCGACGAGTTCTGGCTCGGCATTCGGCAGATCGATCTTATTGACCACCGGAATGATCGTGAGGCCCACTCCTTGCGCCTGGTGGAGCGTCGTCAAGGTCTGCGCCTGAATTCCCTGCGAGGCATCAACCAACAGAATCGCGCCCTCCACCGCCGCGAGTGAGCGACTCACTTCGTAGGTGAAGTCAACGTGGCCGGGAGTATCGATCAGGTTGAGGATGTACGGAGAATCAGGAAGTATGGAGCATGGAGTATGGAGTATGGGACGCCCCGTACCCCGTTCTTCATTCTTCGTACTCCGAGGCTGGTACTGCATGGACACCGGCTGGAGCTTGATGGTGATTCCTCGTTCGCGCTCCAGATCCATGGTGTCGAGAAGCTGATCTCGCATCGCGCGCCGCTCAACGGTTCCGGTCTGCTCGATGAACCGATCGGCCAACGTCGACTTACCGTGATCAATATGGGCGATAATACAAAAATTGCGAATTCGGTCTTGGGGAAAGATTTCCACTGGTCGGTCCTTGATCCATGGGGTATGCTGATGTGGAATGGGGAGGGCTATGCAGCAACGAGCCAGGCTCGTCATTTGGTCAGTCATCGGTATCCTACTGATACTCGGCGTTCTTGGCTACCGCCAGGGATGGTTCGGCACGATCTTCGGCGCCATCCTCGGCACTGATCTGACCGCAACGATCGATCAGTCGAACTTCACCCAAGAGGGAACCTACGAGCACGTTATCCAGAACCAAGGGGCGCTTGAGCTCGAGCGCCTGCCGGAGGGCTGATGGCTCGTGCTCGAAGGTTCCGGCTCCTTGGTGGTCTGGTCGTGCTCGTGGTGGCGACCGGACTTGTCTGGCTGTTCCTCCGCGCCAGCGCTGACTCGCCGACTCCCTCGGGCTCCGCCAGTTCCCTGCCACGGAGCGGCGTTGTGCAAGGCCTCAGTGGTGACACCGTGACGCTAGTCGGTGCAGAGGGGGTGACCTTCGTCGTCGCCCTCGGGCAGGAGTCGGTGATTCGTCTGTCCGATGGGAGCGGACCGTTCGAGCCTGCAACGCGCGCTGATGTTCGAGTCGGGCAGCTCGCCACCGTTGCCGCAGAGCTGCCCGGTGCACCGGTTGGTGCTCTCGACCTCATTGAAAAGATTGGTGGTACCCAATGAAGCGCCTGGGACTCTTGATCGGCCTCGGTTGCCTGGCGATTGCACTGGTACTCTTGCCGGCCGGCCGGCCGGCCGAGGCGGTCGGTCTCGGGGGGAGCCAAGGGACGCCGATCCAGTGCTACCTCCAACCAGACGGCAGTCCTTTCTGTCCGGGCGTCACCAGACCCGTGCCAGCGCCAAACGTTAGCCGCCCCATCACCTGCTACTACGCCTGGCCGTCGTTCCGCTGCCCGGGCGAGCCGCCTCGACCAGTGCCACCGCCATCGCAGGTCTGTTTTGAGACGCTCAAGTTGACGATCACCTCGGTGATGAATGGGAATCGGCTGGAGAGCGAGAGCCACATTGGTCGGGAACTGTCGCCACGCCACCCAATCGCTGCTGGCAGCCGCTACAACTCCGGTAACGGCCACTGGGAAGACCCGAACAGTTCGGCGAACTACGTCACCTTCCGACCCGAGGTGAGTCGGGTGGGTACAGCCTGTGCTGGCGGACCCGCTCAGTTGGGCACGCAGGAAATTTCTCACAATACCATGCCGGTTGATCCGGGCGATTCGGAAGACATCACGGTCACGCAAGAGTGCACCAACTGCTTCACGCGCCGTCTGACCGCTCAGATTCCAGTCGACACGGTCGCCGGAGCCAGTACGCCCACGCCACCGCCGATCATCCAGCCACCACCGCCGATCCTCATTGGCCCACCGGTTATCGTCCAGCCCACGCCGCTGGCCCTGGCCGGGACTGCCCAGTGTTCCAGCGGTGTGCCAACGACGGCCATGACTTGGAGTGGCGGGAGTGGTGCCGACGGCGTGATGGTCTGGCGTCAGGAAATCGGCCCTAGTTTGGGTCCGTGGGAACGGGTGCAAGCGTACAGCGGACTGGAAGCCATCTTTACGGCCTTCCAAGATCGCACTGTGAATCCAGGCGCGACGTATCGGTACCAGATTGAGGCAAACACCTACGCCGGCAGCCAAACACTGAGCAATGTCATTACGCTCGCCGTGCCGGACTGCACGCCACCTGGAGGTTTTACCCTCTCCGGCCAAATGATCTGCAGCAACAGTCAACGAGTCGCTCGGGTCCAGTGGCAGGCTGTGCCCAACGTCACGCACTACCAAGTGATGTACTACGAGGAAGCGGTCATCTCCGATTACAAACTCGTCCAGACGGTTGGACCAGCGACGACCAGTTTTGATGTTCCGTTGAGCGCCCTGGTGGGGCTGGTGAAAGTCCGCGTCTACGCCGTGGCGCCAGGTGGAGTGAGTAGCAGTAGTGACTTTGTGTCCTCTCGCGAGAATCCGTGCACAGGGGCCACACCGCCAGCACCAACCCCACCCGGAGGTTCGCCACCGACTGCCCAACTGCCGGCCACGATCGAGAAGCGCGGGACGGCTCAGTTCACAATCAGCGGACTACCCGCCAGTGCAACATGGGATCAACTGAGTTTTTCAGGACTTCAGCTCAACGGAGGTCGGGTTGAGGTAGGTATTGAGAGTCTCTTGCCGCCGTGCGACCCGAACGCCTCCTGCGCAACCACGATGGCGTACCCAAACTTTGAACTGACTGAATCCAGTCCAGCGATCGATCTGGGCGCACTCCCCGGACTCTCGGGATACAGTTCGTTCCGGATTTCCTTGGTCCTCCACGCCAATCCAGCTCAAACCAAGACGCCACGGATCCCCTCAATCAAGGTCAGTGCCCGACCAGCACCACCGCCCCCCTCTCCAACCACTGCCCTCACCACCAACAGTCGAAGCGACGGCCAGACTGGCATCGATGTAGTCCTGCGGAACGACGGACCCGGCTCGATCGAGTTAGCCAATGCTGCACCCTTCCGAGTCACGACGCTCGATAGTCGGTCCGTCTATACCCCGTCGGGTGCGGATCAAGTGACCAGCGTAGCATCGGGCCAGGAGCGGCGCTGGATTTGGGATTTCACCAACGACGCTGGCGATTCAGTGCCGGCTGGCGGCTACCTCATCACCTTGACCTATCAGACGAACGGCGTCGCTCGGACCGCGGAGGCTCGCATCGATGTTGCCGAGGCTCGATCGGAGCCCCCAGTCACTGCCACAACAGGTACCGTTTTGGACTTTGGTGCCAAGTGCGATGGGCGAACCGATGACACGCAAGCTATCAGCGCAGCGATTGACGCGGCCAGCGCAGCCGGACCGGGCACCGTCACCTTCCCGGCTGGTGAGACGTGTCGGCTATCCGGGATTACCAAGCAGGCCGACGATTTAACGCTCAACGGCAATGACGTCACGCTCGTGAGCAGTCTAAACTTTGAGAATGCGGCGCCCGTCCTGGGCCTGAACGGTTCGGGCAATGTCATTCAAAACTTTGCGATTCGGTACGAGCAACCAATCAGCATCGCCACCGGCCAGAACG
>JACQIO010000033.1 GCA_016198415.1 Candidatus Berkelbacteria bacterium | reverse complement strand
TGCTTGAGGAGCTCACTAACACGCTTGCCACGCTCGAGCTGCTGGCGGGTGGCCTCATCCAGATCCGAGCCAAACTGGGCAAAACTCTCGAGCTCACGGAATTGGGCGAGGTCGAGTCGAACCTGCCCAGCTACTTTCTTCATCGCCTTGGACTGGGCCGCCCCGCCCACGCGGGAGACGGACAACCCCACATTGAGGGCCGGCCGGACCCCCCGGTAGAAGAGATCGGACTCCAGGAAGATCTGGCCGTCAGTGATTGAGATCACGTTCGTGGGAATGTAGGCGGACACGTCACCAGCCTGCGTCTCAATGATGGGCAGCGCGGTCAGTGATCCGCCACCGTGCTCCTCGCTCAGTCGAGCGGCTCGCTCGAGCAAGCGCGAGTGCAGGTAGAAGACGTCGCCGGGGTACGCCTCGCGCCCCGGTGGCCTGCGAAGCAGCAGTGACATCTCACGGTACGCCCAGGCATGCTTGGACAGATCGTCGTAGACAATGAGCGCGTGCTGCTGATTGTCCCGGAAAAACTCGCCCATGGCGCAGCCGGCGTACGGTGCCAGGTAGGCCAGTGGTGCTGGATCCGAGGCGCCGGCAACCACGACGATCGTCTTGTCCAGGACGCCCGCCGCTTCCAAGATGGCCACGGTTCGCGCCACCTTGGACTCTTTCTGTCCGATGGCCACGTAGATGGAGATGACGTCCGTATCTTTCTGATTAATGATGGTGTCGATGGCCACGGCCGTTTTGCCAGTCCCGCGATCCCCAATGATGAGCTCGCGCTGGCCTCGGCCAATCGGAATCAGTCCATCAACTGCCTTGAGGCCGGTTTGGAGCGGGGTATCAACCGACTGACGCGTGATCACGCCGGGAGCAATCTTCTCCACCAGTCCCATCGTCTGCGTCTTGATGGGACCTTTCCCATCAAGCGGTTGACCCAATGGGCTGACCACCCGTCCCACCAGCTCTGGACCAACGGGAACCTCGAGGACCTGGCCGGTGGCAGTGACGGTAGCGCCCTCAGCGACCTGGGTGTAGTCCCCCAAAATAACGGCACCGATGTTGGTTTCCTCTAGGTTCAGGGCGATCCCGGTGACGGTCCCACCGCTGGTGGCCGAAAACTCGAGCATTTCCATCGACTTGGCCCCATCGAGCCCGGCAACGCGGGCAATCCCGTCGCCAACTTCTAGCACGGTCCCGGTCTGGGCGGCAGCCGCATCCGGCTGGTAGCCCTCAATCCGGGCCTTAAGGTTCTCAACGATCGTTGTGGCTTTGGAATCTGCCATAGTACTCCTTACTGACCACCAATTGCGTGGGCGAGGGCTCCGATCCGAGCTCTGTGCGTCTGGTCAACCCGCTTCGATCCAATCTGAAGACGCAGGCCTCCCAAGACGCGCGGGTCCTGCTCTTGCACCAGCACGACTGGTTCCGCTGACTGCGTCGCAAGTTGAGTGACGAACTGATTAATGGTCACGGCACTGAGCGGGCGAGCACTGATGAGTGTGGCGGGCGTGCCGAGCTGTTGATCAACGATGAGCCGAAGTCCTTGCTGAGCCACCGTATCGAGTCGATCAAGTTGCCGATCCTCTGCCAAGACCCGGAGAAACTCGGCGACTGGGGTTGGGATCGCAAGCGTCTGGAGACTGACGCTTCCACGAGACTGGAGCATCCGTTTGAGCTGCCGCTGGACCCGCCGATCGGCGAGGACCATCAGCCAGGCGATCCGCTCGACTGGATCGAGCGACTCCGTCACTGCCAGGTAAGCCTTGGCATAGCTTCTGGCGCTAATCACTGGTCGCCCTTAAGTCTCTGAGCGCTGCGGCAACGTCTTGTTCCGTCACCTCGCCGCGACCTGCGAGCACCTTCTCGGTGGCTCGAATCACCAGACCTCCCAGCTCACGTTCGGCGTCGAGAAGGACGGCCGCTTTCTCTTGCTCAAGCTGAGTCCTGGTGCGCTCCAAGAGCTGTTCGGACTGCTGCTGAGCCTGGGCCTGGAGATCAGCCGCGATTGTCTGGGCCGACTGCTTGGCCTCATCGACGATTGTCTTGGCTTCCCCACGAGCTCTCGCGAGGAGCGCCGCCGACTGTTCCTCCGCTGACTCGGCGTCTCGTTTGGCAGCCTCAGCCTGCTTAAGGCTCTCCTCGATGGTACTGCGTCGTTTGGCCAGGACGGACAGGATTGGGCGGTAGAGCAACCAGCGCAACAGGAAGAAGAGCACCAAGAAGTTGACGATCTGTGCAATCAGAAACGGCGCATCAATGCCAAGGGCAGCCAAGCCGCTTGTTGGCGACTCGACTTGGGCGACCGATTCAGTCGCGTGATCAGGGGTGGAGGTTGGTTGAGCCATGTGGTTTCGAATGACGAATCATGAATAACGAATCATGGGACCCCTTATTCCTAATTCCTTCTTCATTATTCCCAACTAGACAAATTTAATGATGAGTGCCACGACCAGCGCGTAGATAGCGATCGCTTCAGCAAAGGCAATGGCCAGAATCATGGCCGTCTGCACCTTTGGTGCCGCTTCTGGGTTGCGACCGATCGCCTCCAAACCTTTGCCCCCAATAAGGCCAATCCCAATGGCTGGCCCAAGTGCGCCCAAACCGATTGCGAGCGCCGCTCCAAGAAGCTTGGCTGCTTCTGCGTCCATATCACTCCTTCCAAAGTTGCTAGTGACTAGTGAGCGTGTTCTGTTTCCACAGTTGCCGTGGCCAAAAAGACCAGCGTCAACATCGTGAAGACCAGCGCCTGAATAAACCCAACAAACAATTCTAACCCGTAAAATGGCACTGGTGCAAGGTAGGGAGCAAGGAAGGTCATGACGATAAGGAGGACCTCGCCGGCAAAGATGTTGCCAAACAACCGGAAGGTAAAGGAGATAATCTTGGCCACCTCGCTGATGATATGGAGGAGTCCGACAAACGTGCCGATGATGCCCTCGAAGGTTGGTTTGAAGGTGAAGTAGTGACCGGCGTGCTTGACGATCCCAAGCGTGGCAATGCCCGCAATCTGGGTGCCGATAACGGAGATGAGGGCGAGCGCCAACGGGGTGTTGAGATCGGTATTGGCAGAGCGGAAGAGGGGGGCCGGACCATGGGCTGTGCCCACCTCGATGCCGCCAAGTACCGTCGGAATGAGCTCCATCCAATTGAGAACCAGGATGAAGAGGAAGAAGGTCGCCAGGAAGGGAAAGTAGCGTTCGGCCTTCGCTCGATCTTGGAAGACTTGTTCGACCAGACCAAGGAGTCCCTCGATGATACCTTCAACCACGTTCTGGACGCCGGCTGGGACGAGCTGAACGCGTCGGGTCGCGGTCAGCGCGAACACAAGAATCACCACCATCCCGATCCAAGTGGTCAGGATCGCGTTGGTGACCGGAAACCCGGCAATCTCAAACAGGACCGATGAGGCGAGATGAATTTCGTGCATAAATCCCTCAGCTTACACCACAGATACACAGATAACCGCAGATTTCACAGATACGACCTATTTACTTTTCGACCCTCTGGATGAATTTCCAAACCCACAAGCTTGACGCCAAAATGGCCAGCGCCAGACCCAGAAGGATGAAGAGTGGACTGGTCCCCAACTGCCGATCCAGCCACCCACCACCAAAGGCAAGGATGACCGCCGGCAACGCGATCATGTACCCCAGCTGGAGCGCCAGGGATAGCACCAACAGGACCTTCCGCATCACAATTCCTTCTCTAGAGAACCCTACCGACTCCACCGTAGGCGTCAAGTCAGTCGACCTTGACGATGTCCCAAAAACGTGCAGGGGCGATCCGAACATGAGGAGCGACCCGGTAGCCCCGGATCGCTCGACTGGGCGGCATGGGCGGACGATGTCCGTCCCCTCAGGCCGCGATGAGGCAGACCAGCTGCTGGAACTCCCGGAAGGCGCTCCAGATCTTGAAGGTCGCCTCCCCTTCCTCCTCGATCTTGCACAGGAGGTGCGTCACCCGATCTCGAATCCAGGTATTCTGGGGCCCGGTGCACGTTTCGTCGCGGCCGCAGACTCGGCGCTTGGTCTCGTAGTAGGGCTCGGCGCCCTCCTCGATCACCACCTCCAGGCAGAAGAAGACGTCAGTATCGTCTCTGCCTTGGCATCGGTAGACCGTCCGACCGTCCTTCTCCTCCCGGATCAACTCATCTCCAGTCCGCCTCCCCTTCTCGTCTTCCGAGACGGCGTGCACGACGCCTCTCGGGGCGCTAACCTGTCTCCACACGTTTCCCGTTCCTCCTCAGCTCAAGTACCTGACACTGCCGTCAGGCCGTGCTTCACAGGCTAGTCGAAGCCGCGCCGATCGTCCACGTCAGGCACGGTGGATTTCTTGTCTCCAAGGAGAAGCTTTGCTAAACTGAGCGACATCATCTGCGCGGGCCCGTAGTGAAGTGGCCTATCA
>JACQIO010000030.1 GCA_016198415.1 Candidatus Berkelbacteria bacterium | reverse complement strand
TCCCAGGTCATGACTAGCGAGACTTTGTGTTTGCCCAGGCCTTTGATCTAACGGTGCGACGAGTCGTCGTTGCGCCCGTTGGAGACGAGGCCGAGATTCCGGAGCTTCAGCTAGTCCAAGATGACGTTGGGACGATGATCAACTCAGGGTTTCTTGATGGCCTACCGATTCATCAAGCGACCGTGAAGATAATGGATCATCTGGAAGAGAAGGGCTGGGGCGAACGAGTCACCACCTACCGCTTGCGCGATTGGTTGGTCTCACGACAGCGGTACTGGGGAGCGCCGATTCCAATTATTCACTGTCAAACGTGTGGAGCCGTGCCGGTACCTGAGGAGCAGCTCCCGATTGTGCTGCCAACGGACGTCGATTTCCGTCCAACCGGTGAGTCCCCGATCGCTCGATCAAAGTCGTTCCATCAGGGAGTGACTTGCCCCAAGTGTTCAGAGCCAGCTCGTCGGGAATCAGACACACTCGACACGTTCGTAGACTCGAGTTGGTACTTCCTGCGCTTCATTGATCCTCATAACGAGGAATCGGCCTTCAGCGAGGAAGCCATCCAGGCTTGGATGCCAGTCGATCGCTACGTTGGTGGGGTTGAGCACGCGGTCCTTCACTTGCTCTATGCTCGATTCATCACCAAGGCACTGGCCGACGCTGGTGGGTTTTCCTTTCGGGAGCCGTTCCTATCACTCCGGAATCAAGGGTTTATCCTCGCAGAAGACGGTCGGAAGATGAGTAAGTCACTTGGCAATGTCGTCAGTCCTGATGACGTCGTTGCGCAGTATGGAGCCGATACACTCAGGGCCTACGAGATGTTCATGGGTCCCTTTACGGACACGATGCCGTGGAGTACGAGGTCGATGGTAGGTACGCGGCGGTGGCTCGATCGTGTCTGGTCATTGCACGAGCGTATAGAGACTAAGGTTGACGACAGCGAGGAGGCCATACGTGCCGTCGAGCAGGCTGTCCAGAAAGTGACTGCGGATATTGAGAACTTCCGCTTCAACACTGCGATCAGCACACTCATGGAAACGAGCAATGCCCTGCAAAGCCAGCCGTTGCTTTCTCAGTCCCTCTTTCACCGGTACCTTCAGCTCTTGGCGCCGTTTGCCCCGCACTTGGCAGCGGAACTCTGGGAGATGACCGGCGGTGAGGGGTCGATTGAGCAGGCGGCTTGGCCCGTGGTTGACGCGAGCAAGCTTGAGACGGACCACGTGACACTCGTCGTGCAGGTCAACGGTAGAGTTCGCGCGACGCTCGTGGTTGCTCGTGGACTGGCCGAGGCTGACGCGATGAGGGCGGCGTTGGAGCAGGCTGGCGTGTCCAAACATGTCCCAAGTGGCACGCCAGGCAAGATCGTCTATGTGCCCGATCGGATTCTCAATATTGTGACGGGTGACTAGATCATCTCCGCAAGATCTGGTACGATACCTTTCCTGAAGGAGTTCTATGGCCGAACCAAAGAAAAAGCGACCACCCCAGAGAAGTCGCCGAGCGCGTGCCAACCAAAAGATCGACGCGATTGCCCTTATTCAGTGTGGGCACTGTCAGGCGATGATTGCCTCGCACACCGTCTGCCCGCACTGCGGGTACTACAAGGGTACGTTGTCCGTCTCATCGTAAAGTCGTTCAGCATGGCGAATCGACACCTCTCACGAACGGTTGTTGTCCAGGCGCTCTACGAGTGGGACTTTCGTCGTGCGGATAGCGTCCGGGAGATTGCCCAGCGCGGCATCGAGACATTTGCTAACGAGGTCGACGCGGAGTTTGTGCACAGCGTGACGCAAGGGGTGGTGGACCATCTCGACGAACTTGATCAGGAGATCAGTCTCCTGGCCCCCGAGTGGCCACTGGAACAGATTGCGGTGATCGATAAGACGCTCCTCCGAGCGGCAACCTACGAGCTCAAATACGTCACGGATACGCCACCGAAAGTTGTCATCAATGAGGCCGTCGAGCTCGCCAAGGGATTTGGTGGTGAAAACTCGGCCAAGTTTGTGAACGGCGTGCTTGGTTCGATGTACCGAAAAGATCCTCGATTCCAGGAAGAGCAGGCCCCAGAAGCTGTTGAGGAGGTTGTGGTTGATCACAAGATCGAACGAACCCCGGGTTCACCCGGGGGAGACCACAATGAACTCACCGGCCCTGCCGGTGAGGCGGGACAGAGGACCCCGGGTGAACCCGGGGGTATCTATGAGGGCGAAGTTGAGGAGCTGCCGTGACGGGTAGGCCTTCCTCGGCAGTCGATTTTGCCAAATCGCTCGGGATCACGTTCAGTGATGCCGAGCTGCTCTCGCAGGTTTTTGTCCACCGCTCCTACCTCAATGAACATCGGTCACTCGGCCTCGATCACAACGAGCGACTGGAGTTTCTGGGTGACGCAGTCCTGGAGCTTGTGGTCACAGAACACCTCTACCGAAACTTTCCCAATCCCGAGGGCGAGCTGACAAATTGGAGAAGTGCGCTGGTTCGGGGTCAGATGATTGCGACGATCGCCAAGGAGCTGGGCATGGAGCCCCACCTACTCCTCAGTCGAGGCGAGCAGCAGAGCAAGGGCAAGGCCCGGCAGCTGATTCTTGCGAACACCTTTGAGGCATTTATCGGTGCCCTGTACTTAGACCGGGGCTACGAGGCTGCCCAGAGCTTCCTCAACGAGCATCTCATTCTTCACTTATCCGACATTCTCGCCCAGCGGCTCCACATTGACTCAAAGAGCGATCTCCAGGAAAAGAGTCAGGAACATCTGGGGGTCACCCCTACCTATACCGTGCTCAAGTCAGAGGGGCCAGATCACGATAAAATCTTCACGGTGGGAGTGCAGATTGGGGGGACGATGGTGGCCGAGGGCACCGGTAGCTCGAAACAGCGGGCCGAACAGTCGGCCGCAGCTCAGGCACTCGAGAAGTGGGACGAGATCAGTCACGCTGCGTAGCAAAAGGGCCGTACCTTCTCGTAGAGAGCGTGGGCCCGCTTCCGATCGTACCCTTCTGGCTCGAGGCCCTCTGGCAGCTTGGGGTCCTGCGAGAGGAGTTTGGCATACCGATAGACCAGAAGCCTGGCACCCAGACTCGATTGCTCTTGTTGCTTCAAGAATCTCCCCGCCAGCTCGGAGAACCGCGCATAGCCGGCCGCTAGGACCTTCCACTCCCATTCGAACGCAGCCACCAAGTGCTGGGCATCCTCGGCTGAGAGCGTGGGGCGTAAGATGGTTGTATGGTGCTGCAACCGTTCGTCTAATAGTAGATCCTCAAAGGTGAAACGAACGTCTCGCGCACTCACCCAAAGGCTATTCTGGATACGACCGAAACCATACTGGATCAATCGATTCCGGAGAATGTCTCGATACTTCCGCTGACGTTCCGGGACATTGAAGAGCACAAAGAGCCAGCGCCCATCGTGAGGCGCTTCAACGAGGCGCAGCTGGTCGAGCGTTTGCGTCACCATTGCCTCGCCTTCGTCCGTGATCACGTACGTGCTGGGGGGAGATGAACGGCTGGTCTTGACCTTGACCCAGCCCCGTCCAGCTAACCGGCCGAGCGTCGAGGAGAGCGTTTGACGTGTCCGCCCGTCGAGTGCAGTCGTACAGTCGTCTAACGTTCGCTCTTGACCATCTTCCAGTAGTACCAGTAGCTCGTCGATGACTGTCATGGGCGTACTCCTTTTACGTTCGTTCAAAAATAGCCTATCGATGTGCTCCGATCGTGTCAAACGGACGTGATGCACGTATCGTGTCAAACGGACGTGATGCACGTATCGTGTCAAACGGACGTGATGCACCTACTCCGGCCACGCATACGCATCGAAGGCCCAGGTTATGAGGCGGCGACTCTCCTTGGCGCTCGCTTCCGGTGTCTGCTCATCGGTATTAAGCACCACGGTGACAATCTGATGCTCGCCATGCTTGGCGCTCGCTACAAGGCAGTGGCCAGCTTCCGGCGTAAAGCCGGTCTTGAGTCCCGTCACGTACCCAAGATACAGTGGATGGTCGCCCTTCAGGAGACGATTCGAGGTCTCGAGGTGGTGGCGAAACTGGCCATCAATGGAGTCAATAGTGGTCTCAACCGTGCTGACAATATCGAGCAGGATTGGTGAGCGGAGCGCAAATGCTGCCAAGATGCCAAGATCACGGGCCGTTGAGTAGCCCGAGTCGTCCAGCCCCGCCGGATCTTGGAACTGAGTCTGGGCCAATCCAATCAGGGCCGCCTTCTCATTCATCTGCTCAATGAAGCGGTCGTAGCCCTTATGTTCGGCGAGCGCCATCGCCGCATCGTTGCCTGACTGGATGAGGAGTCCCCGGAGTAGGTTATGAACCGTGATTTGCTCACCAGCGACCAAATCAATGCCTGAGCCGATGGTCCTCGTTGCCTCCTGACTCACTGTGACCACCTCATCGAGCCGATACTCGTCGAGGGCAACCAGCGCGGTCATCAACTTAGTGACCGATGCGATGGGGACGGGTGTCGTCTCATTCTGAGCGTAGAGCGGGTAGGCGCTGTCCACGTCCAGGACGTAGAGTGCGGCGGCACTGGCGACTGGTTCGGTGGCAGACACACGAACGGGTGGGAGTGAGGCGGGCAAGGCGGCGATCTCATTCATGGATCGCTCTGGTGCCCCGACTGTGCTTCCAGCAGGAGCGTCCATAGTTGAGCGTGCACTCAGACGAAGGCCGGTCGTCACAATGACCGCAGCCACCAGTCCAAAGAGCCAGAGTCGTGTCCAGTTCATTGCCCTCCAACCGCTGCCATGAGCTAGCGTGACGTCTGGGACAGACGAACGGCAATGTGGGCATCCTTCAGCTGTTCGTCCGAGATGGGCGCTGGGGCGTCCAATACGGCGGTTGCTCCACTGGCAATCGCCGGGAAGGGTATAATCTCGCGGATACTTTGTTCGCCGGCGAGGACCATGAGTAATCGATCAAAACCTGGTGCAATCCCACCGTGTGGCGGTACTCCGTACGTGAATGCCTCAAGCATATGATTGAACGAGGCGGACTGTTCCTTGGAAAAGCCGATCAAGTTAAAGATCTTCTGCTGGACCTCAGCTTGGTGGATACGAATACTGCCGCCACCGACCTCATACCCGTTGAGCACCATATCGTGCTGTAAGCCGCGCACCTTGGAGGGGTCTGTGTCGAGGAGTGGAACATCGTCGGGGTGCGGTGCCGTAAACATATGGTGACTGGGTGCAAACGACGCTCCGCCCGAGCCATGGAAGAAGTCTTCCTTGGTTTGCTCAGTAAAGAGCGGAAAGTCGAGAGTCCAGGCAAACGCCAGTTCATTCGGGTTGGACTTGTCGTTGCGAAGATCGGGCTTGTCCGTTCCGTACTTCTCCATGGCTTCCTTGTGTGAGAGGCGTGGCCACGGTTTCGTCGTGATCCTCTTTTCGGGGAAGAGCTTTTCTACCAGCGTTGTGAATAGTTCCTCTGCGAGCACCAAGATGTCTTCTTGGGTGACAAACGACATCTCCAAGTCGAGTTGAGTGAACTCACCGTAGGCTCGGTCGGCTCGGGGATCCTCATCACGGAAACAGCGTGGCAGCTGGAAGTATCGGTCAAGGCCAGCGACCATCAGGAGCTGTTTGTACTGTTGCGGGCTTTGCGGGAGCGCGTAGAATTTTCCTGGTTGCAGACGGGAGGGCACGATGAAGTCCCGAGCACCTTCGGGTGTTGATTTGGTAAGAATCGGGGTGTCGATCTCAAGAAAGTCACGATCAGCAAGAAAGCCTCGAATATACTGGGCAACTCGATGGCGATTGATCATGTGCTGTGTCATCCGCACGGAGCGGAGGTCGAGATAGCGGTACTTGAGGCGAGTTTCCTCATCGACGTTGCTCGTATCTTTGTCGACCTCAAACGGTGGCGTTTTGGCCGCGTTGAGAACCTCAATCGACTCTGCCTGCATCTCGACGGTGCCGGTGACGAGACCAGGATTGATCAGCTTCTCCGGCCGCTTGACGATGGTGCCCGTGAGCTTGACGACATACTCTGGTCGGATGTCCTTGACCGGCCCGTTGGTTTGATCGGTCGCCACGATTTGGAGCAGTCCCCAGCGATCGCGCAGGTCAAAGAAGGTGATCTTGCCATGATCGCGACGGGTATGGATCCAGCCGAAAACGGTAATCGTCTCGTTGATATGGTGAGGCGTATCTTTGGTAGTGATTCGGTCCATTGGGATCTCCTATCGAATTTGGGCAGCAAAGGCGGCGGCGAGTGAGTCCTCCACCTGCCCGTGGAGTTCGGTGATCTCCAGATCAGTGAGGGTTCGATCTGGATGAGAGTAGAAGAGGTGGTACCCAAGGCTCTTCTTCCCCTCTCCCAGCGCGTCCGAGCTGAACTCATCGAACCACTCCACAAGCTCAATCCGGGGATCAAGGCTCCCAAGGAAGGCGAGGACATCCTGGGGACTGACCTCGCGATCAACAAGGCAGGCAATGTCTCGGGAGACCGGCGGATACTTGGAGAGTGCCCGGTAGGGTTGCACGACGCTTGGGATGCGGTAGTTGGCGGGAATGCGTCGAGCCTGCGCAAGCGCGGCCAAAGGAACCTCGATCAGTGTCACGCGTGACTTCCGGATCTTGTAGGACTGCCGGACGGCTACATCGAGTTCCTGGAGAGTGACGAGCTGCTTGAGCGCTCCAGAGTCCATCCCAATCGCGTCAGCCAGCCGCACTAGCCAGTCCGCGGTGGGGCCAGCGTTGCCGGCCAGGGCGATGGCGAGGTTGACCGACTCGCTTTTCTGGGTGAAGACGTGACCGATCTCAAAGATCTGAATTGGATCAAACATACTATTGGAGGCCACGACAGCGGCGAGTCCTGGTGCAAGGGATGGGCGGAGGAATCTCAGATGTGGATTGAGCGGATTGGCGAGCTCACCAACGCTGGGCAACGCCAACTGCGCCAAGTCCTGCTTGGAGACAAAGCTGTACGTCTGAACCTCAGACAGGCCAAGATCCACCAATCGATCCTTGAGGCCCTCAGCCCACTCAAACTCCGATGGCTCGAGCGCGCCCGTCCAGGGGGCGAGGCGTTTGGCAGGCAGTTCATCATCGAGACCAATCAGGCGCGCCACCTCCTCAGCCACGTCTTGCCAAATCTCGAGGTCGAAGCGCCAGCTCGGCGGCCTGACCGTGTAGCCGGTATTCGTGACGTCAACCTCGGCACCCAAGGAGCGGAGGTACTGCACTTGGGTCGACGCGGCGACGTTCATGCCGAGGAGTGACTTGACGCGCTCTGGGTCGACGCGAATTGGGTCCGGGAGGTGTTCGAAGGTGGCGGCAGCGATCCGTCCCCGCGCCTTGGCTTTCCCAAACTCCTTTGCGGTCAACAGCTTGGTGGCCCAGTCGAGCACCGGGATGCTGAGCGCTGGATCGACCCCGCGCTCGTAGCGAGTTGCAGCCGGAGTTCGCAGGTTGAGGGTGTTGGTTGCCTGCCGGATCCGGGTTCGATCAAAAATGGCCGCTTGCAGGAGAATCCGCGTCGTTGACGATCGAACCTGCGAGTTGGCTCCTCCCAGAATGCCAGCCAAGTCCACCAGGCCTGCTCGGTCCTCGATGACCGCAATCCCGGCTGGCAGCGTTCGCTCAGTGCCGTCCAGCGTTTCCAGCCGCTCCCCGGCCCGGGCCGCGCGGACGGTCAGGGTGTCTCCCAAGAGAGCGTCGGCGTCGAAGGCGTGGAGGGGCTGGCCGTAGACCTCCATCAGGTAGTTGGTCAGGTCAACCACGTTGTTGATGGGTCGGATTCCGAGGAGTGTCAGTTCCTCCTGGAGCCAAGCTGGGCTGGACTGGATCGTGACGTGATCAAACAGGATGGCGTGGTACTGAGGTGCGAGCGAGGCCGGCTTGATGACGATGGTTGGTGAGCTCAGATCCGGGAGGCGCTCCCAGAGACCTTCTGGTGGGAGTGTTAGCACCTTGGCCGGATGCTGACGATTGCGGTGATGCTGCGCGAGGAGATCTCGTGCCAATCCCAAGTGAGACATGCCATCGGCCCGATTCGGCGTGATGGACACATCGAGGACCGGGGTCTCGCCGGGCAAGATCTCCGTCTCAAACCCAAGGCTCGTCAGGTGTTCAGCCACTGCTTCGGGGCTGGGCTTCTGAAGGATCGGTGCAAAGGTGGAGAGGATCTGGGGGAGCACTCTCATGGCTTGCCTCCCCTTTGGATTGGCTCGGGGTCAACAAACTGCTTGAGGAATCGGAGATTCCCGCTGTAGAAGTATCGAACGTCATCGATCCCGTGCTGGAGCATGACGAGGCGATCAATGCCGACGCCGAACGCAAACCCTTGGTACTTCTGGGGATCAAGTCCCATATTCTTGATCACGCCGGGGTGAACCATGCCGGCTCCCCCCATCTCGATCCAACGACCCCGGACCTGGGCGTAGATCTCAAGGCTCGGCTCGGTAAACGGGAAGTAGCTCGGCACAAACTTCAACCCGACATTTGGCCCATACATGCTGCTCAGGAAGTGGTGTAGGGTTCCCTTGAGGTGGGCCAGGGTGATCTGCCCGGTTTTATCTATGGCGAGGGCTTCAAAGTTGAGAAACATCGTTTCGTGGGTTGCATCCGTGGCTTCATTCCTGAAGGCGCGCCCGGGAACCACAAACCGGACCGGGGGCTTCTGATCCTTCATGGCCGGAATCTGATGGGCGGAGGTGTGCGTTCTGGGGAGGCGGCCGTCGGTCAGCCAGAAGGTATCCTGCATCCGTCGGGCGGGGTGGTCTTTGGGAATCCGCAGATCGTCAAAGTTGTGCTGCTCCGTGACGACTTCGGGACTGTCTAAGACCGAAAAGCCCATCTCCTTGAAGACCGCGATGGCGCGGCGGAGGTACTGCGTGATGGGATGGAGGGTACCGCGCATCACCGCGCCTCCGGGGTGCGGACCCGCTGGAGCGAGAGCGCCAGTTCAGCAAAGATCAGCGTGGCCGCTAGGAGGAGTGCGCTCCACCAGGTCAGTGAGCTGTAGCCCGCTAGGAAGAGCACGCCGACCACAAGGCTGGCCAGCTCGAGGGCCTGACGCACGGCTGGGCCGACGTGCGTCCCCCGAAACCCATTATCACGCCATTGTCGGACCTCGAGACCGAGGACGCTGCCAAGGGACGTGACGGCGAGCACGAGTCCCGCCCCAACCCCCACGTAGTCGGTCAGCTCGGCCTGCGGCTCTGGCGTCGTTGTGAGGATTGCGAGCACCAAGGCGGCGCCAAGGAAGAATCCCGAGGTCAGCCAGCTATAGACTCGTTGTTTGTCACGCGCGCGCTGCATCACAGCCGATCAAGGAGGGACTCGACGCGACCAATCTCGTCGCTGTGGGTATCCAGCCTGAAGGTGAGGTGGGGCGTGAACTTTAGTCTCAAACGTCCTCCGAGTTCCCTTTGAATCCGATCCTGGATTCGCTCGAGTTCGCGCAGGTGGACCTGGTCATGAGCGGACGCGGTCAAGGCGACTTGGGCCGACTTCAGGTCTCGGGTGGTGTGGACACCGGTCACCGTCAGGCGATCGGCGCCCGCGTCGTAGAGCTCAGCGATGAGCTGGCTGACCACCCGATGAAGTTGCGCATCCACTCGCGGCATGCGTCCTGGGCCGGACATGAAGCCATGGTACCACACCTGTTGGATTTGCCAAAGGGGCCCGCCAGGGCCCCTTTGGCACAGGTCCTCTCGGACCGATCCGACCAATCGGGGTGACCTATCGTTTTGCCCACTGTGGTGCCCGTCGGGCGCGTTTTAGTCCAGGCTTCTTCCGTTCCTTTTCACGCGGATCTCGGGTTAGGAACCCAGCCTTCTTGAGTGTGGTCTTTGACTCAGGCTTGTAGACAATCAAGGCGCGGGCAATGCCGTGCCTAACTGCCTCAGCTTGGCCGGTGGTGCCGCCCCCGACCACCTTGACGGTGATATCAACGGCGCTGGTCAGGCCAACCAACTCGAGGGGTTGCAGGATCGACGGGTGCGGATTCGTGACGGCTCGGTCATTGACGACGAGTTTGCCAGTGCCGGATGAGAGCCGAACCCGGGCCACTGCGCGCTTGCGTCGGCCAACAGTGGCGACTCGGTCGTTGGTGGGAGTGGTCTTTGGCATCGAATTTACTCCTGTTCTCCTGGAAAGATCACGAGGCGTCGCATCAACTCTCGTCGCAGGCGATTCGATGGCAGCATGCCCCACACGGCGCGTCGGATCACCTCTTCCGGCTTCCGTTTCATGAGATCGCCCAGTGACTCAGCCTTCAGGCTCCCAATGTAGCCGGAGTGCGTGTAGTAGATTTTGTCCGTGAGTTTCCGGCCCGTCACCTTGACAGCCTGGGCGTTGGTGACGATGACTCGATCCCCCACTACTTTATGGGGTGCGAACGCGGCCCGATCTTTTCCGCGCAGCGCCACGGCAATCTCGGTGGCCAGACGGCCGAGAATTCGGTTGGTGGCGTCAACGGTCCGAGTCGTATCGGTGGCTGGCAGATAGGTCTTCCGTTTGGTCATGCGGCCTTCTTCACCCGTGTCGCTGTGGGCGCCACTGGAGTGGCTTGCGCGGTCCGGGCTGATTTGGCCCGCGTGGCTGCCTTGACGGCTGGCCGGTCCACGAACTCAATCTGTGCCACAGGGGCAGCATCGCCGAGCCGATGGCCCAGGTGAAGAATGCGGGTGTAGCCACCGGTGCGAGTTTTGACCCGGACGGCGAGATCGTCGACGAGTTTGCGGACCACGTCTAACTCGATCACTTGGGCAATCAAACGGCGTCGGCCCGCGAGTTGGCTGGCGGCACTGCTCTCCTGGACTCGCTTGGCCAGACTCACCCACCGCTCCACGAGCCGCTGGAGCTCCTTGGCCTTGGGGAGGGTCGTGGTCAACCGTTCAGACCGGACGAGCGACCGCCCCAAGTTCTTGAGGAGGTGCTGACGGTGACTGCGAATTCGTCCGAGGGTTCGCGACATAGGGGTCTTTGGCCTTACTTCTTGGCTTTCTTCTTGGCGGCCGGCTTCTTCTTGGCTGCAGTCGCCGGCTTGACTGAACTCTCGCGGGCGGCCAGCACGGTGGCTTGGGCGGCGTCCCGAATCAGGCCAAAGTGCTCAACGAGGATCGTGGCCGCGTGGGCCATCGCCTCGGCTGGCGCGATCGTGCCGTCAGTGGTCAGCTCAACGGTCAGTCGATCGTAGTCAGTCCGATCACCCACCCGGGTGTGGTCGACCTCGTAGTGGACGCGCTTAATGGGGGTGAAGATGGAGTCAACGGAGATCGTGCCGATCGGCAGCTTCTCGCGATCTTTCTTCTCCGTTGGGAGGTAGCCTCGCCCCTTCTCAATCGTGACTTGGAGTTCGAGCTTGCCTTGCTTGTCGAGGGTAGCCAAGTGATGATCAGGGTCAATGATGCTGACGTCCGCGTGTGGGGCGAAGTCCTTGGCGGTCACCACACCTGGACCCTTGGCAACCAAGCGGAGCGTGGCTGGTTCAGTGCCCTCGAGCCTGACCCGAAGGGCCTTGAGATTCAAGATCAGCTCAACCACATCCTCGGTCATCCCCTTGACGGTGGTGAACTCGTGGTCCGCGCCCTGGATGCGCACGTCTGAGACGGCGGCGCCCTCGAGCGAGGTCAGAAGGACCCGGCGGAGCGAGTGCCCGAGGGTCATCCCATAGCCGGGCGAGAGCGGCTCAATCCGGAAGCTTGAGACGTGCTCCGACTGCGGCTCTTCCGTAATGGTCACGCGTTCGGTTTCGGCGAGTGTGTACATAAATACCTCACTTTCCCCTTGGTTATCGGGAGTAAAACTCAACGATGAGCTGCTCTTCAATCTCGGTTGGGATTTGGTCTCGACTCGGCACATCCAGGAAAGTGCCCGCCAGAGCCTTCTTGCCAGTCCGCTCCATCCAGAGCGGGACGTCCAGGGCCGATGGTTCCCTGGTCACGTGGACGAGCTCGACCGTATCGCCTGGCGCAACTTGGTGAGAAGGAATGGTGACTTTCTTGCCGTTCAGGCGAACGTGTCCATGACCGACGTACTGTCTGGCTTGAGGTCTCGAGTCGGCCAGGCCCAGACGAAAGACGACGTTGTCCAGACGGCACTCCAGGAGCTGGATCAGTCGCTCGCCGGTGATGGACTTGGCCCGAGTTGCGGCATCGTAGTAGCGTCGGAACTGACGTTCGAGGATACCGTAGATCGCCTTGGCCTTCTGCTTCTCCTTGAGTTGTCGGCCGTACTCGGAGATCTTGCCACCACCCCGTCGCTTGTTCCCGTGCTGACCGGGGGCGTAGGCACGCCGGGTCATCGGGTTCTTGGGACCGTAGCTCCGCTCGCCCTTGAGGAAGAGGTTGGTGCCGATGCGCCGGCTGATCCGATCTCGTGGTCCGAGGTAGCGTGCCATGGTGACCTTAGACTCTCCGGGCTTTCTTTGGTCGGACCCCGTTGTGGGCAATCGGGGTGATGTCCTTGATGGCCGTGATCTGGACACCTGTCCCAGCAATCGAGCGGATGGCCTGCTCCCGTCCTGAGCCAACACCAGCCACGTAGACCTGCGCCTCTTGAAACCCATGGAGCTTGGCCGTATCCAGGGCGGCGTGCATGGCGGTCTGGGCAGCGTACGGCGTTGACTTCCGGGCCCCCTTGAAGCCCTGGTTGCCAGCGCTGGCCCAGGCAATCACATTCCCCAGCGTATCCGTCACCGTGATGATGGTGTTATTAAAGGTTGCCTGGACGTAGATCCGTCCGGACGAGACGGTCCGGGCCGGCTTCTTCTTGGCTGAGGTGGGGGTGGTAGCCATGCTGATCCTTAGGTCTTGGCGGCCGATGGCTTGCGACCCGATCCCATCGTCACCCGCTTGCCGCGCTTGGTCCGGGCGTTGGTTCGGGTGCGCTGACCTCTGGCTGGCAGCTTCTTGGTGTGGCGGGAGCCGCGGTAGGTGCCAACTTCAATCAGGCGCTTGATGTGCTGCGTCGTCTTCATTCTGAGCTCACCCTCAACCGTGTGGTGCTTCTCGATGAGTTCTCGCATTCGCTCGAGCTGATCGTTGGTGAGCGTATGCGTCCGGGCACCCGGCTCGATCTTGGCGGTTGCCAGGATGCTGCTCGCTTGGGCGCGACCAATACCGTAGATGGCCGTCAGAGCAATCTGAATCGGCTTCTCGCCCGGAAGGTTGACGCCAGCAATGCGAGCCATCCTAGCCTTGCCGCTGCTTGTGACGCTTGTTCGGACAAATCACCATCACCCGGCCTTTTCGGCGGATGATCCGACACTTCTGACACCGGGTTTTGACGGATGCGGAGACATGCATGTCATCGGACCTCTCAGTTGCCTGGTTCTGGACTGTAGCGGTAGCTGATCCGACCTCGCGTGAGATCGTAGGGAGAGAGCTCCACCTTCACTCGGTCGCCGGGCAAGATCTTGATCCGGAACATCCGCATCTTGCCTGCCAGCGTCGCGAGCACAGTGTGCTCCCCTTGCTTCGTATCTAACTCAACACGAAACATGGCATTCGGTAACGCCTCGGTCACCATGCCGTCGAATTCGATGACGTCTTTCATGTGGAAATAATGAGACTAGGGGGAGTGTACTCAATGCGCGCAGCGGTGTCAACGGGTGTGTCCTCGGTCCGAATCGGTCAGAATCTCAGCCCCAGTGTCCGTGACCAGGATGGTGTGCTCGACGTGGGCGGCGCGAGAACCGTCGGCCGTCACAATCGTCCAGCCGTCCGCATCGGTCACAATCTCGGCACTGCCGCGGGTCAGCATTGGCTCCAGACAGATGGTCATGCCGGTGTGCAGCACGAGGCCCTGGCCGGGAGTGCCAAAGTTCGGGATGCTCGGCTCCTCGTGGAGCGTCTGGCCAATGCCGTGGCCGGACAGGTTCCGCACCAGTCCGTAGCCACCGGCCTCGATGACGGTCTGGATGGCGTGCTGGACATCACCCAGGTGGACGCCGTCCCGGGCCTTCGCAAACCCAACCCGGAAGGCAGCCCAGGCGGTGTCGACCAGCGCCTGGTCAGCTGGATCGATCGTCCCCACGCCAACCGTGGTGGCAGCGTCGACGTGCCAGCCATCGATACACACGCCGAGATCAATGCCAACGAGGTCCCCCTCCCTGAACGGTCGATCGTTCGGGATACCGTGGACCAGGCCGTCGTTGACGGAGAGACAGACACTGGCTGGGAAGCCCTCAAAGCCTTTGAACGATGGCTGACCTCCAAGAGAGGCAATCGTTTTCTCGGCCAGGCGATCGAGCTCGGTCCCCGTGACGCCGGGTTTGAGGGCGGAGATGAGCGTCGCCTGTGTCTTAGCCAGAATCTGGCCGGCTCGTCGCATGGCTGCCAACGCGGCGGTCGATTTGATGAGCTCGGTCACGCCAGCTCCAGAATCCCTCGCGCGTGCAACTTGTCTATCACTTCGCGGTGAACGTCTGCTACTGGTTGATTACCATTGATATCGATGACGCGGTCGCGGCTCCGGTAGTGGTCAACTACTGGGCCGGCTTGTTCGCGACTCCACGTCAGGCGGCGTTGGATTGCCTCACGGGTGTCGTCAACGCGGCCTCGGAGCAGGAGCCGGTCAATGGAGACAGGCTCGGGGACATCGATGAAGAGGACGAACGGCTCGTCGATCCCCAGCTCGGCCCGCATCCGATCAAATGGTCCGAACTGATCGGCGGATCGAACGACGGCATCCAGGATCAGGCCGCCGCTGAACTGCTGGGCCTTGAGGTAGTCTTTGAGGACTGGTTCCCAGAGCGTCCCGGGGACGAGGTGGCCGTGATCAATGAGCGCGCCAATCTCCTGACCGCGTTCTGTCCCAGTGGCGGCCTCGGACCGGAAGAGTTCGCCCATGGTGACCACGGGCCAACCGGTCTTTTTGGCAAGCAGGCTGACCTGGGTGCCTTTCCCACTGCCCTGAGGCCCCAAGACGAGGAGGACGGGCGTGATCAGCGGCGCCATCACTCGGTCCCGACGAAGCCGGCGATATCCGTGGCAGTGCCGAGCGAGGTGACGGTGCCGGTTGTCCGATTGAGGAGGGTGATCGTCCCGGGACTGGTGGTTTGACCGGCCGGCACGTCGCCTAAGAGAAAGGCCAGATGCTCGCCGTCCCGCGCACTCGCCAACGAGCGCTCCTTGCCACCGAGATCGAGCAGCTGGACGGGGGCCGATTGCCCGAGCCGATAGCTCATGAGACGCGCCTGGGACTGAGCGTTGTTCCCGAGCGGCTCAAGTACCAGGGCCAGGGTAGTCAGGTCGCTCCAGATGAGATCAGTCACCACTTGGAGCGGATCGATGGTGAACTGCTTGACTGGCTCGTTGCCGGGGACGACGGTGTAGACCGTCTGCCCCGCCTCGGCAGTGGCCTGGCCTTGGACGTAGGCGAGTTGACGGCTATCCGGTGACCAGCTCACCAACGCAATCCCGGCTGGATCGTCCGCCACAGTCACGCCCGCTCCCCCGGCCAGTGGTTCAACGGCCAAGGTGAACCCAAAGCTCCGTTCGGCATTGTTGAAAGACACGAGCGCCAGGCGAGTCCCATCCGGTGAGACGGCCGGCTGCGAGGTTGAGAGTGGGAGATTCGGCCGGCGCGTCACGAGGCTACCGCTCCCGTCCGAGGCAATCTCAACCAGGGCAGCGGCCGTCGG
The DNA here is from genome assembly GCA_016198415.1 of Candidatus Berkelbacteria bacterium. Lineage (GTDB taxonomy): Bacteria > Patescibacteriota > UBA1384 > JACPKC01 > JACPKC01 > JACQIO01. Next base: position 6,112 of record JACQIO010000030.1, on the reverse strand, counting down.
GTCCGTTCGGCTCGTGGAGAGCGCGACGACGCCGCCAGTGGCGAGAGTCCCCAGGACCTGGGTCAAGCGAATCGACTCATCGGCATCGGTAAAGATGACCGACTCGTCCCCGTTCCCCATGCGCCGGACCATCAGCGTTGAAGTTGCATCGGAGCGGACAAAGACGAGCGATGGGAGCGATGCGAACGCGGGTGCCAGGGTGTCTTCATCGATCGGACCCACTGGTGAGGTGGGTTCTGGAGAGGGAATGCCCGCCGGCAGACTGTCCGCTGGACCTCCGCCCACGTTCCCAGGGAGCGTCTGGTCTGCCACGTAGGCCACGCCGGCAATCACGAGCACAAGGAGCAGGAAACTCAGGAGGGTGGAGGTGGCTCCTGGCCGCCTAGAACTCATAGCGTCGGGTGATGAGGTGCGCACGAATCTGTCGCATAGTATCCAGTGTAACGGCAACCACGATGAGGATGCCAGTCCCACCCAAGACGAGCGTCTGGACTGCCGTCAATCCCTGGATCACGAATGGGAGCACGGCAATCAGGCCAAGGAAGAGTGAGCCAAAGAGCGTGATCCGGTTCAGGACTGCCCCAAGGTACTCAGCCGTCTCTCGACCCGGCCGAATTCCGGGCACAAACCCGCCCTGACGCTGAATATTCTCAGCCACCTGCTCTGGTTGGAAGATCACAAAGGTGTAGAAGAACGTGAAGATCACCACCAAGACAAAGTAGGCTGCGGCGTAGAAGGTGTTGTTATTGAAGAGGGTGGTCACCCACTCGGCCGCGTCCTGGACCCACACCACCTCAATCGTCTGAGCAAATCGGGCCACGACGGGTGGGAAGATCATCATGGACAGGGCAAAGATGATCGGGATCACCCCGGCCATGATCACCTTGAGGGGCAAGGTGGTGGCAACGCCGCCAGCCCGGTGCTCCAGGCCGCGGACTCGGCGTGCGTAGGTAATGGGAATCTGTCGCTCGGCTTCATTGACGTAGACGATCGCCACCGTGGTGGCCAGGGTAGCGAGCGCAAAGAGCATCAAGTTGATCACCCCGGCTTGATCGGCCACCGCAAAGGTCTGCGAGAGCGCCGTGGGGATGCCGGCGAGGATGGAGAGGGTGATGATGAGTGAGATGCCGTTGCCAATCCCGTTCTCAGAGATCAACTCACCAAACCACATGAGGAGCATCGAGCCGGCCGTAATCGTGAGGAGAATGACAACGAGGTCAAAGCCGAGGGACAGATCAATCACCCCTTGGTTCCGCAGGAGGAAGAGGGTGCCGTAGCCCTGGAGAATACCGAGGGGCACCGTCAAGACGCGGGTGTACTGATTAATCTTCTGGCGGCCTTGCTCCCCTTCTTTCTGAAGCTCTTCGAGGCGGGGGACAATCACCACCAGGAGCTGGAAGATGATTGAGGACGTGATGTACGGTCCTACCCCCATCAGCACGAGCGAGAAGTTCTCCATTGAACCACCGGTGAAGAGGTTGAGCAGGCCAAAGAGCTCGTTGCGGGCAAAGAACTCACGGAGAGAGGCCAGGTCAACGCCCGGCATTGGGATGTGGGCGAGCATCCGGAAGATCACTAAGAGACCCAGCGTGTAGAGGATCCGCTTCCGGAGATCGGAGTTGGTGAAGATGGCGCGAAGGGTGTTCATAGGAGTATGGAGCATGGAGTAAGCAGTATGGGGTTCGGTTGAGCGTCGTCCCCTACTCCGTACTTCGTACTCCTTTCTTCTGGCTGTACAACTGCTCGTAGACCGACTTGGTGAACTGGACGCCGGCAAACTTGAGCGCCTTGGTCAGCTGCCCGGTGGCCACCACCTTCACCCCCCGAGCCTGGCTGGAGATCAGCCCCTTGTGCTTGAGGGTAGCGAGACTGACCCGCTCGCCAGTTTGGTAGGCGGCCTCGAGGGTTCGGAGCGTGACAGTGGCCCGGGTGGCTCGAGCCTGATTCCGCAGACCGCGGCGCTTGGGGAGACGCAGGTAGAGCTTGGACTGACCGCCCTCAAACCCAGCCGGAATGTTGTAGCCGGTCCGGGCCTTTTGCCCCTTGGTCCCGCGACCAGCCGTCTTCCCTTGTCCAGCCGAGATGCCTCGGCCAGGTCGGCGCTTCCGCCTCGTCAACTTGGGAAGCTGGTGGAGCGACGTCATGCCGCCTCCTTGGGAGCCGGGCCGGAGGCAGTTCGGGGAGCCTGGCGTGACGTGGCCGGCGCTGTCTTGAGCTTCTGGAGCGTTTCCAGGGTAGCCCGGACGTTGTTGATGTTGTTGCTTGAGCCGATGATCTTGGAGAGGACGTTACGAATCCCGGCCAGCTCCACAACGGCTCTGACGGCCCCGCCGGCAATGATCGAGGTGCCCGCTGGAGCGGGTTTGAGGAAGATTAGGGCACTCCCATACTTATGGGTGATGGCGTGCGGGATGGTCTCGTTGACGATGAGGACATCAATGAGGCGATCCTTGGCCTGGCGGACCGCTTTCTGAATGGAACCCTGGACGTCATTGGCCTTGCCAATCCCCATGCCAACGCGACCGTTTCGATTCCCCACCACGACGAGGGCGCGGAAACGCATTCGCTTCCCACCCTTGACGGTGCGGGAGACGCGGTCAATCGACACCACGCGCTCCTCAAACTCCTTCTCCGGTTTGTCGGTTCGTTCACTCATAGACACCTCAGCACGCAATTCCCGCCGCACGCAGGGCGTCGGCGAAGGCCTTGACTCGGCCGTGGTAGCGGTACCCGCGTCGATCAAAGACGACGCGAGCGATGCCAGCCTGCTTGGCCCGTTCGGCAAAAAGTTGCCCAACCTGAGCGGCTCGGATCGTACCGGTGGCGGCCGGCTCCGTCTTCAGGAGCTCGTCACTCGCCCAGGCGAGGGTCCGACCGGCCTGATCGTCGATGGCTTGGGCTCGGAAATGACGGCTCGTTCGGAGCACGGCGAGCCGGGGGCGCACGGCAGTGCCCTGGACCTTGGCCCGGATTCGATGGATGCGTCGAGCGCGACGGGGGGTGAGCATACGTTCTCTCTTTCCTTAAGCGGCTGCGCCGGCAGCCTTAGCGGCTTTCCCAGCTTTCCGCTGGACGTGTTCGTCAGTGTAGCGGATCCCCTTCCCCTTGTATGGCTCTGGGGGTCGAACCCGCCGAATGGTGGCGGCCGCCTGACCGACGAGCTGCTTGTCGATGCCAGACACCGTGATGGTGTTCTTGGCCACACTGACCGTGACACCCTCTGGGGCAGCGAACGTGACGGGGTGCGAGAAACCAACGTTGAGAACGAGGGTCGGGCCTTGCATGGCTGCCCGGTACCCAACCCCCTGAACCTCAAGGGTGCGCGTATAGCCGGCGCTGACACCGGTCAGGAGATTGCCAAGGAGCCGGACCGCGAGCCCGTGGAGGGCCTTGGCTTGCTTGCCCCCGCCGCCCATCGAGACGATGAGAGTCGTGTCCTCGGCAGCCACGCGGGCATACGGTGGGATCGGCAAGCTCGACGTGCCCTTGGGGCCAGTGGCAGTGACGCGAGCCTCATCAATCGAGACGGTGACGCCCGCTGGAACCAGCACGGGGCGCTTCCCAAGGCGACTCATGAGAGCACCTCACAGACCACTTCGCCACCCATCCGTTGCCGGCGAGCCTGCGCATCGGTCATCAGGCCCTTGGGGGTAGAGACCACAATGATCCCAAAGCCATTCCGGACGCGTGGCAAGGCCGCGGCCTTGCGGTAGATTCGGAGACCCGGCGTGGAGATCCGTCGGACCGAGCGGATCGCGGGCAGGCCGTCAGGGTAGGCCAGCCCAAGGGTAAGCGTCCGGACTGGACGATCTTCATCCGGTTCTCCAATCGAGACCTCGGCCAGGAAGCCATGGTCCTTGAGGATCTTGGCAATCGCCGCTTTCATGTGGGAGTGCGGCAAGACCACCTCAGGCTTGGCCAGCAATGAGGCATTCCGGATCGTGGTCAGCATGTTCGCAATGGGATCCACTACCAGCTCCTTTCGTCGCCAGAGACTGCCAGACTCCCCAACCACCAGGCATCGCCAGACGGGCACGTCTGGTTTCTGATCCCTAGTTTCTGACTGGTGGACTGATCACTGGTCATCTGGCTGTCTCCTTTACCAACTTGATTTCACGAGCCCGGGAATCTCCGCCCGATCGGCCCGTTCTTTGAGGCAGATCCGGCACAAACCGTAGCGTCGGATGTAACCTCGAGGACGACCGCAGAACCCGCATCGGTTTTTGCGACGAGTGGAGAACTTTGGTCGTCGTTTGGATTTGGCAATCGATGACTTCTTTGCCATGGCTAGTTTCCTTCTCGCTTCTGGAGCGGAAACCCGAGTGAGCGGAGGAGCGCCTCTCCGGCTTGATTACTCTTGGCGCTCGTGTGCACCGTCACACCCAGCCCGTAGAAGTGCTGGACATGGTCGTGGTCAATCTCTGGAAAGACGGCGTGCTCACGGATCCCAAAGGAGTAGTTGCCGTGGCCATCAAAGCCGTCCAGGGGGAGTCCTCGGAAGTCTCGGATGCGAGGCAAGGTGATGGAGATGAGGCGTTGGAAGAAGTCGTACATCCGAGCCCCACGGAGCGTCACGGCGTAGCCCACGATCTCACCCGCCCGCAGCTTGAAGGCGGCGACCGCTTTTCTGGCTTGCCGAGCAACCGGCTTCTGCCCAGTGATGAGCGCCAGGTCGTGCGGGACAATCTCGTGGATCTTGGCCACCTCGCGGAGTGAGCCGGTCCCCACATTGACAACCACTTTTTCCAGCTTGGGCGCGGCGTGGCGGTTTGTGACGCCGAGCTGCGTTTGGAGCTGCGGCAGGACAGTTTCCAGGTAGGTCGCTTTGAGACTCATGATCGTTTCCTTGGGGCGCGGGTGGGTTTGCCGTTGGCCGGATCGATCCGGGCCACGTTGGACAGATGAATCGGCGCATTCAACGTGACAATGCCACCCTGGGGGTGACGAGGCGTGGGCCGGGTGTGGCGCTTGACTTCGTTGACACCCTCAACCACCACTCGGATCGCGGCTGGGAGGACACGGAGGACCTTGCCGCGCTTGCCGCGGTCTTTCCCTGTCCGGACGAGCACCTCGTCCCCGGTTTTGATCTTGGATCGATACCGCATGGCTAGAATACCTCTGGGGCGAGTGAGACGATCTTCTGATAGCCCCGACTCCGGACTTCTCGAGCAATCGGACCGAGGACGCGGGTCCCTCGGGGTTGGCCGTCGTCGCCCACAATGACGATGGCGTTGTCGTCAAAGCGGATCGTGGACCCGTCCAGGCGCTGGAAGGGTGCCCGCTGACGGACGATGACGCCTTTGATGACCTCTTTGCGTTTGACGGTCCCACGTGGGAGCGCGCTCTTGACGCTCGCCACAATCACGTCGCCAAGGCGCGCCGCATCAGCCGCCCGGCCACCAATGACGCGAATACACTGGACCATCTTGGCGCCGGTGTTGTCGGCAACGATGAGTTTGCTGTACGGCTGGATCATTGTTCCTCAATCTCCTCAAGGAGGGTGGCTCGGGTGAGCACCTGGGTCAACGCCCAACGTTTCCGCTTACTGACGGGACGCGTCTCAGTAATCAGGACGGTATCCCCCACCGAGACTTCTGGTGCGCCAGGCACGTGGACCACAAACGACTTTGAGACGGGGTACTGCTTCTCGTACAACGGGTGCCGGCGCTCCTCATCCACGCGAACCCGCGCGGTTGGACCATCAATCCGCTGGACCGTGCCAGTTTTGGTCTTGTGTGTCATGAGGACCTGCCTTTGCTGGGCGGAGCACCACGCGGTACTCCCGACGGTTCGGTTGCCGCTGCCCGCTGTTTCTCGGTTGAGATCGTCTGGAGTTGCGCCAGTTCTCGCTTGGCTGTCCGGAGTGCCTTAAGCGCGCTCACGGTACCAAAGGCCAGGTCAAACCGCAAGGATCGGAGGAGCGAAACTCGCTGCTCAATCTCGGCCTGGAGCCAGGGGAGATCATGGGCGCGGGCCTTGGAGAGGAAGGTGTGCTGATCGGCCATACTTACCCTTCTCGCTCCACAAAGCGGGTCCGGACGGACAGCTTGTGCGCCGCCAACCGGAGCGCTTCCTTGGCTTGATCGGTGCTCACGCCATCCATCTCAAAGAG
>JACQIO010000029.1 GCA_016198415.1 Candidatus Berkelbacteria bacterium | reverse complement strand
TGAGGGCAGGGAAAGGTGGCAGTCGGACGAAACTCGTTTCATTGGTTGCATTGAGTTCCGCCCGACTGCCGGTGCGATGGGTGATCGCGCTTAGTTCGCGCTCTCTTCGGTTGAGGGTGGTGTTCTCCCGAGCGTGACGAACTTGTTCGTCGTCGGGTTGAACTCCACTTCCCACCCGTTAGTGGTGGAGAGGATGAAAGATGTGCCCTGCGGCTCCCAGTCTTCCACCCACCCCACGCTCCCCTCAAAGGAGATGAGGGTCCAGGCACCTTCTGAATACGCGAGCAGGCCCGCGAAGTCCGAGGTGATGGACGCGTAGACCTCATGGAAACGGTCTATGACCGCGTTGCCGAGGACCATCTCTCCCGGGAGATGGAACACCTCCCGGAACTCCTTGCTCTCGCCGTCGTAGGTGAAGACCCCCTTGTGGGCGAGGACGTAGGTCTGTCCGTCCTCCTTGTCCAGGATGTCCTGGATGTGGAACGGCTGTTTCAGGGGAAACCCCTGGTGCCACTCGCCGTCCGGGGTCTGGATCATGTCGCACCGCATACCGCCCGAGGTGGTGGCATGCGGGTCCGTTGAGTAGCCCCCGAACGACATCACGATCCGGTAGGTGCCGGAGTGGGTTTCGAAGACCCGTTCACTGTTCAGGACTTCCGCCATGGCGGAAGAAGTGAACGCGGCTAGGGCGGCCGCGAGTGCGATGCAGATTCTGCGGTACATCTGTACCTCCTTGGGAAAGGCGATTCCTCGCCTGGGTGAAGGTGCGGTTTTAATCTTTTCTCTAACCTCAACTTGCGTTGAGGGCAGGGAATAGTGGCAGTCGGGACAGATTCTCTTGGTGAGAACTTGTGGCCGACTGCCGAGGGTCGACGACGGGAGTCGTCTAGAAGAAGACGCAGTCAGCGGCGATCTGGAAGGTCCAGTGCCGCCATCCGCCCCGCTCGCTGTCGTAGGGCTTGCGGAACTCGAAGCGGGGGTGCCATCTTGTCTCCGCCGTCTTGCTCCAGGAGTCGGCGTAGTGGTGCGGACGTTGGAGCGCGATCGCGAACTCGTGCTCGGTGCCGAAGGAGGCGGAGTTGGTGCGGCCGACGAAGCGGAACATCTCGTGGCCGACCTCGGCGCCGAACCACAGGCCGTTGGTGCGGACACCAACGGTGTTGGCGAACAGGCCGTCGCCGTACCGGTCGTTACCAGCGATGACGAACTCCACACCCTTTTCGGGGTACACGGAGAACCGCGCCGACGAGTAGGCGTCAATCGGCATGACTATTAGGGTAGCACCCCACATGGACGGGCCGAGCATCGCGAGGGCGAGCTCGTTCGACTGCTCGCTCCGACTGCTTGCGGCAGCGGGCTGCAGGGTGGTGAACACGGCCAGGATGGCCGGGATGGTGAGGACGAAGCGCTTCATCTGAACTTTCTCCTTGCGGGAGTGTGGGTGGGTGAGTACTGCTGAAGGTGTTGCTATAATCTCTCAAACAAGTTAAGCCATTATAGCAACACCTTCCAATCAAAGAGCGGTTTTAATCTTTTCTCTAACCTCAACTTTGGTTGAGGGCAGGGAATAGTGGCAGTCGGGACAAATTCTCTTGGTGAGAACTTGCCCGACTGCCAGGTGTCACTGATCGCCACTCTTGGCGGTGCTGTCCACAGCGACCGGGGGGCGGGTCAGGGGCGGGGCGGGCTCGTCCGACAAACTGAACCACAGGTTCAGCTTGTTTACGTACTGTTCCTTCGTGGTATACATGTGGAACGGGACCACCTCCTTAAGCCCTATGCCGACGCGGAACGCGTCCACCATGACCCTGGACATCTGTGCATTCCACTGAACTTCTGACTTGTCCGGGTGGTAGAGCGTGAACCCCCTCTCCCGGTACATCTTCGTCATGGCGGAGTCAAGGCGGGCCACCACCACACCGATCTTGGACGAGTCGGCGAGTACGTTGGCCAGCTCTTTCCTGAGCTGGGCGAGATCCTTTGCCTTCCCGACGAGGAACAACTCCTCGTCGGAAGACTTCTTGGCCTCCTGTTTGAGGGAATCAACCAGCGCGATCACGCTGGTGATGTGGTCCCCGGCGGCCTGGGTGGGGTGGGGGGCGAGGACCATCGCGAGTGCGGTGGCCGTGAGGGCGGTGAGGATGCGGCGCATTGTACTTCTCCTTGTGGAGGTGGATGGGTGAGGTGCTGCGATCATGGCTCAAGTTCTCAAG
>JACQIO010000028.1 GCA_016198415.1 Candidatus Berkelbacteria bacterium | reverse complement strand
GTTCGGCAGCGGCTACCAGTAACCCTCCCAGGATGAGACCAACCCACCACGAGACGTCTGACACAACGTGGCGCAGGAGCAGGGTGGCCAAGAGAAAGGCAAGGAGCAGGCCGACCGTGGTACTCCCAATTGGCACCGGGAGCAGGAGATCAGTGAGGACGCCCCCAACCCCAATCCACCAGAGCCCCAGTCGAGGCTCGCGCCGCATGACAAAAACGACGGTTCCCAGCGCAATCAGGTGGGGAACCGCGCCCCAGAGAGGCCAGGCGGCCAGGAGGCCAACCTGGACGAGGACGGTCACATACGCCACCAGACTGACCACCAGCCGGTCCATTACGGTGACTCCGGCGCGGGCAGCACGATGACGACGCGCTCGAGGGTGCTGAACTGGACCGGAGACCGAACGCGCGTCCGTTGCAAAACTTCTGACTCACTGGAGAGCGGTCCCTCGGTCAGGCCAATCGGGATATCTGGAGGCAAGAGCCCCCCAAGCGGACTGGTCAAGATCGCCTCGTCTGTCTCAACGGTGACGTCGGCCGGGAGGTCGGTGACCAAGAGTCCCTGTAGACCGCCTCGAAGCAGGCCCTGCGCCCGCGACCGCTGCAGAACCACGGGAATGGTCACGGTCGAATTGGTGAGCAGCCGAACCTGGGCCCGATCCCCAGACACCGCTCGGACGATCCCAACCAAAAACCCGTGACTGAGGACCGGTTGACCGGGAGCGACCAGGTCGTCTGATCCACGATTGAGCGAGACCTCTTCAAGGAGGCGCGTAGGCGCACGTTCCACAATATCCGCCACAATCGCCTGACCACCGAGACTCTCGGCAAGCGCGAGCTCTCGAGATTCAAGTGAGGCATCGAGCGAACGCTCCGTCTGGAGAATTTGCTCACTCCGGAGGACCGCGTTCTCAGCCTCGAGGGCTTGGGTCCGATCCCTGACCTCTTCGACGCGGCCGAGCGTGGCAAAGAAGGACCGCAACCCACCCACCCCACCGGCCACGAGTGTCGTTGGTCCCGTCAGCACGTGACCAAGCGTGCGGAGGACGCCCAGACCTCCCGAGGCAATCCCGAGCAGGAGGAGGAAGACAAGCAGGAGGAGCGCCCGGCGCCACATCAGGAACCCAGGCCGTCAAACGCCGACTGGACTAGGACTGACCGGAGCGTGTCAAGATCTTCCAAGACCACACCAGTCCCTCGGACGACGGCCGTCAGCGGATCCTCAGCCACGTGAATCGTCGTCCCGGTCTCGCGCTGGACGAGTCGATCGAGCCCCCGCAGGAGCGCTCCGCCACCCGCGAGTGTGATCCCACGGACCATGATGTCGGCGACGAGCTCCGGCGGCGTTTCCTCAATGGTCTCTTTGATGGCGCTGACGATTTGCTGGACAGATCGCTCGAGCGCCTGGCGGACCTGCTCGTCACTGACCAGGAGCTCTCTGGGCAGCCCGGAGATGAGATCCCGCCCCCGGATCGGGACTGACTCCGGTTTGGCGGTGTACGGGAGCGCGGAACCAATCTGGATCTTGATGTCTTCTGCCATCCGATCCCCGATGAGGAGCTTGAGCTCGTCACGGGCGAAGCTCTTGATGTCCTCATTGAGCTCATCGCCCGCCACCCGGAGCGAGCGACTGGCCACGATGCCGCCGAGCGAGATAACCGCCACCTCCGTGGTGCCCCCACCAATATCCACAATGAAGCTGCCCCCGGGTTCCTGGATGGGGAGTCGCACCCCAATCGCCGCGGCCACCGGTTCTTCAATCAGATAGACCTCACGCGCCCCGGCATTCGTCGCGGCCTCCTCAACGGCTCGTCGCTCAACTTCCGTGACCCCGTAGGGGATCCCAATCACGACGCGGGGTCTCGAGAAGAGCCGGAATCGCTCGGCGTGCACCCGCCCAATGAAGTACTTGAGCATCTGCTCCGTCACCTCAAAGTCTGAGACGACGCCGTCCACCAGCGGGCGGATCGCCACGATGTGGGCCGGGGTCCGACCCACCATCCGGCGGGCCTCATCGCCAATCGCCAGAATCTGCTTGGTCCGTTGATTGATGGCCACGACGGACGGCTCGTTGATGACAATGCCCTTGCCCCGGACGTACACGAGCGTGTTGGCCGTCCCTAGGTCGATGCCAACATCGTGCGACACCCAGCGCCAAAATCGGCTGAGCACAACTGCCTCCTTGCCTTGTGAGCCTAGCACAAAGTCCGGCGCTCGACGAAAACCGACCGAGCTCGGGCAGTCAGCGGGTCATTGGTTCAGATAGCGCCGCTGGTTGGCGTTGTGTCCGTCAAGGGTGGCGGCAAAGTGGGCGTGGCCGGCGGCATCGGTCACAAAGTAGAGGTCCCCGTGGGTAGCGGGCGACAGGACGGCCTCAATCGAGGCCAATCCAGGGTTTGCGATTGGTTCCGGCGGAAGTCCCGCGATCCGGTAGGTGTTGGACGGCGCGTCAACGCCCTGGTAGTCAGCTCGCGTGACCTGGGGCCACCAGTCAAGATCTTGACAGGTGGCCGAGGCAGCGGTCCCCGATGAGAGCAAGCAGTCGGCAAAGAGCCCGTTCGCCTTGCCGAACTGGACGGTCGGATCAGCCTCGAGTCGCATGCCCCGGGCCAGTCGGTTGAGGTAGACGCGCGCGATCGGGGCGCGATCCTCGGCAAACTTGGCTTCTCGTTCCACGAGGGAGGCCAGGATGACAGTCTCGGGCTGCACCGCCAGACCAGCGGTCCGCGTCTCAAAGGTTGCGAGGAGTTTCTCAATCACCGCCTCAGCCGGGCTTTCTTGGGCAAAACGGTACGTATCGGGGAAGAGGAAGCCCTCCAAGCTCTGGCTGTCAGCGAGGCCGTACTTGGTCCGAAACTCGGTGGCCACGGCCGGATTGACGAGCGCGGCGGCAAAGCCATCCGGATCAACGAGGACGCCCGAGGCGACCAGCCGCCGCGCCATCTCCTCCGCCCGCCAGCCCTCGGGAATGGTCACTTGCACCTCATCCACCAGTCCGGCTGAGAACGCTAGGAGCAGTGCCAGGGGCGCCTCACTCGCGGTGACGTGGTAGAGTCCCTCGCGCACGGTAGCGCGCGTGGTCCGAGCCGCCACCTTCATCCAAAAGGCCGACCGGATGAGCTCCTTGGCCGCCAACTCGTCGATCACCTGACTGACCGTTGAGCCGGCTGACACGCGAATCAGGACTGGCGCCTCACGACTCGGATCAACTGGTCCGAGCGCCCAGACTCCCCAGGATCCGATCCCAACCAGAACCAAGGTGCACAGACCGAGGATGACTGGCAGCCACGGGACCGTCGGCCCCCCGATAGCGCTCTTCATGCTTCGTTCTTCAGGCTTCATGTTCCTAGGTACTCTTCGAGGATGAGACGGGCCGCCCGAGCGTCACTATCTCCCTGCCTGCCAGCCGACCGGCCCGCCTGACCTTCGGACGCCAACTGCCGCTCGGCCTCTTTGGTGGTGAGCTGCTCATGCTGGATCGAGACCGGAACTGGCAAGAGGTGGCTGAGCGCGGACACGCGCAATGAGGCGTCTCCGTGGATCGAACGGCCCGGAGCGCCCAGCACAACGCGCTCCACGTCGTACTCATGGATGATCGCACTCAGGGCCACCGCGAGCTCCTCGACGGTGCCATGAGCAATGGTCGCGAGCTCCAGAATCAGGCGATTGCCCGTTGGATTGACGGCCAGACCACTCCGCCTCGTCCCAAGATCCACGGCCAGGACCCGCTCCATCCCTACTCCCGGACGAGCTCGATGGAGATCTTGGCGGTTGAACGCGGAATGCTTTGACGGAAGCTCGGACGCACCCTCACCCGGGCCTGTTCGATCCCCTCCTGTTCAGCCAGGTGTGTTTCCGCTGCCAAGACAGACTGACCGGCAATCAGCGCCTTCAGGGATTCGTGATCAAGCTGCTGGACGGCCTCGGAGCGAATCGTCCCGGACAGGATGAGGAGGCCATTCCCGTATTCGGTCCGCCCAACGCTCGTCTCCACAGAGTCCGCATTGGTCACCACGAGGGTCTTCCCCTCTCCCAACCGCTGGTTGACCAGGGCCACCACCATCGCCTGATAGGCGTGCGCCTCAAAGCCAATCGCCCGAGAGCGCACCGTCCCGACCACTTCAAACTCGTTTGCCTCGCTGTCTGCCGCCAGACTAGGCACGGCATCGAGCGTCTCAACCTCGATGGTGTTGCCCAGAACCGTGAACTGGTTGGCTTGCGCCTTGAGCCGATCGGTCAGCTCGCTCCGGTGGGACTCAGCCAGCGAGGCGGTCGCGGCGGCAATATCCTCCTCCGTGACAATCTTGACCTCTCGACTCTCTCCGCCTGAGAAGGCGGCGGTGCTCTTGGCCGTCACCTTGGCCTGTTTGGCGGTATCCAGACTGGTGACCGTGAACTCACCAGCCACTAGGTTGGCCGCTGCCCCTGGGTCGGCTGCCTCCACGGCGACACTGGCCGTTCCTGGCCGGACGATTGGATTGCCCAGCGGATCAAGGGAGGCGGTTGCAGCCGGCAACGTGACGGCGGCCGTCGAGCGGAAGACGATCGTCCCGCGGGCAAAGGTGGTCCCAACGGGGAGGGTGAGGGTCTCGCCCAGACGATTCTCAAGGGCAATCGATCCCGTCGCCTTGGTGCCAATGTCCTTGGTGCCGGTTGCCTCAAAGACGGCTTTGGCGGAGACATCGGATTGGAACTTCTGGCCGGGAATGTGGCCGGTCGCCTCGTCAGGCTCGGTGAGGTTATTGTCCACTGTCACCTCAACCGTCTCATTGACCGGATCGGTGGCCACGGTCAGGACCACAGTCGCCGATGGGTAGAGGAAGAAGAACCAGCCGAGGAAGAGCGCGATGAGCAACGTGAGTAGGCTCAGGATCACGCCGCGGCGGCGCGGTCTACCGCTGGCCACTGAAGTCGGGCGAGACGGTGGCGGCTGAGAAAAGGCTGGCTCTGAGGTCGGTCCGGCACCCCGATCGTACCGTTTGACAGGGACAGGACTGGCCGCCTCAGTTTCACTCGGCGGGGCATCGGCCGGCTCGGCCAAGTCAATAACGTCCTCCACCTCCGGCCGATCCCCCCGGCCACTCGCCACTGGCTGTCGATCATTGAGATCGGCAAAGACCGGCAGCCCAGCTTGACTGGCCACCCGGGTCCCGACGGGATCCTGCGTCACGATCGTGATCTCTTTCTTCTGGCGCTTGGCCTCGCGGGCGAGCAGCTTGACGTTGACGGGACTGGCAATGAGATTGGCCTGCTTGGGAAAGACCAAGCTAACCCGCGCACCCGAGAGCTGACGGAGCTTGTCAATCACCGAGGTGATCTCTTCATCTGGTTCTAAGTAGAGGATCTCGCGCTCGGTCATGCTCGGAGTGACTCCACGACGCGACGAATAATCCCGTCTTCCAGGCTCGGCCGGCCAACGAGGTCAATGGCGAGGTTGGCGAGTGCCATCGGGGTGATATCCTGCACGGACGTGAGTTGATTAGTCTCATCGGTGACCCGCGTCACGTCGCCGGGTTTGAGGAAGTGGACGGACGGTTGCTTGGCAAAGGGGAGATCCTTGGACCAAGTTGTATCCTTGAGAATCTGGGCGATGTCGGGCAAGTTACTCCCCCCACCACAGAGCAGAATCCGCGAGGGCAGAAGATCCACGTTCGTGAACTCTCCCAGCGTCAGCTCCACCCCAGAGAGCCAGACTGCCACGTCTGAAGCCAAGGCTGACGTCACCTCAGCTGCCTCCGGTTTGGTCAGTAATCCAGTGGCGTACTTGAGCTTGCGCTCTTCCGCCACGGCAAAGGACTCGCCAGCCGTCTGCGCCAACCGCTTGGTGAAGGCCCGGCCACCCAGGGCAAACATCTTGGTGCCAACCAGACCGCCGTTGTTGACCACGGCAATATCGGTGGTCCCGCCGCCAATGTCAATGAAGATACCGGAGAACTCGCTCGACTCGTCGGGACCGTTGACGCGGGCAACGGCGTACGGCTCAGCCGCCACCGAGAGGAGTTCAAGATCGAGCTCCTCAGCGATGGTCTGGAGCGCGCCCAGGTGGACAATGGGTGCAAAGGCAGAGTAAACCCCCACCTGCACCTCTCGCCCTTGGAAGCCAAGCGGATTGGTCACCTTGTAGCCGTCAATCCGCACGTCCACAATCGCGGCGTTGACCAGGCGGACGTCAATCTCAGCCTGGGCGGTCTCCCAAGCTAAGAGGCCCTTGGCCCGATCATGGGCCCGTCGCTGAACCTTCCCGATCATCTCTTGAAGCTCCTCGGCTGAGATTTTGGTCAATGGTTCTGGCCGGACGTACTTGATGGTGGTCGTGGTCCCCCGGACGAGCTCACCGGCAATGCCCATGATGACTTGATCGGGGAGGTTGCCCGCCTGCTCAGCCGCCTGCTCGAGGGCATGTTCACAGTTCCCAATCACCCCGTGGATATCGGTGACCGTCCCGCCCTGCATGTCCGCCAGCCCCTGGCGCTGCCGACCCACCCCGTGGACGATCGCGCGGCCATCCTCCACAGAGAAGATCAGCACTTTGACAAACTCAGTGCCAATATCGAGCGCAATCGCCCGCTGCTCGGTTGTTTTCCCAGTGAGTGAGCTGAAGAGTTTCAAATCCCCTCCGAACCACATCGCAATCGTGATCGTCCTCCAACGATTGAACGCTGTTCCAGTATAGCCGAGATTGATGCATGATTCAGGATGGTCTGCCCCAGACTGACTCCATCATCACCAATCATTCATTCCCCGACAATTGCCTTGATGCGGCGGACCCCGGCGGCAGCGGACTGTTCCTTGGTGATCTTGACCGTGCCGATGATGCCCGTGCGCTCCACATGTGGGCCACCGCAGAACTCCTTTGAAACGGCGGTCTCAAGCGACTCACCCACAAAGTAGACCTTCACGCGCGACGGGTACTTATGACCAAAGAAGTGGAGGGCGCCGGAGCGTTGAGCTTCCTCGAGTGGCAGCTCAACGAACTGCATGGGCAGATCGCGAGCAACGACGTCGTTGACCCAAGCCTCAACCGCTGCGATCTGCTCTGGTGTAAGCTTCTCTGGATGCGTGAAGTCAAAGCGGAGCCGTTCGGGCGTGATGTCTGAGCCCTTCTGCTGGACGTGCTCACCCAAGACGTGCCGCAGCCCGGCTTGCACAAGATGCGTCGCGGTGTGGAGCCTGAGGACCTTGGCTACCTCCTCCTCGCTGCCCGCCTTGAGCTCACCGGTGTCGAGAATGAGGCCGTGGCCCCCAAACTTCTTCTCCTGCCCGGCACCTGAGATCTCTCGGTGCTTGGCCAGCCGCCGATCGAGCGCCGCCTCGAACGCAGGCTGGTTGTGCACAATTCCTTCGTCACGCAGCACCTCGTACCCCATTTCCAGCGGGAGCGAGTGACTCTGGAACGCCAGGAACACGATCTCTGCCGCCCGTTCCAGGTCTGGATTCGGCAACCTCGTCAACTGCTTGTGCAGCTCGCGAATGGCTCGTTCGAGACTGGAGGAGAACTGTTCAACCTCTTGGGTGATGATGCGCTCAATCTCAGCTTGAGCCTCCAGGAGGTGGGCGTAGTCCTCACCGTACGCGCCAACGACCGCTTCCACCGCCAACGGCCAGGCATTGAATCCCACCGCTCGACTCGCCCGGACGGCCCGGCGGATCAGGCGCCGCAAGACATACCCTCGATCTTTGTTGGATGGCAGGACACCGTCAGCAATCAGGAAGACTGCGGCTTTGATATGATCGGCGATAATTCGAACGTCGCGGTCTGCGTGGGCCAGCTCAGCGCTTGAGATGGCCGCCACAAGCGGTTGGTAGGGATCGGTCTCGTAGATGCTCGACTGGCCATTGACGGTCATGAGCACCCGCTCCAACCCAACACCCGTATCGATGTTCTTCTGCTTCAGAGGCACAAACGTGCCATCCGCCGTTTTATCGTACTCCATAAAGACGTTGTTCCAGATCTCGACCCACTCGCGATCCTTCGGCCCGCCCGGCAGCGAATCCGACGATGGCTCACCGTCTCCCAGGTAGACGAAGATCTCGGTGGTCGGCCCACAGGGACCGGCGGCGTGGACCGGTCCCCAGAAGTTGTCGGCCCCAAGGGGAACAATCCGGGTGACCCCGATCGATTCCCAGATGGTCTTCGCCTCCGCATCGAGCCCGATGCCCTTGGCCTCGTCACCCTCAAAGATCGTCACGGCGATCCTCTCCTTACTAAAACCCAAGACCTCGGTCACGAACCGGTAACTCCACTCGATCGCCTCCCGCTTCCAGTAGTCACCAAGCGACCAGTGACCGAGCATCTCAAAGAGGGTGCCATGCGTGGCGTCACCAATCCCCTCAATGTCCGTGGTCCGGAGCGAACGCTGGACGTTCACCAGGCGCGTTCCGTCCGGGTGTGTGTCACCCAACAGGTAGGGAATCAGCGGGTGCATCCCGGCCGTCGTGAAGAGAACCGAGGTGTCAGCGACCGGCACTAACGATGCCTGCGCAATCACCGCGTGCCCGCGGTCCGTGTAGAAAGAGAAAAACTGATCAATCAGCTCGCGCCGAGTCATCACCTTACTGTCCTATTCTCTCAACGACCGTAGAACGTATCACCTTGAGGAGCTTGGTGGCCACCGTCTCCCGCGGTTCGGTCTCAAAGAACTCGGCCAGCGAGGTGTCTGAGCCCAAACGAACCGGGTAGAGTTCCTCGTACATGGATTTGGCCAAAAGGACCTTCTTGTAGTAGCGGAGGCTCTCATTTGGCACACTGCCCAGTTCACCGCGCGCAAAGCGGTCACCGGCCCCGCCCCCACCGTTGTAACCGACCAGGGCGGCCTCAACGTTGGACTGATAGCGGCCCATCAGCCCCTGCAAGTGGTAGGTGCCGTACCGGATATTGGTGGCCGGATCGTAGAGATCATCCAGCGTAAACTGGGTGTCACCCAGGCGTTTGGCAATCCCCCCACCCGTCAGCGGCATCAGTTGCATGAGCCCGCGAGCCCCCACCGGGGAGGTGGCAGTCGGCCGGTACCGACTCTCGGCGTAGACGACCGCCGCCACCAAGAAAGGATCGAGATCGTGCGCCAACGCCTCGTCCCGAATCACATCCTCGTAGGCCAGCGGGTAGGCCAGCTCGGCAAAGATCCGCGGCAGAACAATCGCCGCCACCGCCACCAAGACGATCACGATACCGATCAAAACCCACTGCAGCACCCGCCGCTTCGGCACCCCCGAGGAGGTGTCCAGGATCGGAGCTGACGACAACGGCTGGTCAATCATGGGTCCTATGATACGAGAAAACAGTCACGAGGGACAGTTGTGGCTGCATCGGAACACATCAGGCGTTGAAGATGTGCCGAATGACCTCGTCAACCCCGATCTCGTCAATCAAGAGGTCGTCAACTGGGAGGTTAGAGGAGAGAAGCGCGATCGCCGTTCGCTTGGCCTCAGATCGAGTCGACTTCAGGGTACAGGCATACCGTTGGAAGCGGACGATCTCACCAAATCGCTCGATCTTCTTTCGTGTGACACCGGGGGGATGGAAGGTAACCCGTAAAAGCTTGTCCTGCGCATACCGCTTGATGAGCTGATCGAGCCGGCCGTCGTAGACAATACGACCGAGATTGATGATGATCACTCGCTCACACAGCTCTCGAATGTCCTCCATGTAGTGAGAGGTGAGGAGGATCGTGGTTTTTTCTGACCGATTGTACTTCTTGATGAAGTCACGAATGTTCTTCTGTGCCACCACGTCCAAGCCAATGGTTGGCTCGTCGAGCAAGAGCACCTGCGGCCGATGGAGCAGAGCCGCAACGAGTTCACACTTCATCCGCTGACCGAGCGAGAGTTTCCTGACCTGGATGTCGAGGATGTCTTCGATGCCAAAGAGTCCCACTAGCTCAGCCAGGGTCTGTTCAAACTGCCGAGCGGGGATTTCGTAGATCTCTTTGTGAACCAGGAAGGTTTCCAGAGCGGGGAGGTCCTGGATCAGCTGATTCTTCTGTCCCATGAC
>JACQIO010000027.1 GCA_016198415.1 Candidatus Berkelbacteria bacterium | reverse complement strand
GTCTAGAGTACTCCACTTCGGGAGTGGATAACAGGGAACACATCGGGGGGTTAGGGGTGCTCGGTCTCGACCTCGATAGTCGTGCCATCGGAGCGGAAGGTGACGGTTCCGTTTTTGTCCGTCCGGTACGGATCGAGGCCGACGGCCGAGAGTCGCTCTAAGAGTTCGGGAGTTGGGTGATCGTAGCGATTGTCCGCTCCAACGGAAACGACGGCGAGCTCGGGATGGACGTACTCCAAGAATCGCTCGCTTGTGCCGTACTGGGAGCCATGGTGAGTGACCTTGAGGACGGTCGCGCCCAAGAGCTCGGGCGCCCGTTCGATCATGAGCGCCTCCTGTTCAAAGCCCAGATCCCCCGTCAGGAGGAAGCTCGTCGCACCGTACGTCAGCTTGAGCACAATGGTGGTCTGATGATTCTCGTCCGGCCGGACACCGGTAAAGTCCTCGAACGGGTGGAGGACACGGAGCCGCGCCTCCCCAAAGGTCGCCTCGTGACCAGCCTGGACGACGGTCGTCCGAGCCCCGGAGCCTGGGATGGCCCGGAGCCAGCGCTCGAAGGTCTCGGTCGTGTGGATGGCACCGGTGATCCAGACCTCAGTCACTGGGTAGGTTTCAAGGACGGCGGGGAGTCCACCGATGTGGTCGGCATCATTGTGCGTGGCCACCACCAGGGTCAGGGTCGGCGGTGGAGCCAGGAAACGACTCAGGCCAACCAGGACGCTGTCGTCCGGTCCACCATCAACGAGGAGGTGCTCACCGCTGGGGGTGTCGACGAGGATGGCGTCGCCCTGACCAACGTCGAGGACGCGGACACGCAGGAGACCGTTGGCCGCCTCCGGTTGCTCAAGAACCTGGACGAGGAGACCAACCACGAGCACCGCTGTGGCGATGAACCAGGCGATACTGGGTGCCCGAGCTCGAGTCACAGCCCCGCCCTGCCGAGTCGCCGCTCTCGGACGAGCCAGCGCTGAGCCAGGACGGCGACCACGCCGAGGAGCGCCAGCGTGAGCGTCGTCCAACCTAGGTGGTGGCGCGGTAGGTCCTCAGCGGCCCACGGCAGTTGCGCAAAGCTCGTGACCACTAAGATGAGGAGCGTCGTGACGCCTTCCGCCAGCCAAGCCAACAGTCGGATCCCGGGGAGCGCGGCCACCGCTGCCCCCAGCGCCATGATGACCGGCACCAGCGGTCCAATGAGCGCATTGACGAGTGGGGCAACGAGGCTCGCCGACCCAAAGGTGTAGACCAGAATCGGGAGCGTCGCGACGTGAGCTGCCAAAGCCGGCGCGGCGTACTCGGGCACGAACAGCGGTGGCAACACGGCGTTGAACCAGGGCTGGAAGAGGACTAGGCCGAGAACAGCCGCAAAAGAGAGCTGGAAGCCGGCATCGTAGATGAGGAGCCACGGCGTGATGAGCAGCATGAGGGCGGCGGTGGCCGCCACAACCGTGGGGCCGTGGACCCGACGACCAGTCAACTGTGCGAGCAGGTAGAGACCATAGAACATGGTCGCGCGAACGACTGACGTGTCCGCACCACTGACGACCACAAAGCCCGCCAGGACGAGCGCCGTCACCCCGAGCGCGAGGCGGCGATGGACGAGTTGGACGAGACCGAGGACCACCATGGCGATCACGACCACGTTGGAGCCGCTCACCACCAAGATGTGGGTGGTGCCGGTCCGGCGAAAGACCTCCTCGAGCTCGGCTGAGAAGTCAGAGCGTTCCCCAAGGAGGATTCCCGCCACAATCGCCTGCTCTGGAGCAGCGAGCGCGCCGCGGAGTCGGTCGATCAGGTTGAGCCTGAGGTCGTGGAGCCAGCGGAGCAGCCCGTGACCGGCCCGACCGTCAACGACCTCTAGCCGCGTGGCCTCAAGGACGCCCATCGCCCCGTGCGCAAGCAGGTAGCCGCGTTCGTTGAAGCGCTCCTCAATCGCACCGGGTCGCAGCCTGCCATCAACCACCAGCCGGGTCCCGTAGCGGTACGCCTCACCGCCGATCCACTCGAGTCTGACGCGGTTGACGGTCTGGCCGAGCTCCATATCAGCATACGCCACCAGCCCGTGGACACGCTCTCCGGGAGCCGAGACGATCGTGACCACCTGGTCCGTCATCGGCCGAGCCCCAGTTGGAATTGGGGCGATCGCTGTGCGCACGAGGGTGCCGAGACCAGCCAGGACGACGACCAGACCGAGCCCAATCCCCAGGAGCCAGCGAGGGTGCCCAAGCAGGATCAGGCCCAATCCGACCAGGCCGAGCAGGCTGGCGACAAGTAGAAGCCAGGTGACGGCACTGCTGGGGAGGAGCACCGCCAAGCCCGCGCCCACGATGAGCGCACCAGAGACCCACAAGAGTGGCCACGATTGCACGAGGCGCATACGGCCAGTATACTCAGCCGCTAGATACACGGTTGACTGCCCCCTGTCATTGACCACGGACCCGGAACGGTGGTACCATGAACGGTCTCTGAAACGAGGTGTCATGACTGCACGCAAACCAGCCAGCCCTCCATCGGATGCGCCCACACCGCCCCGTGGCGATGCCAAGCGCATCGCCGAACTCGAGCACGAGCTCGCGGCCTTCAAGCTTGGCTGGCAACGGACCCAAGCCGATTTTGAGAACTTTCGACGCCGCACGGCGGCCGAACATCAGGAGCTCGCGGCAGCCATCAAGCGAGAGACCGTCCTCGCCCTCACCCCCATCCTCGATAACGTCCGTCGCGCCTTCCTCCACCTCCCGGACGGCGACTCACCCTGGCGGACCGGCTTTGCCCAGATCCAGAAGCAGCTCGAGGCCGTCTTGACTGCCCACGGCCTGACCCAGATTCCAACCGTCGGCGAACCCTTCGATCCGCGCAAGCATGACGCCCTCTCCCAGCTCCCCCATCCGGACGCCCCAGAAGGCACCATCATTGAAGAGGTTGAGGCAGGCTACGAGCAGAGTGGTACAATTGTCAAACCAGCCAAGGTCGTCGTCAGCACCGGTCGCGCCTCCGACCACGACCCGAAGCACGCGAGGTAATCCATATGGGCAAGATCATTGGTATCGATTTGGGCACGACCAACTCCGTGGTCGCCGTAATGGAGGGTGGCAAACCCAAGGTAATCCCTTCCGCCGAGGGGAGTAACACGACGCCCTCAATCGTGGCGGTCAGCAAGGGTGGCGAACGGGTGGTCGGCCAGATTGCGAAGCGTCAGGCGATCACCAACCCCACCAACACTGTCTACTCGGTCAAGCGCTTCATCGGCCGCCGCTACGACGAGCCGGAGGTGCAGAAGACCAAGCAGCTCGTTCCCTACCAACTGAAGTCAGCCGACGATGGCTCAGTCCGGGTCGTCATGGGCGACAAGGAGTACACGGCGCAGGAAGTCTCAGCCTTCATTCTCCAGAAGCTGAAAACCGACGCTGAGAGTTATCTCGGCGAAAAAGTCACGGAAGCAGTGATCACCGTCCCGGCCTACTTCAATGATGCTCAGCGACAAGCCACCAAGGATGCTGGCAAGATTGCGGGACTTGAGGTCAAGCGGATCATCAACGAGCCAACCGCCTCCGCCCTGGCCTATGGCCTCGACAAGAGTAAGGAAGGCAAGATCGCGGTCTACGATCTGGGTGGTGGAACCTTTGACGTGACGATCCTCGAGATTGGCGACGGCGTCTTTGAGGTGAAGTCGACGGCCGGCGATACCCACCTGGGTGGCGACGACTTTGACGCCACGGTCATGGACTGGATCATCGCCGAGTTCAAGAAGAGTGACGGGATCGACCTTGGCAAAGACACGATGGCCCTCCAGCGCATCAAGGAGTCGGCTGAGAAGGCCAAGATCGAACTCTCCAGCAACCTCGAGAGTGAGATCAATCTCCCCTTCATCACGGCCGACGCGAGCGGGCCGAAGCACCTGGTCATGACGCTCTCCCGCGCCAAGCTCGAGCAACTCGCGAGCGAGCTGATTGAGCGGACGCGGAAACCTATCGAACAGGCCCTCAAAGACGCTGGGGTCGCCAAGAAAGAGATTCACGAGGTCCTCCTGGTAGGCGGCATGACCCGCATGCCGGCCGTCCACGCCTTCGTCAAGGAGATGTTTGAAAAGGAGCCCCACAAGGGCGTCAATCCCGATGAGGTGGTGGCGCTCGGCGCTGCGATCCAGGCCGGTGTCTTGGGCGGCGAGGTCAAGGACCTCCTCCTCCTGGATGTGACGCCGCTCACGCTGGGACTCGAGACCCTCGGGAGCGTCATGACCCCCCTCATCGAGCGCAACACCACCATCCCCACCACCAAGTCTCAGGTCTTCTCGACCGCACCCGACAATCAGCCATCGGTCGAGATCCACGTCCTCCAGGGCGAGCGCTCCCTAGCAGCGGACAATCGCTCCCTCGGCCGGTTCATCCTGGATGGCCTCCCCCCGGCACCGCGGGGTGTACCCCAGGTGGAGGTGACGTTCGACCTCGACGCCAACGGCATCTTGAACGTCTCGGCCAAGGACAAGGCGACGGGCAAAGAGCAGAAGATCACCATCCAATCATCCTCGGGGCTCTCGGAGAGCGAGGTGGAAGCGATGCGTCAGGACGCCGAGGCTCACGCCGACGAAGACAAGAAGCGGAAGGAGCTCGTCGAGCTCCGCAACCGAGCCGACACCCTCATGTACTCGGCCGAGAAGACGCTCAGTGATGCCAAGGACAAGCTGAAACCCGAGGACGTCCGGGCTGTGGAAGATGCCGTGACGGCCCTCCGGGGCGTGGTCGGCCAGGAGAACGCCGAGGAGATCTCGGCCAAGCTGACGGCACTCGAAACCAAGCTGTCGGAGGTGGGCACGCATCTCTACCAGCAGGCCGAGGGCGAGGTCAAGCAAGAGTCTGATACCCCGAGCGACGATGCCGATGGGAAACCCGACACCAACGATCAGACACCATCGCACTGAAGGGAGTGGCATGGGAACCATGACTTCACCAACCGGAGGCAGGCTCCACCCGGGCGCCTGGCTTCTGGTAGCGGTGGTCGTGCTGACCCTGACTGGCTGTGGGCTCAAGCAGTCCACTTCAGACACTAATCAGGATGCCTCGTCGACGGGCTCCAGCTCGGAGGACCCAGCGGCCACGGATCCCGGTACCGAGGACCTGACAGCAATCCCAACCTTTGAGCACGATGCTGCCCTCGATCGTCACCTGGCAAGCGCCACGGCGGCCGCCCTCGAGTGGCAATCAGACGCCGTCCTCCACTACGTCTCCGTGGAACTCCCGGCGAGCCTGGCCCGGGACAGCGGCAACGAGGTCTACGTCTTTGGCTCCGAGCAAGACGCGGCCAACTGGTGGACCTACTCCCTCTCCCAAGCAACCGAGAAGTTTGTCCGCGCCATCATCCCCAAGGCCGACTTCCTGGGTGATCAGGTCATCCCCATCAGCACCCAGTACTGGAAGATGAACTTTGCTGAGGCCCTCCAGCTGGCCGAGGCGAACGGCGGGGCCGACTTCCGGGCCCGTCAGCCAGGCACCCGAGCGACCCTCTTCCTCTCGCAGCGGGCGCCCCGCGGTTGGCTCTGGTGGACGGTCGAGTACAAGGCGCCCAGCGGCGAACTCTTCACGCTCCTCGTCAACCCCAACCGAGGTGAGGTGATCGACGAGTCCGGCGCCGAGCTCGCCCCGCCCACCACGGATGCACCAGACGAGACGGTGAGCTCGTAGTCTTCCCGAGGACGCTCCATGGCCAAAGACTACTACCGCATCCTCGGCGTGCCTCGGAACGCCTCGGCTGACGAGCTCAAGCGGGCCTACCGGAAGCTGGCCCAGGCCCACCACCCGGACAAGGGGGGTGACTCAGCCCGCTTCAAGGAGATCAGCGAGGCCTACCAGGTCCTCTCTGACGCAGAGAAGCGCCAGGCCTACGATCAGTTTGGGACCACCGACTTTTCCGGCGCTGGGCCAGGCGTCCGCTACGAGGACATCTTTGGTGGCGGCGCCCGGACTGGCTTTGGGGGGATGGGGGGCGTGGGCGACATCTTTGAGAGTTTCTTTGGCCAGGCCTTCTCGCAGGTGCAGGTCGAGGCCCGAGTCAAACTGACGGATGCGCTCCTGGGCACAACGCTGACGTTTCAGAACGCTCAGGGAGAAACGGTGGAGCTGGCCATCCCGGCCGGCACCCGTGACGGCCAAGCCTTCCGGTTCCCCGGCAAAGGCATGCCCTACCGCGGTGGTCGCGGTGACCTGATTGCCGTCGTCCGCGTCCAGTTTCCAGATCGGTTGAATAAGAAGCAGCGTGACCTCATCGAGAAGCTCCGGGACGCCGGACTCTAGCCGATCAAAGAACCAAACCCTGGCCCACCGGAGATCAAGAGTGGTATACTAAGCACAGTGAAGGAGGGGACGGCGTGACACCAAGTTGGGACTTGTTTCTAACGGTGTTCTTCATCGTAGGCACTGCCTACGGCATGATGATGCAACGAGAGCGGACGGTCGCGACGCTCCTCTCCATCTACGTGGGCATCGTCATGACTCAGCTTCTGACCGAACCGATCGGCCAGTTCTTCCAGGGCGAGCGGACTATTAGCTCGTTCTTTGTGAACTCGAGCGTCTCGCCCTTCACCATCCAGTCCATCTTGTTTCTGGCCACGATCGTCCTCGTCACCACCAAGAGTGGGATCTCGGGCGGACGGGACAGCGTCAGCTCCCTCCTCTCGCCCTTTGAGATGCTCTCCTACTCGTTCCTCAACACGGCCCTCATCGTCACCACGGTCATTTCCTTCCTGCCGGAAGAGTCTCGGGCCAGCATCATTGCCCAGTCAAACATGGCCGGCTTCTTGGCCAGCCATCACACCTGGTGGCTCGTCTTACCGGTGATCACCTTGATTGCCTTTGGCTGGAACCGCCGCCCCCTCTGGCGGATCTAGAGAGACTCACAAGAACCGTCGGTCTGGACCGCGATAGGTGCGCATCGAGACGTGCTCGTCCATCCCTCCGTCGGCCCGTTGCTCCGCGGATGTTCCACTCGCTCTTCCACGCGACGCAAACTTTCCACTTGAACTTTCCACTTGTCAAGTGGAAAGGCGTAGGTGGATCAGTCACGTAAAGAGACGACCCGGTGGGGTCGTCTCTTAGGTTGGGCGTGGGCCGTTCGTTTTACGCTCACGCTTCGTTCGTTTCCGCGCCTCCCTGACTTTCCGCCGTCGCTCCGCGCGACACTCGGGAACCGCCAGCTGCTCCTTAGTCCGCTCTTCTGCCAAGCCAGCCCTGACCTGGGAACGGACGATGAGCCAGGTGAGAAGGAAGAGCAGGAGATCAACGGGATCTCCTCGTCCGACCCCATGCGCCTCGTCCGGTGCCGGCAGAAGAAACTCGAGCAGCTCAATCGTGAAGGCGCTGCCCACACCAATCCCAAGACCGACCGTAGCCAGAACCCAGCGTCCTCTGCGATTCAACCTCAGCAGGAGGCCGATCCCCATCCCAACGGCTGCTGACGAAGCAACAAAGCCGAGGTCCGAGACGTGCCAGCGAATCCAGCTGGGCAGCCAAAGGAGTTGCTGGAGCCCCTCGCCCAGAACATACAATGTCCCAAGCGCCATGATCAGGGCTGCACGACGATCGGTGGGATAGACCTGCCAAGCCGAGTAGAGTAGGCAAGCTGCTCCGGATGCCGCCATGATGACGAAGCCCGTGGAATGCACAAACTCCACCATCCATTTCACCTCCCTCAAGGAACGTTTCGAACAACGCGACGTCGTTCGAACACGACACCGTGACATACCGCGCCCACTTCGTCAACTCAGTCTGGTACTGAAGAAGGCGCCGACTTCACCGCACCTGCGAGGACGTCAGTTCATCCTCGTCCCAAGCGGGACGTCACATTCCGGCTCAATGAGGACGGCGTTTCCATGTTCGTCAGCCACGCCGAGGGTGAGGACTTCGGACAGGGTTGGGCCGATTTGGCGGGGTGGGAAGTTGACGACGCCGAGCACGAGCCGGTTCATCAGCTCATCTTTAGCGTAGTTCTGCGTGTACTGCCCACAGCTCTGCTTCGTCCCAATCTCCGGCCCAAAGTCGATCGTCAGCTTGTACATCGGCTTCCGCGCCTCAGGAAAATCGTCGATGGACACGATCTTCCCAACGCGCATGTCGACCTTCTCAAAATCCTCAAACGTGGCCATCACTCTCCTTTGGGATAATTGGATCGTAGCTCGGCGGTAAACCTTTGATTTCTTCCCAATCCAGTTCAGTAAACGATGGCTGATGGTGTTCATAGGCTTCCTGGTGGGCCTGGTGGGGATCGAACCCACGACACGAAGCTTAAAAGGCTCCTGCTCTACCACTGAGCTACAGGCCC